>CAIKOL010000071.1 GCA_903829085.1 uncultured Anaerolineales bacterium | reverse complement strand
GGCGGAGCTTTTTTGCGTAGCCATCGCCTGGTAGGCGTTGATCATCAGGTTGCCCAGCACCTGCTCCACCTGAGGCGGGTCCGCCAATGCCATCGGCAGGTCGGCCGGGAAATCAACAGTCACCTCCACCCCCGCCGGCGCCGGGAAGCGTTCCAGCACATGCTGCACCCGTTCTGGGATCGCGCAAGCCGTCCGTTCAGCTTTAATGCCGCGCGCAAAGTCCAGCAGGTCAGTGATGATCTTGTCGGCATTGCGCACCTCCTGCTCGATCATGGCATGGTATCTCTTGACCTTCTCACCTGCATCCGGCTGGACCGATTTCAGGTAATAGATGGCGGTGTTGATCACCCCCAGCGGGTTGCGCAGTTCGTGCCCCACGCTCCCGGCCAGTTGCCCCAGCACGGCCAGCTTCTCCTGGCGCACGAGCTGCTCCTGGGCCTCCTGCAGTTCACGGGTGCGCGCTGCCACGTCGGCTTCCAGGCGCACGGAGTATTCCTGCAGGGTTATTTCGGCCTGCTTCTGGGTGGTGATGTCCTGGGAGATGACCTGGATGCCGACCATCCCCTTGTGTTCATCGAGCAGGGGCAGGTAGGAGGAGCGCATCCACTTTCTCCCCACCGGCATGCTGAAGTCGGTCTCGAAGACTTCTGCCACGCCCGAAGCCAGCACACGCCGCATGCGTTCGGTCACCAGGGCGCCTTGTTCGGGCCCAAAGATCTCCAGGGCTGTCTTCCCGATGGCCTCCCCCGGGCCGCTCAAGGCGCGTGACAGGCTGTTCTGCAGCACTGCCCGGCAATTGGTATCAAAAATGGTGTTGGCCGTGCCTGAATTTTCAAAGACCAGTTGATACCTGTTTTCACTTTCCCGCAGTGCTTCTTCAACCTGCTTGCGGTCGGTGATGTCTTCCACCGTGCCTTCGTAATAGAGCGGCTGGTTCTTTTCATCCCGCACCAGGTGGGCGCTCTCACGCACGTAGAGGGTGGAACCATCTTTGTGTTTCCAGCGTGCTTCCAGGCCGCGTACTTCCCCATGCTGTTCGATCAATGCCTGGAACTCCTGGCGCGGATATTCCGGCTCGTAGCCATCCCTGCTAAGGTCACGCCGGGCTAGTTCATCAAAGGAGTCGTATCCCAGCATCTTGAGCAGGGCAGGGTTGGCCATCAGGATCCGGCCACCTGGTTCGGTGCGGTACATGCCGATGGTGGCGTTCTCGTACAGGCTGCGGAAGCGTTCCTCGCTCTCCCTCAGCGCTTTTTCTGTCTGTTTGCGCTCGGTGATGTCCCTGGCAATGCCCTCGAAACCCACGATAGCACCGGCTTCATCCCTAATGGGAACACCGCTTGAGGTGTGCCAGCGCCATGACCCGTCAGTGTGCCGCACGCGGTACTCCACCTCCTCTTGTCTTTGTCCCGTCTCGATCACTTTTTGCAGCCATGCCATGCATCCCGCCAGGTCATCCGGATGGACGAATTCCTGGAACGATTGTCCGGTCACCTGATCAACCGGGTGCCCGAGCAGCGCCGTCCAGGCCGGAGAAGCGAAGGTGAATATTCCCTTTGAAGTGAGTGTATAAATAATGTCGTGGCTGTTCTCGATCAGCAGACGGTATTCCTCTTCGCTCCTCCGCAATGCCTGCTCCACCCGCTTGCGCTCGGTGATATCCTGGAGCGTGCCGAAAAGTCCAATGACTTTTCCTTTGGGATCAAATTTTGCACCACCAAAGGCGTTCACGCAGCGCCTCTCGCCATTCGGGCGGATGAGTTCCAGTTCGAACTGGTATGCTTCACCGGTTTCCAGTGCTTTTTCAACACTGGTTTTCAGAAGTTCCCAGCTTTCGGGAGTATAGAGTTTGGAATGTTCTTTAAAAGAGGGCGCCGGGAGCAGCGGGTCGAGCCCGACAATATGATAAAGTTCTTCTGTCCAGGTGACAGTATCAGGTTCGGGCTTCCAATCCCATACACCGATATGCGCCAGTTTTTGGGCTTCATGCATCCGTTCGGTGCTTTCTTTTATCAATTCCTCAGCCTGCTTGCGCTGCGCATCCCGTTCGGTGAACTCCATGGCAAAGGAAATATCCTGCGCCAGTTCATCCAGCAGTCTGATCTCTTCCTCGTCGAAGAATCCCGGCTCGCTGGCATAAACGGTGAATACGCCGCTCACAGCGCCAAAGGTCTGCAAGGGGAAGGCCGCCGAGGAACGATAACCCAACTGCAGGGCGTCCTGGCGCCAGGGCTTCATCCACTCTTCGTGCTCAATGTCATTGCATATCTTGTGTTGCCCCTCGCGCAGGGATGTGCCGGTCGGGCCGTAGCCTCTAGCGTCATCGCCTACGTTTATTTTCAGTTTATCCAGGTAATCTCCCACGCTGCCCGCCCAGGTAACAGGGCTGATGTCTTTTGTTTCCGGGTCCACGAATCCGATCCAGGCCATGCTGAAGTTCCCCTCTTCCACGGCGATGTGGCAGGCTTCCTGGTAGAGCGCCTGCCCGCCGCGCAGGCGCACGATGGCCTGGTTGATATCGCTCAGCACGTGCAGCATGCGGTTGAGTTTGACAATGTGTTCTTCCGCCTGCTTGCGCTCGGTGATGTCGCGTACTACGCTGACCCAGCCGGTGCGCTTGCCTTGACCGTCCAGGATGGGGATCACACTGTTTTCAGTCGGGAATAGGGTCGCGTCTTTGCGCTTCATTCGAAAATCTGACAGGAACAAGTACCCTTTTTCTTCCACGGCAGGCTCTAAATGCTGCCTGAACTCCTCCAATGCTGCCTGGTCGACATGCAGGAACGTGGTTGTTTTCCCAAGCATCTCCTCACGGCTGTAGCCGAAGATCGCTGTTGCAGCTTGATTGCAGTCCTTGATTTCCACTGTATCAGCGTCAAGAATAAACACGGCATCCAGCAGGCAGGATAAGGTTTTTTTCAACAATTGCTGCGATTCCCTGACCTCTTCTTCCTTTTGCGTACGCTCGGTGATGTCCTGGCCGACGCCTACCAACCCGATGACCTTTCCATGGCTATTTCGAAGGGGAACCGTGGAAGACAATACCATGATCCGGTTGCCCTGGGAATCAAGCCCGGGTTCTTCATGGTTGAGGATCGATTCTCCAGAATCGATTACCCGCTTGTCATCGGCCCAGAAGCCCTTAGCCAGTTCAGGCGGATAAGTATCAAAGTCTGTCTTCCCGATGACATCTTCCATCGTCTTTCCCCCGCTGGCTTGCCAATCCTCTTTGTTAGAGAGGATTTTACGGCCTTGATCATCCTTGGCGAAAACGCGGGCGGGTAAATTGTCGATCACTGTCTGCAGCAGGCTCCGTTCCTCTTCGAGCTTTTCCTCCGCCTGCTTGCGCTCGCTGATGTCGATCAGGGTGGTCATCATGTAGAGCGGGCTCCCTAGCGCGTCCCGCCGGATGGATGAACTGAGATCCACCCACAGCACGGAGCCATCCTTCTTCAAATAGCGCTTGTTAAAGCGCACCGATTCTTTTTCACCGTTCAGCAGGCGGTCCACTTCTCTTTGTGTCAGGGCAATGTCGTCCGGATGGGTGAGGTCCTGCCACTTTTTATTTTGAAGTTCCTGCGGGGTATATCCCAGCAGGTCGCAGAGAGCCTGGTTGACATTGATCTCCCCGGAGAACTGGGTGATGGAATTCCCCACGCTTGAATATTCAAAAATATGCTTGAACTTGTCTTCGCTTGCGCGCAGCGCCGCTTGCTCCTGTTTGCGCAGCTCCCGCAGGTGTTTGACTTCCAACGCATTGCGCGCCGCGGTGCCCAAGCGCGCCAGGCGGTCTTTCAGCAAATAATCATCTGCCCCCGCGTGCATGGCCTGCACAGCCTCCTCCTCGCCGATGCTGCCGGAGACGACCACGAAGGCGATATCCAGGCCGCGTTCGTTCATCAATTGCAGGGCGCGTAGACCGCTGAACTGCGGCAGGCTCCAATCCGCCAGGATCAGGTCGGGCTTCGTTTCGAGCGCAGCCAGGAAGTCCGGCTCGTTATCCACGCGGCTCCAGTCCGGGTCGAACCCCTCCTGGCGCAGTTGGTTCAGCATCAGCTCGGCATCTGCTGGCCGGTCTTCAACGATCAGAACACGGATTGGATCGGACATAAGCACCTCAAGAGATTTCGGATTTCAAACCAAAATCTACGATCTTCCATCTTCAATCATACACCTCACAAACGTCTCTTTGGGAATCTCAGTGAAGTGGGGGAAGCCGTTTCTCTATTCATTGGTCTGCACTATTTTTGAATGGCACGAATCTGTCAGACTCTATTCCTTTGCGCCTCAGGATTGAACACCGGCAAACACAGGGTGAATGTGCTGCCCTGCCCCGGCTCGCTTGTCACCTCGATCCGGCCTGCATTGGCCTCCGCCAGCTTCTTGCTGACTGCCAGCCCCAGCCCGATGCCCGTGGTCTTGGTGGTGAAGAGTGGCTCGAACAGCTTCTTCATATTCTCGGGCGTGATGCCCGTGCCGGTATCTTCAACCCTGATCCTCACCCACAGACCACTGATGCCTGATGACTGTTCACTGATCACTGTCAACTGTCCCCCTTTGGGCACACCTGTGGCGGTACTTGTCGCCATCGCCTGGCAGGCATTCAGCACCAGGTTGCCCAGCACCCGCATCATCTGGCGCGGGTCCACGAACACCGGCGGCAGGTCTTCCGGCAGGTCGAGCGCCAGCTCCACCCCCTGCGGGACCGGGAAGCTTTCCAACGTTTGGAGCACCAGCTTCTCCACCGAGATCCGTTCCTGCTGCAGGGGCTGGGAAGTGGCAAAATCCAGCAGGTCGGCGATGATCTGCTCGGCATTGCCTGTCTCCCGCTCGATGATCTTTAAGTAATCCTTTACTTTGGTACCTGCCTCCGGCTGGACCAGCTTCAGGTAATAGACGGCATTCGAGATGATGCCCAGCGGGTTGCGCAGTTCGTGGCTGACACTGCCAGCAACTTTCCCCAGCACTGATAGTTTTTCTTGTTGGACAAGTTTTTCCTGGGTCTCCTGAAGTTCACGTGTGCGTTCTTCTACGCGCTGCTCCAGGCTGGCATTCAAACGGCGGACCTCTTCTTCGGCCTGCTTGCGTTCGGTAATGTCAATGATGCTCGAAATAATGCAAGTCTGGCCGTCCACCTGGATGAGATCGGCCGAAAACAATCCGATGATCAGCCCGCCGGATCTATTGTGGAACTTGTATTCCCTCGCCTCGACAGATGCCCCTTTTGACAGGTCATTGATTACATCCGTGCGGTCCTGCTCGTGGACCCAAATATTCAGGTCAAGGGTGGTCTTACCGATCAACTCACGAGATGAATACCCGGTGATCGCCACAAAGCCTTCATTAACATCCAGGATGCATCCATTGGAGGCGCGGGTGATGGCAATGGCGGAGGGTGAGGAATGAAATGTCTTGGTGTATTTCTCTTCGCTGGAGCGCAGCGCCGTTTCGGTCTCCAGGCGGCGGTCATCGCTCCTCAGCAGGGTGCCCATCACCAGGGTGGCAACCGGGAAGATCAGCAATACCGGCGGCCAGATCCTGACGATGGCAGCCACTCCGGCCGGCCAGGGGATGACCAGCAACTGGCAGACCAGCATGGCCAGGTGGATGCAGACACCGATGCCATACAGCGCCGGGAGACCCAGCCTGCTGGGGCGGTTGCCGCACCAGCGCCGGAAGGCCAGCCCCACCATGGCGGTGGAGAGGATGGTGGCGATGCCGGCCCACACGCCCGCCCCCCCCAGCCAGAGGCGGTAGGTGC
Organism: uncultured Anaerolineales bacterium; assembly: GCA_903829085.1. Lineage (GTDB taxonomy): Bacteria > Chloroflexota > Anaerolineae > Anaerolineales > Villigracilaceae > UBA877. The sequence continues at coordinate 448 of CAIKOL010000071.1, read as the reverse complement.
CTGCCACCAGGATGGCGATGAGCGCCACCGTGCCCCCGCCAAAGAGCCCTGCCATACCCAATACAATGGAGCGCCCATCATAAATGACCCCCGGGGCATAATGGAACGGCGTCAGCATGCCGGCAATGGCGACCGCCCCAAAGAGCAATCCAGAAAGGAATTTTATCCCCGTTCTGCCATCCTGGCGCGCCCGTGCCAGCAGGTTGTAAATGGTGGTGAGCGCAACGATCAGCGAAACATTCAGGATCAGGTCATGGGCCATGGTTGTCATCCATATCGGCTGGATCAATGCTTGTGCTGGCATGGATCTGGACGTCTCTCTTCCAGGAATCCATCCATACCATTGTACACTTAATTGGTGTTAATGGTCATTTCAAAAGCCAGGGCTTTCTTAAAGTCTGAAAGCCTTGCCCCGTGACTTCGTTTGACAAGCTTTGTCAAGCTTGCC
>CAIKOL010000070.1 GCA_903829085.1 uncultured Anaerolineales bacterium | reverse complement strand
CCCCCGTCCCCGGTTCATTGAGAAGTTACAAAAGAAGGGCTTTGCGACCGGAACTCGTAAAGCCCTTCTTCATACATCCTTCCACTACCTTGGGAAATTAAGATAAGCAAATTGGAGCTGAAGAGCAACCTAATCCGACCAGGGAGTGACTTTTCGATCCCATCTATGTGCTTTAAGTTCCAGGATTAATCCTTGAGATAAACCTTTCCCATCACTGACTTTTACATCCTCTTGAAGGTGATGCAAGTTACGCATCCCGACGATCGTCGTGCTGACAATTGGATTCGTGAGAATATAACGCAGTGCCATTTCAGGCAAACTCATGGCTTCCGGTAAAAGTTCCTTCAATGCTTCTGCACGCGCAACGGTCGGAGGAAGGTTCTCTGCGCCAAAATATCTCGCCCGCCAATCGTTATCAGGGAATTGCGAATTCATCATCAGTTTGCCTGAAAGACCGCCTTCATCCAACGGCACTCTTGCGATGACCCCAATGTTCATTTTCTTGCAAAGCGGGAATAATTCATCCTCCGGAGCCTGGTCAAAAATATTATAAATAACCTGAACAACATCAATTAATCCTGTTCGTATCGCCTTCAAGCCATTCCATGGTTCCCATCTATTCAGGCTCAGGCCAAAAAAACGAATAAGGTTTTTTGACTTGAGTTCGGAAATCGTCTGCTTCCATTCGTCGTGGTCTGACCAGGAATCGTCCCAAACATGGAATTGCAGGATATCGATATGATCCGTTCCAAGACTCTCCAGAATCTTTTCAGTATACTCAAGGATGTGTTGACGAGGGAAAACTTCTTCTAATTTACTCTTTGAAGTACCTGGCCATTTATAATTCTTGGGGGGAATCTTGCTTGCGGCGACGATCCTGGCATCGGGGTTATTCTCGATTAATTTCCCAAGTAATTTATCACTATGTCCGCTTCCATAAGACCATGCGCTATCAAAGAAATTACACCCCATTTCAAGGGACATTTGTAATGTATCCAGCGACTCGCGGTCATTGGCATCCTTCCAGTCACCCATGCCCCACAAGCCGTGACCAATCTCGCTTACGGAAAGATTTGTCTTGCCCAATTTTCTGTACTTCATTATTTTTGTTCTTTCTCTATCCCTTCAGGGCACCGGCCATCAACCCGCGCAAGAAATAGCGTCCCAGGAAAAGATAAACCAGCAAGGTCGGCAGGGCAGCCAACAGGGTGGCGGCCATCAAGACGTTCCATTGCACCAGCTGGCTGCCAGCCAGGTTGTTGAGGGCCACCGTCACAGGCCAGTGTGATTGATTAGTCAATATCACCGCAAAGAGGAATTCATTCCAAGCCTGGGTAAATTGCCAGATGATGACCACCGCAAAGCTGGGCGCTGAGAGCGGTAACATAATGTACCGATACAAACCCATCAGCCCTGCGCCGTCAATTTTGCCTGCCTCCAGAATTTCAGTTTCAATACCTGCGTAATAGTTACGGAATATCAAGGTGGTAATCGGAATACCATAAATAATATGCACCAGGATCAGGCCGGGGATATCACCATACAGCTTGATGGCTTGCATGAACTTCACGAGCGGGATCAGAATACTCTGGTAGGGGATGAACATTCCGAACAGGATCAAGGTGAATACGAGATTCGAGCCGCGAAACTTCCATTTAGCCAGCAGGTAGCCGTTCAACGATCCGAGCAGGGAAGAAAGAAGCGCCTCCGGGATTACCATCATCAGGCTATTATTGATATTGGGGGCAAGTTGCTTGTAACCGGCAATGAAGTTTTCGATGTGCAGGCCATTGATCGGTAAAGCCCACATCGTCTTCAGATCGACCTGGTTGAAAGGTTTGACACTCGTAAGCAGCATTAAATAGATGGGAAGCAGGTAGAAGGCTGCCATGGCGAGCAAGATGATATAAAAAAAGGTATGGGACAGAACGCGGCGGATCATAATTGAGTCTCCGTGCGCATATTGTTTATGAGATAGGGAATGACTAAAACCGCCACGCTGATCAGCATCAGAACGCCGATAGCCGCCCCCTGGGCATAGTTGGTACCATCAAAAGTTGTCGTCCACATATAAATACCCGGAACATCCAGACTGATGGCTTTATTGCCGAGGGCGACGATCAGGTCAAATATCTTCAGGGACATGTGGGCGAGGATGATCACCGCGCTGAGCGTGACCGGTTGGAGAAGCGGCAGGATGATATATTGATAGATCTGGAATTCACTGGCTCCATCGACACGTGCGGCTTCGCGCAAGTCATCTGATATGCTGCGCATGCCGCCCATGTAGAGTGCCATGGTAAAGCCCGATAGTTGCCAGACTGCCGGGAGTACTGTAAATGCCATCCCCCATGGTTGTGGGGTGGAATGCCACAGACTGATGAGCGAATCCAGTCCAAGCTTCTGGAAAATTAGGTTAAGCCCGGTAATGCGATTTCCTGTAGCAGGATTCATTAGCCACCCCCAGACCACACCGGAGGCAATGAATGAGATGGACATCGGGAACAGAAAAATGCCTCGAAAGAGCGCTTCGCCTTTTAGTTTTTGGTCAAGCAAAATAGCCAGACCTAATCCAATGATCAGGCAGCCCAGGATAAAACCGACCGTGAACATGCCCGTATTGCGAACATCGATCACAAAGCGGGGATTATTGTTAAACAGGAGATAGTATTGTTTCAATCCAGCCCAGGCATAATTCGGATTCAGACCTTTCCATTGGGTCAATGAAACTCGAATGGACCAGCCAATGAAGCCATATACAAAAATAGCCACCGCCACCATTGAAGGGAGTAACAAGGCGATGGAGAGCATGGTCTCATTTTCAAACATCGAGATGATCAGCACGATGCCTGCGTAAAATACCAACCCACATAATAATATGGCTATTGAGGTGATGTTTTTCCCGGCAATGATCAGCTGTGTTTTTTCAAGAACAACAACACAGACTGCCCCCACGATGATCAGAACAAGCGCCAGACACAGAACCGGCACCCGAAGGGTGAACTTACGAAACATCCGCAACCTCTCTTTCGGTTGTAACTTTCCAAGAGAATTTACCTGCCTCAATCATAGTAGCCAAATTATGACCTGTCAACCATCAATCTACACCTAGACACGCTTTTCACAAAGTTGGGGTTTGGGACAGCCTGGCTTTCTTACGGTATGAAAGCCGTGTACACCTAGATCGGTTCACTTGAAACTGTCTTGATGCAATGGGCGGCTCAATGAGCCGCCCATTGTGTTTATTTGGCTTCGTTCTTTCTAAAGAATTACTTGCAGGTACCGTCAGCCGCGCAGGCCGCCACCAAGGCAACCTGGAAAGATCCGGTCTGGGTGGTGTCAGTCTGGAACAGACCGATGGCAGTGCCAATGGAGGTCGCCCAGGCAGGTGCAGCAACCACACCATGCATCAGGCTGCCGACCACTACATTGCTGGTCCAGTCCTTGGCTGCATCCTGCGAGTACTCGCTGAACAGCGCTTGATTGCAGTCGGTGCGAGCGCAGATGGAGCCCTTGAGCGGGTTAAAGGCTTCCTGACCGGCCTTTGAAGCGGCAACGGTCAACCAGTCAATGGCTGCATCCGGATGCTTGGCGCCTACGGGCAGGACAAAGCTATCCGAGAGGAAGTTGAACACGCCATAGGTGCCGGGTGCGACAGCCCAATCAAAATCAGTGTGGGGAGTCAGGGCCAGACCATTGGGGGCTGCGTTGGCAAAGTAACCATATGCCCAGTCGCCCATGATGTTGAAGGCGGCATCGCCATCAGAGACCATCTTGGAAGCGGTCTGCCAGTCAGATAGGGTGGAAGCGTCGGGGTTGGTATAGGACAGAGCCTTGGCAAAGTTGGCAATGCCAGCAGTAACATCCGCGCCAGCCCAATCGGTGGTGGGCGGGCTGGTCCACAGGCCGTTCCACTTTGCAGCACCAATAGTACCGATCATGATGTTCTCGAACAGGTGGATTGCAGTCCAGGGGGCGCCCAGGGACAAGCAGATCTTACCAGCGGCCTTGACCTGGTCGCAAACAGCAAAGAAGGCATCCAGGGTTGCAAAATCGGTCTTGGGGTTGGCGGTTACGCCAGCCGCAGCCAGCACCTTGGGGTTGTACCACAGCACGTTCGAGCGGTGAATGTTCACCGGCACGCTGTAGGGATGTCCATCCTGCGAGATGAGGGGCAGCAGGGTCGCAGGTAGAACACTCGTCAGACCAGTAGAGGCGAATAGATCGTCCAGTGGTAACACCTGACCAGCGGCCACGTAATTGGCGATCGTTTCCTGTCCAGCATGGGCCTGCCAGGAATCAGGCGGATCGCCAGCAGCCAGGCGGGTCGCCAGGACGGCTTTGGCATTCGTGCCAGCGCCACCGGCCACAGCTGCATTAACAAATGCAATGCTGGGGTAATCCGCGTTGAAGATTTTGATCATGGCAGCCAGGCCGTCAGCTTCGCCGGGGCCCACCCACCACGAAAACACCTCGACCTCTGTACTACCAGCAGCAGTCGGGGCGGGAGTCGGGGTGGCTGTTCCGCATGCGGAAAGGATGGTTGCAGCAATCACCAGGAAAGCTACAAACCCGTACATTTTTTTGTTAGACATTCTTTCTTCTCCTTGTGAAATTTGAATAAGTGGACGTTGGGAAAACCTATACCTTAGATCGTTGTTGATATCACCTCCTTTTTCACTTGACCTAGTGATGAAGTAACCTCCCGGACGAATGCTCGAAATACCAAGTATCCATCAGTTTCATACCAAGATTTAAAGAAACAAAGTCAGATAGATTGTCCAGTGATACTGCGAGGCAAGCTACTGTATTTCGCATTGTTTTTATTTCTTTTGGGAGCGCTCTCAATGTCATTATCATTATATAGACTTTGTCCCCATAAGTCAACTACTTTTCACTGAAGTTCAGACATAAGTTCGGACACCTTGAGTAAGACGAGCGAAGGAAGCGAGGGCTTGGGTAAATACCTGGTGACACTCAGGTGGCGAGAGGTTGAGCTTGAATTTCAGCAAGATGAATAGACCGGAATAGAGTCTTTGTTTGCGGTCATTAACAGGGAACAAGAAAGAGCGCAGCGTTTCTCCAAGCAGCAGGCTGATCGCATAAGCGATCAGAAGCATAGCCACCATCTTCTCCATATTCTTGCGGTGCTTGTTCATGAGTTTTTCAAGGCCGAGCAAGTTTTTCATGTCTCTAAAAGCTTCCTCGATCTTCATGCGTTGAAGATAAATAGCCAACCCATCTTTCGCTTTGAGATTTGTCATGACCCACATGGGTTCTTTGAATCCTGCCTGCCAGATGCCAATCACGTTCACAAAAACCTTGCCCATGTAAAAGATCTTATTGAGAGGGCGAGTTTCGCCTTTGGAGATGGTCAAAGCCACTGGTTTCCCTTCTCCATCACAGAATTTAGGACCAACTTTCAGCCGGATGACGAATTTTAGGTCTTCAACCACCAAGTTTTCGAGCAGCTCCAGGTAACTAAACTCTCGATCCAACACCAGGGGCTTGTCTCCCAAGAGTTCTTTGACCTTGGCAAAAGCAGCAAAATGATTCTGATTGCGGGATGTGGCCTCCCGGTTGATCGTCTGTGAAGAGTAACTCACAAAGTGGCACGGCAGGGCTCGCCCATGATACGGCATGGCCAGCAGTAACAACCAGTATCCTCGGGTCTCACTGTCGCTCAAAGTGCCCACATAGTCCGTCCTTTTCGCCTGTGGCCGGGGCATTTCGGTAGGATCACCGATCATAAAGGGTGCTTCACTTTGAAACAACCTCAACAATACTTCCTGCGGGTCTATACGGTCGATAAATCGCTGCACACATTTGTAATTCGCAGCTTCTTCTCTTCGCATCGCACGGGCTATGTCACTCAAACGTGGAGATCGACCCTTCAAGATTCCTTCCACGATCCAGGCTGCCTTTCTGGCTACCTTTTTGTCATCAAACAAATACTGCACAAACGGCAAAAGCTGAGTAAACTTGTCCATGGAAACCTCCTTTTATTGGATTAGGTTGCGAGCCTTTACCCAGTATAGAAGGTTTCCTCTTTTTTTGTCCGAACTTATGTCCGAATATCAGCTTGCATTTGCAAAGACTTGGCTTTCACAAAGTATGAAAACCAGGCTGTACCCACCCCTACTTTGTGAAAAACGTGCTTGCAAGGGTTTTCACTAAGAATCTATCCGAAATGCGGACCTCTCCAGAATTTTCGGACAGGAT
>CAIKOL010000069.1 GCA_903829085.1 uncultured Anaerolineales bacterium | reverse complement strand
GATGATCAGCGGCATGCCGGCGTTCGAGCCCAGGAAGCTCAAGGCAATCATGATCACCGAGAGGAAGACCATCCCGGCCACATAGGCTTTGCGTTTGTCCGTCTTGCGGGAGGCCCAATCCCAGAACGGCAGCACCAGCAGGGCCGTGATGAAAATCGCTCCCAGGATGATATCGCTCTGGGCTTCCATGTTCATGCGATATTTCAGGAAGTAAAGCAGGAAAGCCTGGATGATGTCCGCCGCGGTCCAGGTGAAGAGGAAAATGCCAGCCGCGAACAGGAAGGGCCGGTTCTTCCAAACGGCTCGCAGACTGTCGCGCAGGCCTGGCTGGGACTGGGTGTAATACTCCGGTTTTTCATGTGTTCCAAAGAATGTGAACAGCAGCGGGAGAGCGCAGACTGCCCCGAAGATGATCCCCATGGTGAAGACACGACCGGAGTTCTCCGGGTGCATGGTGCCAATGATGGTAAGCGGCACGATGAAGGCGATCAGACTGCCAAGGATGGAAAAGGCCATCCGGTAGGTGGTCAGGGATGTGCGCTCATCGTAATCCTGGGTCAATTCGGGCGTCAGCGCCGCGTAAGGCATGGTGACGAACGTGTAGGAAGTGTCGAACAGGAAGTAGGCCGCCGCGTAATAGGCGCACAGCAGGAACTGGCTGTCCGTGGGCGGGCGGAACCACATCATGGCGAACATGAAACCGAATGGGATGAAGCCAAGCAGCAGGAAAGGCCGCCGCCTGCCCCAGCGGCTGCGAACCCGGTCGGTGAAAAATCCGATCAATGGATCGTTTATGTAATCCCAGGTGCGACCGATGAAAATGGCCAGGGCGGCATAGGCGGGTTTCACGCCTACCACATCCGTCATGAAGATGGCGAACAGCACCTGCATGGTCGTATCAGTGCAGGCGAAACCGAAGTCGCTGATGCCGTAGAGAAATTTAGTCCTGCGGGGCAGGCGGTCTTGGATGGCAGTGGTCATGAATGTTTCCTTTGGAATTCAGGAATGAATTACTGGTACTATGAGAATTAACCCTGGTTTTGGTTTCCGTTCCGCAATTCTACTACTGAACAAATCTAAGGAAACTCCACCTTCACCCTTCTCCTGCTCACCTCTCTTTGCTCTTTATTTTCTTCATTCTCTCATGTTTGTCACACCGCGTACTCATATTGAGAGGAATCGGACATAGCATAATGTCCAATATCGTTCAAAAGCAACAATTGGGCTTCGTTCTCGTTCGGGAAAAGCAGCACATTTAAACAGGCGGGACGTTGGGCCAGTTTTTCTCGGTATTGTTGCGGATCGAGCCCCATGAATTTGCAGATCAGTAATCGATTCGTCGTCTTGTGGGCAACCACGAGGATCGTATGCCCATCATGCTTCTTCACCAGTTGTGAGAGCGCAGGCGTGGCGCGCTTGAGAACATCTTCGCCAGACTCGCCATTCTCTGGACGATAATGAAATGGGTCGCGATTGTATTCATCCACCTGGGCTTGACCATATTGCTGGATGATCTCTTCGAGATTCTTGCCATCCCAGACTCCATGATTCATTTCGCGCAATTCGGGCACGGGAGTCACCTCCAGTCCATGAACATGCGCTGTAAAACCGGCGGTCTCTTGAGCACGTTGCATACTGCTTGCATAGATCGCATCGAGCGGATAGCGCGACAGACGTACCGCCAGTTCTGAGGCGTGGATGCGTCCCTCCTTCGATAGGGGGATGTCGTTCGAACCGGTAAACCGACCGTCCTTGCTTGCCAGTGTATCGCCGTGTCGTACAAGTAAAACATGAGTAGCCATCATTTCACTCCTCGGGTGAATTCTTTTGGGATTTTATGCCGGGTAATAATACACCTAAAATGATAAAAATTGTATCATAAAGCAAGCATTTCAATAACTCTCGGGTAAAGCTACTTTGGGAATTACTGCTTCTTGCATAAGAAACTGAATTGAAAATGCCATAAAGCAGTGGAATATAGCCGGCACAAGTTCAATTATTTACGCAGTACTCTGTAGCACGTTGGTAAAGAAGATGAGAATGTTGGGCGGCCGCTTCATGGCTCGCCCAACACTCTCATACCCAGGTGGCTTTAAACCCCCCCGTTTCAGCAATCACCGGCTGGTTGAAAACGCATTGATCAACGTCTGTTTGATCAATACTGCATTAGGTTGCAGGCATACATTGACGTTCGGTTCCCCGGTGGGAACAATCACGGTCTGTCCGATATGGTTCCCTGCCTCTGTGACAACCTCCAAATGAAGCGGTTGAAAACCGCACAGATCATGATTTAACATGATTTCTGACGCCATCAGGTCCCAGATATAGAAATCTTGCTTTCCAGTGGAATCGATCAAACCGTCATAGATATCGGCGGCAAAGTTAGCGAGCCTTCCGCCTGCGCGCCATTGGCTTGTATCCACCTTGCTGATCTGAACCTGGTTGGTCGCATCCAGCGGGATAAGGTACATTTTCAAGCCGGAACCAAAGACTTCCTTGGCTGCCTGCGGATCCGAGTATGGGTTCCAATCCGCATATATGTTGGCAGAATTAGGATAGAAATCATGGATGTTGCCTGGAATGTAAACCGCGCCGCCCATCATATAGAGTGCAGCAATATTATTGCGAATTTCCGGAGCTTTTCGCAATGCCAGAGCCAGGTTGGTGAAGGGTCCACTAAAGAAAAGAGTGACCGGCACTGGAGATTGCTTGACAACGGAGATGATCAGGTCAGCATCATCCTGGATAGGATAAGTTTTATTGGCATT
>CAIKOL010000068.1 GCA_903829085.1 uncultured Anaerolineales bacterium | reverse complement strand
CCGGAAACCGAGTGTGCGGAAAAGGTCGTCCATAATGTCGAGGGTGGGTAGGAACTGCAGTCGTTCGCTGGGAGCGTAGGGACGGAGGACTTCATAGTCGAAACCTTTGACATTGAAACCGATCACCCGTCCCGTCGATTTTAACTCCGTAATAAGCGCTGGGACATCCTTTTCCCAATAGACGGTAAAGTCTTTCCTGCTTGATGACCAGGTCACTCCGCATGAGACTTTGAGCGCTCCGATATTATTTCTCCCCCCCACATCTTCAAGAAGATTCTGGGTTTCCAGGTCAAAAACGACAATGTTCATGCTGCTCCTTTGGAACGGTGGTACTTTTCTGGCCTTTGGGTTGAAATTTCTTTAGAGTTTATGCCGTGCCAGTTCCAACGCCTGTTCTCTTGTGGTTACTTCACCCATCGCTTGCGCTTCGCGAATGACTTCGAGCATTTCACCGATGATTTTCCCGGGTTGTAGGTTGAGCTCCTGCATCAAGTCGTCACCTTTGACCAACAGGTTCGGGGCAATGGATTCGCTGGGTTTTTCGTACCAGTTTTCCAACATCAGGCGCACCACATCCAGTGCAGAAGTCCAGGTTTCCTGTGGGATGGTTTGCTCGTAGGTTCCGCGCATATCTGCCAGCGATAACAGGCAGACATCCACGCCTGCTGGACCGGCATCTCGGAAAAAACGGTAAACCGCCCGCCGTGATGGTGGCTTGCCTTCACGCACCAATCGGTTGGCGTGGAAAAGGATTCGCATGTGGTTGCGGATGACCTTCTCCATGCGCGTCACTTCATCGTTGCTCATCGCCAGGACGCGCCCGCGTTTGGCCGCGATTTCCGCACCCTGTTGGTCGTGCTCCCAGAAGTGAAACTGTCCTTCATCGTCCGTCTTCTTCGTCTGTGGTTTTGCCACATCGTGGTACAAGGCCGTCAGGAAAAGCAGGCTGCGCAGGGAACGGTCCGCAGTTACTGGAACTGTCAGAGCCTCGCTGATTTGTTTTCGATAGCGTCCGATCCTCTGCACCATCAAACCATTCATCAGGTCTGAAGCAGATTCGGGTTTATAGTCCATTGCCAGGACGGAAAACACCATTTCCAGGTGGCTCACAACTGCCAGCGTATGCTCCCACACATCGTAGACATGCGGCGCGCACTGCTCAACTCCCTTCAGGGCGGAAAGTTCTGGTAGGAATTTATCCAATGCTCCCAGCAAGTCGAGCGCGCGCAGGCAGGTTGCTGGTTGGGCTCCATCCAGTATCCGAAAGAGTTCATCCCGCATCCGTTCTGGAGAAATAATTTCCAACCGGCTGGCAGCCTCTTTCATCGCTTTGCGCGTTTCTGGGAGAATGGAAAAACCAAAATTCGCTGCCAGCCGTACCCCCCTCAAGATTCTTACCGGGTCATCGCTAAATGCTGTTGGAGAGCACGCACGCAGGCGTTTCTCTTTCAAATCCATTGCTCCGCCAAGTGGATCATGGATCGTATTGTCACTTAGGTTGAAAGCGATCGCATTAAGGGTGAAATCCCGCCCAAGCAGGTCTGCCTCCAGGTCCGGACCTCGGAATGCAGCAAAATCCATCGCGGTCCGGCTCCCGTCTTCATTGGTTACGATAACTCGACCTGTATCCCTTTCTGGATCAAGGGGGTAGAAGTCTGCCTTTAGGTTATTGGCTACACGCCGCGCGGTGATTATAGCCTCCCGCTCCACCACAAAATCCAGGTCATGGATTCGACGTCCCAGCAGCGCGTCCCGCACTGCGCCGCCAGCCAGGAAAATGGTCAATCCAGCCGGAAGAACTGCCTGGACAGAGTTCAGGAGTGAGGGAAATTTCAGCGGAAAACTGTTTGGCATGTAACTGATCTCGGGTGTTTCCTTGTAACGGGACTGGGCCGCGCGCCGCGTTTGTTCGGGGGTGCCGCCCTGGGCTACCACCCTGCCGCGCAAGCACGCTACCCAGCGCCCGGCGTATGGTTTTTCATCTTCTTCCGCCATGCTGCCTTCCTTGGTGGATTAAAGAGATTTCTTGTACTTCGTCATATTAGCCGAGGCAATGAAGCGCAGGTGACGGAAGTGTTCGTCGATGTCAATTCCATATCCAAAGACGTACTTGTCAGGAACATCAAATCCAACGAAATCCACCTCCACCGGTACCTCACGTCTGTATTTCTTATCCAATAACACACAGACTTTCAGGCTCTTTGGTTCGCGCGTCCCCAGCATTTGTAGCACGTGCGCCAGAGTGCGCCCACTATCGACGATATCTTCGACCAGCAGAACATTCAGCCCCTCTATGTTTGTCATCAGATCCAGGTTGACGCGCACGTTGCCGCTCGAAGCATAATGCCCAACCCCGTAAGAAGAGAGCGACATGCAATCTAAAGTATGGGGGATGGTCAGAGCTCGCGTCAAATCGGCAGCGAAAGTGATCCCGCCGCGCAATAGGCACACGATTAGTAGTTCCTGCCCTTCATAGGCTCGGCTGATTTGCGCCCCTAGTTCAGCGACTCGTTTCTCGATGGTTTTTTCATCCACCAGCACTTCTTCCATAAATTCACGGTAATCTTGCATGGCAACTCCCTTTGGCGCCTATAATCACCTTAAGGCTGGAGGCTCATATTTCTTAAGGTCAACAACGCCGATAAATGGCAGGTTGCGGTAGTACTCGTCCAGGTCGAGGCCAAAACCAAAAACGAACTTGTTCGGAATACTGAAGCCGCGGTAGTCGATCGGGACGCTTGTTTCACGGCGTTCTTCTTTGTCCAGCAGGGTGCATACTTTCAAGCTGTGCGGTTGTCGCGTCCTTAGGAATTCCAGAACGTAAGCGATGGTATTGCCACTATCCACGATATCTTCAACCAGCAATACATCTTTTCCGCGGATATCGGTTTTCAAGTCCAGCGAAAGGCGGACACTCCCACCCGACTGGCGCACTCCTTCACCATAGGAGGATACTGCCATAAAATCTAATTGATGCGGAACGGTGATATGCCGCATCAAATCCACCAGGAAGACGATCCCCCCCCGCAAAATGCAGATGAGCAGCAAGTCTTTCCCTTGATAATCTCGGTTGATCTCCTCAGCCAATTCTTTTATCCTGGTTTGAAGCGTCTCTTCGTTGATTAATATTTCAGCCAGAATATCCTTATAATCTTGCATTTTTACTCCTGGTAGATAGCTTTACCTCTACTTCCGGCAAAACACCCAGCTAACGCTGCATATCATACCGCTATCGCGGTACTTCATGGTGAGTGCGGCAGCGTGCTTCATACATTTCCGCCGCGCCTACGATCACCACCGGGTCGTTGTACCGCGCCGGCTTTCCGTTTACCAGCCGCTGGGTTCGGCTGGCTGGTTCGCCGCAAACCATGCAGATCGCCTGGATCTTATCCACATGTTCAGCGCGTGCCATTAACTCCGGCATCGGGCCAAATGGCTCGCCTCGAAAGTCAGTGTCCAATCCCGCTACGATCACGCGAATTTTCTTGGCAGCCAATTCATCCACAACCTGGATGATTTCATCGTTAAAGAACTGTGCCTCATCAATGGCGACCACAGTGGCATCCATATCCAACCGTTGGCGAATATCCGCCGCTTTTTCAACCGGGATGGCCGAAAAATCACTCCCGGCATGGGAGGTGACTTTCTCGACCGCATACCGCACATCAATTGCAGGTTTGAAAACCTGTACGTGCTGGCGGGCAATGGTTGCCCGGCGTAGGCGGCGGATCAGCTCATCGGTTTTGCCGCTGAACATTGAACCGCAAATGACTTCAACTGAACCAGGATTATGAGCTGTCATAGAGGAATGCTTCCTTGGTAGTCTTTGTGTCTGGATGATTTTGAAGAGCGAAGGTCACGTTTGCAGCGCGACAACCTTGGTCTTCTAAGTTCACCTCGATACAATCAAACAGGCAGATGCTAAATGCATCTGCCTATTAGTTTACCTGATTCTCGGTTTAAGACAAGTCCTACACAACCGGAGTTTCTGCAATTTCAGGAAGGGTATAGCCAAGCGCGCGCAGTTTCTTCTTCATATCGATCAGCGACTTGCGGCCAAAGCCTTCGATCGCCAGCACGGCTTCCTCCCCTTCGCTAAGCTTCGCTAAGAATTGACCTACATCCTTGATGCCAGCCTTCTCCAACGCGGCCGCTGGACGTGCAGCCATTTCCAATTCCGCAATCGGACGCTTTGGTGAGATTTTGGATTCGGCCCGGTTCTTCTTCTCTTCAACATAGCTCTGTCGAACCTGTAGTTTTTTATAGAAGCGGTCTACTTGGCCTTCAATATCTACGATGCGCGCCTGTTCGCCAGAGAAGAACGGGTGGCAATTCGAGCAGATTTCAACGCGGATTTCTGGTTTGGTCGAACCGGTCGTCCAGGTGGTGCCGCACGATGCGCATGTCACTTTGGCGTCCGGGTAATATTTCGGATGAATACCTTGTTTCATTTTCAAAATCCTTTCGCCGGTTATTTTTCTTCCACCGGCATCACGTTGACGCGCTTGCGTCCTTTAACGATATCGTAGACAACCAGCCCGTCAATCGTCGCGAAAATGGTATCATCCTTGCCAACATCCACGTTCAGACCTGGCTTGATGTGAGTACCACGCTGTCGTACGATAATGTTGCCGGATAGAACATGCTCGCCGGCATATTTCTTCACGCCCAGGCGTTGGGCATTGGAGTCTCTTCCATTGCGGACTGAGCCGCCACCTTTCTTGTGTGCCATGACTACCTCACTTCCTTACTTCGTCGCCGCAGGTTTCTTCGGAGCTGCTTTCCGCTTGGGGGCAGCCTTTGTTTCAGCTTTGGCAGGAGTCGTTTTCTTCGAAGACAGCTTGGTCGCTGCTTTCGTAGTCCCGGTTTTGGTACGGGTTACGGGTGCTTTTGCTGTTGATGCCTTTCCCTTAGGCGCAGCCTTTGCCGGCTTCTCCGCTTTCGCCTTCGGAGCCAATTCTTCAGCTTTGACTTCGATAGCCTTTTCCACCTTGACGGGTTCTTTCTTAACAAATTCGGTACCACCGATCTGCTCGACGAGCAGGCGGGAATAGTTCTGGCGGTGGCCGATTTTGACCCGGATGCGTTTCTTGGGGCTGTAATTGAAAATATTCACCTTCGGCCCTCTGAAATGCTCAATTACCGTGGTCCACACAGGGATGTCCTTGACAAGTGGTGTGCCGATGGTGATGTTTTCCCCATCCGCCAGTAGCAGAACTTGTTCAAGCTTTACATTCGTGCCGGGTTCGACCGGCAGGCGGTCCACTTCGATGGTACCGCCTTCGACGGCTCGGAATTGCTTGCCGCCGCTTTCCACAATTGCATACTTCATCTCTTTACTCCTGGTCTTCGCTTCGCCACCGTACCCGCGCTACGGATCTGAACCCTAAGCCAGTTGCAACTTTCGGGGCAGACCTCTACGCCGGTCAGCGGGGAAGCCGGGATACAAACGCTCGCCCCAGCTAACTGCCGGGGCAGAACCGGACGATATTATACTTGCGAGCCGCGCCTATGTCAACGTTGTGCGCGATGTTCATAATCTGGTCTGTTGTGCAGCAGGTTCTTTTTTTATCCTTTCATTGAATTCAAAGCACTCATCCAGTCGTGCATATCTTGGGATTCTATCATGTGTTTAATTATCCATACTTTGACAAATTAGAATATTTGTTCTATGATAAGTCTACTTGATTCCTTTAATCCTGGGTTCCTATTGAGCAATTGGAGTTGCCATGTTGAATACCTCGCTATCCTTCATTCAACCGCCCATCCCTCTGCCCCCCACCCTCCACCGCCGCCGCGGCGCCCAGCCCGCCAACCACAACGCCCTCCTCCACGGCCTCTATTCCGTCCAGCACATCACCCCCCTCACTCGTCTCCCTCCTTCAAAGCCGGCCTTCTCTGAACAAGCTTGGCTTTCCCCGGCTTCAGGTGATGCCAGCCCTGCTACCCCGCTCACGGAGGCTGGCTGGTTCGAACAGTCCGTCCGCTATCATCGCGAGGTCTTGCTCCAGGTGTACCTGTCTCTTGAACAGGCGCAGGATGCTCGCACCAGGGTCGCCAGGCTCAACTTGCTCTCAAAAGTCGCCAATTCTCTCTCCAGGCTGGCATACACCCAATCTGTTGAAACTCGGCCCCTTCGTGACCTTCAATACGTCTCCTTGCACGCTCCTGCCCTCATTCAACAACACTTTCGCTCTCACGCCATCACCCGCGATGCCGGCGCCTTCCGCAGCCGGATCAATTGCAAAGACTTCACATCTCCCGTCTTCGCTGAACCTCTCTGCGGCTGCCTCTCGGAGCCTCCTTTTCCCTTTATCTCTCCCCGCCAATGGCATGTCTTGGAGCCTCTCCTGCCTCCTTCCGAACGGCTCGGCTCGCGCGGCCGCCCCAACCTCGATCCCCGCCTTCTGCTCGATGCCATCTTCTGGAAATTCGCCCATCATGCCCGCTGGAAGGATCTGCCTTCGTATTATCCCCCCCTGCTCTCCTGCCGCCGCTTTTACCGCCGTCTTTTCCGCAGCGGTCGCCTCGCCAGTCTCTATGCCGCTCTCTTAAACGATTTCCGCTCCTACGCACAGGTTGATCTCCCCACCCTTGTTGAGCAGGCTTGTTTCAAGATTCTCGCGGATAGGGTGGTTTTACGCCCTGATCTCGCCGAGACCTGGCAGCTTCGTACCGCTTTACTCTTCCTCCAGCAGGGGGCTCAGACTCTGCGGACCATTCGCCGTGAAAAAGTGCGGGAATGCCGCCGTCGATTCCCCACCCTTCGCCAGCATTTACAGGAGCAGCGCACCTTGCAGTCCCTGGAAGCCGATTCGACCCGGGAACCCGTCTATACCCCCATTGATCTGGACTCCTTTGGTTCATTTCGCTCTTCCCGCCGCATCCACAGGAGCGGCTCATCTTCGCTTCCTGCGACGAAACCTTCTCCCGCTCCTCAATTTCCGCAACCTATTCGTTCCGTAAATTCCGAGAAAATAGTTACTTTAAATCGGGCACCTGCCCTCCTCCTGCAGCTTCCTTTTGTCCCTCTGTTGCCCTGGTCAGCTGGGGAACCCGAATTTCCGCTCCTACAGGTTGACAAATCCTCCTCTATCCGCTAATCTTGACCTATGAATCTAACTGACGCTCAGTGCGATATCCTAAATACCCCCTTCAATGCCCGAATTTTCCTTTCTGGGCCAGCTGGCTGCGGGAAAACCACTGTTGCCGTTGAACGCCTGCAGGCGCTCCTTGCCTCGGGTTTGTCCGCCAATTCCATACTTATTCTCACCCCCCAGCGCACATTGCAAGCTCCCTACGAGGCAGCCCTGTGCCTTCCTGATATTCCCCCCGGTGGTCAGGTGGCTCTTGCCACGATCGGTGGTTTGGCACGCCGCACGCTGGAACTCTTTTGGCCGCTGGTTGCTGAAAACGCTGGATTTTCTCATCCTGACCAGCCGCCTGTTTTCCTGACCCTGGAAACTTCCCAGTATTATATGGCACGTCTCGTCCGCCCTTTACTGGAGCAGGGCTTTTTTGCTTCAGTCACCATTGACCGCAACCGCTTATACAGTCAGGTTCTGGATAACCTCAACAAATCTGCCTCGGTTGGGTTTCCTTATACCGAGATTGGCGAGAGGTTATCAACTGCTTGGCTTGGGGAACCCAGCCAGCGGCGAATTTATACCGATGCCCAGGAATGTGCCAGCCGCTTCCGCCAATACTGTCTAACACACAACCTGTTGGATTTCTCCCTTCAATTGGACCTTTTCTGGAACCTCCTTTGGCGTATGCCGGAGTGCCATGCTTATCTCACTCACCAATACCGCCATTTGATATGCGACAACCTCGAAGAGGATATCCCGGTGGCACACGATCTGCTTATGGAATGGTTGCCGGCTTTTGATTCGACTCTGCTTATTTTTGACACGGATGCAGGCTACCGGCGATTTCTGGGCGCCGATCCTGACTCTGCCCACCGCCTCTCCACGCTGTGTGATACGCAGGTGGAATTAAGTAAATCATTCGTTACCTTGCCGGAAATTCAGGCTCTGGAAACTGCTTTTGCCTCCAAACTTCTTCCCGAACGCAATGCCAATATCAAGCCGGGAACCTTGATTGCGCTTACTTACCCACCAACCGAAACTCCCACCCGCTATTATCCACAAATGCTTGATTGGGTTGCCGGGGAAATCCAGCGTCTGGTCGCTGAAGAAGGTATTTCCCCCTCGGAAATTGTCATCTTGGCTCCTTATTTCTCAGACGCCCTCCGTTTCTCTCTTAGCAATCGTCTTGAGGAATTGGGAATTCCTTGGCGTTCGCATCGCCCATCCCGCTCTCTGAGGGATGAACCTGCCAGTCATTGCTTGCTGACTCTGGCAGAATTGGCTCACCCAGGATGGGATCTCCATCCCACCAGGTTTGATGTGGCGTACGCCCTCTTGTTTGCTATTGAAGGAATGGATCTCGTCCGTGCCCAACTCCTCGCCGAAATTATTTACCACCAGCGGGATCTTCGCCTTTCTACATTTGATGAAATCCGGGTCGCTGTTCAGGAGCGCATCACGTATGTCTTTGGTCAACACTTCGAAGCCTTGCGGGAATGGATCGAGGCGTACCGCCTGAAGCCAGTTCCCGATCCACTCGACCATTTCCTGCGCCGACTGTTTGGGGAAGTCCTCTCGCAAAAAGGCTTCGGCTTCCATCGCAACAACGACGGGGCCCGTACCGTCTCCAGTCTGGTCGAGTCTGTGCAAAAGTTTCGTCAGGCCATGGAACCAGCCTTGGTAGATTTCCAAAGTCTTGGAGACTTCGGAAACCTTGAGTTGGGTAAGGAATATCTTTCCATGCTACAGGATGGCGTTATTGCTGCCCAATATGTCGAGTCTTGGCAGATTGAACCAGTCGAAGCCGTGCTGCTCGCTCCTGCGCATACTTTCCTGATGATGAATCAGCCTGTCTCCATCCAATTCTGGATTGATGCAGGCTCAACGGGCTGGTGGGAACGACTCTTCCAGCCTTTGACCCAGCCCTATGTTCTCAGCCGTTCTTGGGATCGGGATAAGGCTTGGACCGACGCTGATGATTTGGCCGCCAACCAGCAATCGTTAGCCCGCCTTATTATCGGTCTCCTGCGCCGCTGTCGGAGCCGCATCTATCTGGGCTTGAGCGACTTGGGTGAATCTGGTTTCGAGCAACGCGGACCATTGTTGAAAGCCGTCTGGAAAATGCAGTTGGATATTCAGGGTAAGAATGAAAGCTAACAGTCTCATACTCATCATGAATACCACCATGGTGGTTATCCATATCTGGAAACAGGCTGGTTTATCTAGATGAACACCTTTACTCCGCGTCCTGCCCAGTCTCAAATCCTCACCTATACTGGTGGGAAAATGGGTATTTCAGCCGTGCCAGGTTCAGGTAAAACGCACACCCTCAGCGCTCTTGCCGCGCAGCTCATCCGCTCTGGTGCGGTTTCAGGCGAACAGGAAGTGCTCATCGTCACCCTTGTCAATTCGGCTGTGGATAATTTCTCCAGCCGCATCAAGGAGTTCCTCGAACTGCCCATGCCCTTCGGCTATCGCGTTCGGACTCTGCATGGCCTGGCACACGATATCGTGCGGGAGAAGCCCTCCGCGGTCGGGCTGGAGGAACGTTTTGCAATTCTCGATGAGCGTGAAGCGGGTTCCATCAGCAAAGAATCTGCCTCGGCTTGGCTTCAGGCCCACCCTGGTGAACTGGATGGCTATCTTCTGCCTGACATGGAGCAGGGAAAACACGACTGGGTCCACCGTCAACTGTTGCCGGATTTGGTTACCAATATTGCTCTGGCGTTCATCCGCTCCGCCAAGGATAATCGCCTGACCCCTGAGAAATTACGCCACATGCTGAACGTGGCTCCCACGCCTTTGCCCTTGGCAGAAATGGGGTTGTCGATCTATTCCGACTATCAGCGTGCCCTTGCCTATCGCGGTGCCGTGGATTTTGACGACCTGATTCGTTTGGCGATTGATCTTCTCGAGAACGATATCGAGTTTCTTGAACGTTTGCGCTATCGCTGGCCCTTCATTCTCGAAGACGAAGCTCAGGATTCGAGTCGCTTGCAGGAGCAGATACTTCGCCTTCTTTCTGGGGAAGCCGGCAATTGGGTTCGAGTCGGTGATCCTAACCAGGCTATTTTCGAAACTTTCACGACCGCTTCCCCCCAGCATTTGCTCGATTTCATTCACTTTGAAGCCAGCCAATACAACGAGCTACCTGACTCGGGTCGCTGCCAACCCAGGATTATCGACCTTGCAAACCGGTTGATCAAGTGGGTCAATGGTGAACATCCCGAATCTTCCGTGCGGGATGCCTTGACAGTGCCATTTATCCGTCCCACTCCCGCCGATGATCCACAACCAAATCCTCCGGACGATCCGCAGGGTGTAAAACTTATTAGCAATAAATATACGCCTGATGAGGAAGTGGAAGCGGTGGTTAAATCGCTCGACCATTGGCTGCCAGAGCACCAGGACGCGACCGTCGCAGTTCTGGTTCCCCGCAACCAGCGCGGAGCGGATGTGATCAACGCTCTTAAGCGCCGTGACATTGACTTCGTGGAATTGCTTGGCAGTACTTCCTCCACCCGCATCGCGGCCGCACGGTTGGGTGATATTGTTGGTGCCTTGACAGATCCGCAGTCTTCTGCGCGACTTGCAGCCGCTTACCTGGCTTGGCGTCGTGAAGGCGAGGAAGATTCGAATAACGATTTTCAACATCAGGTCGCTGGACTGATCCGAAAATGCGGGGCAGTGGAAACCTTTATCAGCCCAAGGACTGGTGTGGATTGGCTCACAGGGGTCGCATCAGAAAACGATGAAACGGTGTTGGATGAGTTGGATGAGTTCCGCGGCCTGGTCCGCCGCTGGCAAGGGACGACCCTTCTCCCGGTGGATCAAATGGTTCTGACCCTGTCGCAGGATTTGTTTACTTCCCCTACTGACCTGGCCCTGGTGCACAAGCTGGCCCTCGTGCTGCGTCAGGTCAGTGACGATCACCGCGACTGGCGCCTTCCCGAGTTGAACGGTGAACTCAGCCTGATTGCTCGCAATGAACGGCGCTTCCTGGGATTCAGTGAGGATGATTCGGGCTTTGACCCTTCCCACCACCCCGGTAAGGTGGTGGTGACAACAATGCACAAAGCGAAAGGCTTGGAGTGGGACCGGGTCTACCTGGTTTCGGTCAATAATTACGATTTCCCCTCCGGGCAGCCCAATGACCGCTATATACCTGAGAAATGGTTTGTGCGTGACGGTCTAAACATGGAGGCTGAGACACTGTCGCAGTTGGAAGCTGCTTGTGCAACCGGCGAATTCAATTTTTACACCGAAGGTGTTGCTACCCAATCAGCCCGCTTGGATTATGTCCGTGAGCGCCTGCGGTTGTTGTATGTTGGCATCACTCGCGCACGGAAGGATCTCGTTTTAACTTGGAATACGGGAAGGACTGGGAAACAGACTCCGGCAATTCCTTTCATCGCCTTGCAGGGCTGGTGGGAGGAAAGTAGAAAATGATTCCCTTACCTCCCCGTATTCTGCGTTCCCCTTCCGACCTCGACGCTTCTGAGATTCGCGCTTTATCCACAGCTTTCGAAACCCCTCTCACAGGTACAACTATTAGAACCATTATTGGGAACGATCATACGGTCAATCATAATAAGAGCATCTGCTCTGCGTTTAATAACCAAACATACTCGTTAATTGGAGGCAGTCCCCTGAAAACTGCGAATAAAACAATTCGACTGATGAAAAAACGGCCGGGAAATTACTTCTTCATCATGAATTGGTACAATGGCTGGAGGCGTTTGTACATTTTTCTATACACCCCAAAATACAACTCATCATAGCGTGCATGAACTTTGCCATCTGGCTCAAAAGTATCACGTATGCGTGTCATTTCTTTGATTGCAGTCGAGAAATTGGGATGAATTCCAATACCCACAGAAGCGTCCATAGCTGCACCTAAGCCCGATGCTTCATACACATGCGGTCGGGATGCAGGCAGGCCAAAAACATCTGCAGTCAGTTGCATTGCCGCCTCGGACTGGCTTCCTCCTCCTGCCACTCGCAATTCTGTAATCGGTATACCGGAGCGTCTGGCGGTGCGCTCAGCTCCTTCACGCAACGCATATGCCAATCCTTCCAGGATGGCACGGTAAATATGAGCGCGTGTCGTCACATCGCTAAAACCAATGATCGCTCCCCTTGCTTCCGGTCCAGGAAAGACCAGCCCCGGCGACCAGTATGGTTGGAGCACAAGCCCTTCTGAACCGGGAGGAACGGCGCTCACCAGATCGTCAAACAAGGTTTCGGGTTCGATGCCCTGAGCTTCTGCCAATCCTTGTTCGCGCAAACCAAACTCTTGCTTAAACCAGGTTACCATCCAGTAGCCGCGGTAGATCTGGATTTCAAAACTATATTGTCCTGGTATTGCTGCCGGGTAGGGTGGAATAAGTGGAATGACCTCAATGTATTTCTTATGGGTGGTATTTATTGTAGCGGTTGTCCCGTAACTTAGACAACCGATATTCGGTTCAAGACACCCTGCTCCGAGTACCTCGGTGGCCTTGTCAGCCGCCGCAGCAATGAGCTTTACCCCGACCGGAATGCCGGTGGCTTTGGCCGCCTCTGGGGTGATCTCACCAATTTGGGATGCAACTGGTATCAGGTCTGGCAACAAATTTTTATCCATCGGTACAGCCTGCCACTTCCAACCCCATAAGGCTTCCCAATCTTGTTTCTTGTAATCAAACGGGATATATCCAACCTGGCATCCAACCGAGTCAGCGAACCTTCCAACCAGCCGGTATGTCAGGTAACCAGAAAGAAACAGGAATTTATACGTCGCTTTCCAAATTTCAGGTTGGTTTGTGCGCAACCAGTTGGCTTCAGCCTCCGCCTGCAAGTACGCCACCGTCCCGGATGCACCTGCAACTTTAAAGGCTGCCCCCCATGCTCCACCTAATGGTTTTAAACCCTCGGTGCGGCGTTGGTCAAGCCAATGGATGGCTGGGCGAAGGGGTTTGCCATATTTATCCACATTGATTAGAGTGCTACGTTGGGTGGTCAGACTGACTGCTGCAATGCTGGCTTTATCCACGCCCTGAGCCCATAATCCGTGGCAAGCTTCACAGATTGCCTTCCAGAAGATCTCCGGATCCTGCTCCGCAAGACCAGGCGCTGAAGAAAAATACGGCTCAATCATGATCCGGGATTTATACAATAAATTACCACGCGGGTCAAAGATTAAGCCGCGTACTGATTGGGTCCCATTGTCAATCGCAAGCAGGTTTTCCGCCATTGGAGACTCCTATTACCTCGAATGCTTCAAAGAGATACTGGAATAATTATCACTTGTTTCTTCTAGGAATTATAGCTGGTAAGCACGCTTCCATAGTTCTCTATATGATTTTTCTTCTGTTTTCCAGCGGTCATCATCCCACCCGAGTTCCGGCTGAACAATAGAGCGGATGTGGTCCATCTGGTTTATTCCACCATTTGAAACAAGCAGCCCTAGCCGGACTCGGCGAAGAAGCAAATCATTAAGATGGACGATCCCTTCTGCCCGTGCCGCTTGCCTTAGTTCTGCCCACAAATAGATTGAACCGTCGATATGTTCGAGTTCCAAGTCAGGGGCGGAAAATAATGCTGTAGACCCGATCCCATAGCGTGCCAGCAGTCGCAGGCACTGCACCGGTGAGAATTTCGATAAAACAAGGGCTTCTTCAGCTTCCTTGGAAATAGAATCAAGGACAGGAAGTTCCGGATCGAAATGGATATTTCCTATATGTTTGCGGACAGCTTTCAGGGCGTCACGAGCCATGATCCGAAAAGTGGTTAGTTTTCCCCCGCTGACGGTCAGCAGGCCGCTCTCGTCCCAGATCACATGCTCGCGTGATTCTTTTGAAGGGTTAGTTTTGCCGGTGTTGACTACCGGTCTTATGCCTGAATAAGTGGCGCTCACATCAGCACAGGTCAAACCTAATTTTGGGAAGACAAATTTTAGGCCATCTAACAAGTATTCCACTTCTGAAGTGCTGATGGCCGGGTCAGTCAGGAGATTTGGTCCTTGATCCACATCCGTTGTGCCGAAAATAACTACCCCCTCCCAAGGCAGGGCAAAGACAGGGCGTCCGTCATGTGGGTGTAGAAAGGTGACCGCCCGCGTAAGAGGGAGCCGATGAAGGGGAAACACCAGGTGGCTACCGCGTAATGGACGCAGGCGTGGCGTTTTTCCGATATTTCCGCGTAAAATATCCGCCCATGCCCCGGTGGCATTAATAACCACACGACCCTTGACTTCTATTTGTCGGTCCGATTCTCCCGATGTATCCTTCAGATTTATACCGCACACCTGTCCAGCATTATTCTTGATCAAAGATTCGACACGTGCATAATTGAGCGCTGTTCCGCCACCCGATACTGCCTCGCTTAAAAGGCGCAGGACAAGCCGAGCGTCATCGGTTTGCGCGTCGAAATACCGGAAGCCACCAAGTAAGCCAGGAAAGCTCAACGACGGGCACAGTTCGAACATATCTTCGGGATCATACGAGCGATGACTCCATTGGTGTGCCATCAAGTCATAGAGCACCAGCCCGGCTCCAAAAACCCATCCGGGCATTTTGTCTCCAGGGAGGCAGGCATAGAGGAAACCAAGCCTGTTCACCAGACCACGGCCCTGTTTTAAAAGGTACTCGCGTTCTGTAACAGATTCCAAGGTAATTCGTATCTGGGCATTTTTCAAATAACGCATTCCGCCATGGACAAGTTTCGATGATCGCGACGAAGTTCCCGAAGCGAAATCCTCCGATTCAACTAAAATCACTTTCAGTCCAGCGTGTACACATTGACGCATGATACCCGCACCGGTGATGCCCCCTCCAACGATGATTACATCCCATGTCTGGTTAAGGTCCATCCAGACCCGATCGCGCCAACCTTTTGTCCAATTCATATGTAATCCTCCAGCGTTTTATATGGTGTCCCTTTTCAGCTTCTTCCAGAGTGCTAGTGATTCTTCCATCCCTTTCCGGGTCAGTGCCTCTATTACACAACTCTCTACTAAAGAATGGGGAAAATTGGCGCAGTTGGAATTCATCTTTTACACTCTGACTAAAAGTGCTGTGTTCGTGGCTCTACCCTACCTGCCTGCCACCATGGTCAGTCTATTAAAAACCCGATTTCGATATTCGTCGGATTTATAGGTATATTCATCTTGAAAAAATATCCATCCTGCCTACAATGGATTGCGGTTGGCCGACAGCAAAAGGTGTGAGCATGGTTTTCTCCATTTCCCCGCCCCAGGCGCCATTTGTTGGTGTGGAAATGGGTTATTTTGCATGTTGATAAATGTCGCCTCGACAATGTTTAGCAGGGAAATGAACTGGGATGCACTTCTTTCACCGCCAGTCGTGACCTTTATCCGTCTGGGTTTTGGTTCCGTTTTATTGCTCATCACATGCTTGTCTATTCAGGGAGTGGGCACTTTGGAAATAGTTGGGTTGGTACAGGTAGAGATTGGCACAGTGATTGTACAACTTAAACCTCAAAAGAGCATGTAAAATATATGCATGGAATACCTTTCATTGCCTTCTGGTTTCTCCTTCTCCCAATCGTCCTTACAAGATTATTATGAATGCCCGCGTCGTTTCCAATTACGTTATATTCAGCGGCTGCAATGGCCTGCAGTTGATACAGAGCCGGTCCAGGAAAATGAAAGACGCCAGCAGGAAGGCCAGGCTTTTCACCTAATGATTCAACAGCGTCTGATCGGCCTACCAGTTGAGAAATTGGGACAAAATGCAAATACTCCTGATTTATCGCGTTGGTGGGGAAACTTTCTGGAAACAAAATTGGAATTGCCCGGCTATAATCAGCATATCGAAATCACTCTCGTCGCACCAGTTGGGAATTATAGGCTTCTGGCAAAATACGATCTGGTTTCAATAAAATCGCACGAGCGTGTCCTAATTTATGATTGGAAAACTTACCATAAGCGCCCGCGCGATGAATGGATGATCGCCCATCTTCAAACCCGTGTCTACCGGGCTCTACTAGTCCAGACTGGTGCATGTTTGAACAGCGGAAGCTTATTCCTTCCTGAGCAGATCACAATGGTTTACTGGTATGCCAATTTCCCATCCGAACCAGCGGTCTTCCCTTACAACACCGCCCAATTCAATAATGACTGGGAAGCCCTGACCGGTCTCATCAATGAAATCTCCAATCATCGTCATTTCCCGATGACAGAAGATGAAAAGAAATGTACATACTGCCCTTACCGCTCCTATTGCAATCGAGGCTGTACGGCAGGAACACAAACTAATTATGCAGATCCAGAATCGTTCTTGGGTGAAATTACCTTTGAGCAGATCCCCGAACTTGAGTTCTAGAGCATAATGCGCTGGACTGAACCGGCTTCCCTACTTTTGCCTGCCCCGTTACCTGATCTTCACCCTCTTGTTGCCCAGACTCTTGTCCGTCGAGGCTTCAACACGCCGGGTACCGCGCTTCCTTTTCTGGACCCGCTGGTGTATTCCCCTACCCCAGCCATGCAATTTCCGGGAATGAATACCGCTGTAGAACGAGTCGAGCGCGCGATTCGGGCTCATGAGCCCATTTGTATTTGGGGTGATTTCGATGTGGACGGACAAACTGCAACAACCTTGCTCTTCCAAACCTTACTCGCCTTGGGAGCAGATGTCACTTACCACATCCCTGTACGCGCCAGCGAGAGTCACGGTGTGAATATCCCTGTTTTGAAGGAAATCCTTGACTCAGGTGTAAGGCTTATTCTGACTTGTGATACAGGGATAACTGCACATCAGGCTGTTGAATATGCTCGTATGCGACGTGTTGAGGTGATTATCACAGACCATCACAACTTTCCCGAGATTCTGCCTCAGGCCATTGCAGTTATCAATCCAAAATTCTTGCCACCCAAGAATCCGCTGGTTACTCTCTCTGGAGTGGGCGTGGCTTTCAAACTGGCAGAAAGCCTTGTCGCACGCGCACCTTCAACACATTTTTCTCTCGATTCCACGCTCGATTTGGTCGCATTGGGTTTGGTGGCTGATCTTGCAATTCTCACAGGCGACGCCCGTTATCTGGTTCAAAAGGGACTCATTGTCCTGCGCAATACCCATCGTCTCGGCCTGCAAGTTATGATGGATATTGCCAATCTCGTCCCTGATAACCTGAGTGAGGAGCATATAAGTTTTGAGCTTGCTCCCCGGCTTAATGCCTTGGGACGTTTAGGTAATGCCAATCCTGCTGTCGAATTACTGACTACCACCAACTTCAGTCGCGCCCGTTTGCTTGCAATGCAAGTAGAAAATTACAATTCCCATCGTCAACTCTTATGCAACCAAGTGATGCACGCTGCTGAAGCCCAATTGCGCGCTGATCCAACACTCCTGATGAAACCCGGACTCGTTCTCGGATATCCAACATGGCCAGGAGGTATAGTTGGCATTGTGGCCAGTCGGTTGGTTGAACGCTATCACAAGCCTACCATCCTTTTTTCAACTCCTGCCAATGAACCAGCTCGAGGTTCTGCTCGATCAGTGGAAGGGATCGACATCACTGCCGCCATTGCTGCTCAAAAAGACCTGCTTCTAAATTTCGGCGGGCACCCAATGGCAGCTGGCCTATCTCTGGATCAAGAGAAACTGCCTGAATTCTCTCGAAGATTCTCGTTAACTGTAGGAAAGATGGTTGGCCAGGCAATCGCTGCTGAAACGGAAATCGACATAGACGCTTGGCTTGACCTAGCAGATATCAACCTTGGTCTGGTAACCGCTCTCGAGAATTTGGCTCCCTTTGGCCCCGGGAACGAAAAACTAATCCTGGCTGCACACAGATTGATATTGCGATCGTCCACGAAAATAGGGCACAATAAGGATCATCTGATATTATCCATTGCTGATGAGCTTGGCAGCTCTCAATCGGTTTTATGGTGGAATGGGGCAGATGAGAAACTTCCAGAAGGTAAATTTGACCTGGCATTTACCCTCCGT
>CAIKOL010000067.1 GCA_903829085.1 uncultured Anaerolineales bacterium | reverse complement strand
TGTCCGATGGCAACCCGTTCAACAAACAGTCACCTCTTCAGGCTGACGAGATGCCGGTGGCGCTGTTTGCCCTGCCGGCCCGCAGGTCCGAACTCCCCGAAGAGATCACCCTCCTGACGGTCACGCGCGGCGGGATGGTCAAGAAGAGCCTGACCAGTGAACTGCCGGGACCCTCTGCCCAGACCTTCCGGCTGGCCAATGTCAACGACGGCGACAGCCTGGGTTGGGTGGCGCTGACGGATGGCAAGAAGGAGATCCTGCTGGCCACCGCTCTGGGCATGGCCATCCGCTTCAGCGAGGAGGACGTGCGCCCAATGGGGCTGGCCGCGGCCGGTGTCAACGGCATCAAGCTGGGGGTGGGGGATGAGGTGATCGGCGCCGAGATCCTGCCCGGGACGGGTGAGATGCTGCTGATGGCTTCGGACGGCAAGGGCAAGCGCGTGGAGGTCAAGGACTTCCCGGCCCAGGGGCGCTACGGCAAGGGCGTCATCGCCTGGGAACTGCCGCGCGGCGTCAAGCTGGCCGGGCTGGGCATGGGCAAGCCGAACACGGTGGTGACCCTGCACCTGCTCAAGGCCGCCCCCAAGATGGCGCGCCTCGACGAGGCCCCCCTGCGCAAGCGCTCTGCCTTGCGCGGCGAAACGGTGGTGGAGGTGAAGGCCGGCGATACCCTGCTGGGGCTTACCGAGGGCTGGTCAGTCGAGAAGTTCGTCAGCCTCTCGCCTCAGACGAAGAAACCGGAGAAGAAGACTCCGGCGAAGAAGAAGAAACAGGCGTAAAATACTGTTCATGAATGGATCGACAAGCGATGGCGAATTAAGCTGATTAAGAACCTATCCGGAAATTATTGAAGGACCGCATTTTGAGTGTGTGCAGCTTCGCTGGACACACTCAAAATGTGAACTCATCCTGAATTTTCGGATAGATATTAGGGATAGACTATCCCTTACAGAGTACTGCGCAAATATAATACCCGTGGGCACAAATTGCGCTTCCTACAGGGTAAAAAGGCGCAATTTGTGCCCGTGATGGGTATAACTGAACCGAAATCTTCTTTTCTTCCCAGCCTTTTGGAAGTCCTGGTTCAGCTATTTCTGCAAGGAGTAGTAGAATTCCTTTAATCTTGACCGTCGTTGTGGTCATGACCGGCATCGTCGTTTTTATTAAGCATGTTGTCAGGGGCTCAGCTGCGGCCCCGATCTCAACCCCTTGTATTGTGGCTTGGATCGTTATCTCCGTCATTCTCATCTGGATCACGCCCTGGTCCTGGCTGGGATACAAAAAGAAATAGTCAACCATTATGAACATGATCGAAGTACAGGGACTGACCAAGAAGTTCGGTGATTTCACCGCCGTCGATGGTCTCACCTTTCAGGTGGCCGAAGGGGAGGTGTTTGGCTTGCTCGGCCCCAATGGTGCCGGCAAGACCACGACGGTCAGGATGCTCTGCTGCCTGATCTCCCGGACCGCTGGCGATGCGCACATCGCCGGCTATGACCTTGCCAACCCCGCCGATTCGTTGAAGATCAGGAAATTGATCGGCCTGGTACCCGATAATATCGGCTTGTATGAAGAATTGAGCGCCTATGAAAACCTGGACTATTACGGGAAACTCTATGAGTGCACCCCTGACGAAAGAAAGACCAGGATAGAGTATTTTCTCAAGATGATGGAGCTGTGGGAAAAGCGCGACCTGCCCATCAGTGATTTCTCGAAAGGCATGAAGCAGAAGGTTGGTATCGCCAGGGCGCTCATCCACGACCCCCGGCTGCTTTTCTTTGACGAGCCCACCGCCAACCTGGACCCGGAATCTGCCCGCAGCATCCGGGAATTCATCCTTCAACTCAAGAAGGAAGGCAAGACCATCTTTTTCAATACGCATAACCTGGATGAAGCCCAGCGGGTGTGTGACCGCATCGGGATATTAAAGACCAGGTTGCTGGCAGTTAACACCCCGCAACAGTTGGAGAAAAATGTCTGGGGCAGCCGCACCGTCATCCAGGTGGAAGAGGTCAGTGAACCTGTCCTGGAGGCGGTCCGAAGATTGGATCCGGTCAGCCTCAGCGTTGAAGAGAATAAGATCAACATCGGCATAAACGACCCCACCCGCCAAAACCCCGACTTCGTTCAGGCCATCGTTGCTGCCGGTGGTCGCATCCAGTATGTCACCCAGCTCAACCCCGGGCTGGAAGAAACCTACCTCAAGATCATCCAATAAACAAAAGTAACCCCTCTGTAACCCGGGGAAGGGGGGTTGTGCTGGCGGCTTCGCCGCCAGCACAACCGCCACCCTCCCCCACTTATTGAGAGGATACAAACAAAATGAGACTCTCAAAAGCCTGGACGGTTGCCTCCAAGGATTTTAAAACCTTTACGAAGAAAAAGGGTATCCTTTATTCGTCCCTCTATTTCGAGCTGGTCGTCTCGATCGGTTTACCCTTCCTCGTTCTTTACATTTCCGGCAAACCCAACGCAGTGGCAGCGCTTCCGCAGTTGTTGAATGCTTTCTCGTTCCTATTTGTCATTGGCGCGGCCCTTTTACCGGTGTCGATCGCCTCCTACAGCCTGGTCGGGGAGAAGGTCCAAAAAAGCTTGGAGCCGCTGCTGGCCACGCCCACCACCGATGAAGAGATCCTGGCCGGCAAGAGTATCGCTGCCTTCCTGCCTGCCATTTGCTCCAGTTTTATTGGCGCCCTGGTATTCACCATTCTGATCGACCTGTTTACGTACAGCCCCCTGAAATATCTTTATTTCCCCAACTGGGACTTTGCCATCATCTTGTTCCTGCTTGCGCCTCTCGTCTGCATCCTTGCTGTTGGATTTAACGTCCTGGTTTCTTCAAGAGTGAATGATGTCCGCACAGCCCAGCAAATCGGTTACCTGATCATTTTGCCTTTTGGCGCCGTGTATTTTTTGACGGAATTAAAGGTACTGACGCAGACGACGAACAACTTGTTGATCATGGCGGCAGTTGTGGCGGTCATTGACGGCATCGTCTTCTACCTGGTCAGGGCTACTTTCCAGAGGGAAGAGATCCTTACCAAGTGGAAGTGACGGCTTTCCGGGAATTGGAGGCAAAAGTATGTCAGACCCTGAATTGGTAGTCGGTTCTTCCGCACCCGATTTCAGACTCCCGCAAAATACGGTCGGTGAGATTGCGCTTTCCGATTATCGCGGGAAAAAAGTCATCCTGTTCTTCGTGCGCGAGTACAACTGAATGCAGTGCCGCTCCCACGTGGCCCAGTTGGGCCGCATGAACAATGATTTTGTCAAAGCCGGGGCCCAGATCCTGGTTATTCTTGGCGATACGCTGGAGCGTGCCCGCAGGTATGCAGAGGCGCTTAAATCCCCGTTCCCCATTCTGGCCGACCCTGAACGGGCGGTCTATCACAGCTTTCAACTCGAAAAGGCTTTCATCGGCATCCAGCGCACCGCCTCCGTCATCGTGGACCAGCAGGGCGCGATCCAATATATAAAGCGTTCCGTGAACCCGATGATATGGCTGCAGGAATGCAAGGAATTGTTGCAGGCTGTCCAGGTCACGTAGATCAGTAAGCAGAATAATCCCATCAACGATAGATAATCCTGGCACCACCCTCACGGAGGAGGACAATATGGCTTTTCTTCAACAACTCATTCACGATCTGTTATATGTGCACCCCATCCACACCCTGATCGTACATTTCCCGATCGCCCTGACCGGTTCAGCCCTGTTCTTCATGCTCCTGGCGCTCTGGCGGCGCAGCGAACTCCTGGAGAAGGTCGCTTTCGCAAATATCTCCCTGGCCACGGTCAGCACCCTGGTGGCCGGCCTGGCTGGTCTGCTGGATAATGCCCGCTTCTATGCCGGGCTGGCGCCCAACCACGTGGCGAAGATAATCCTGGGTTCCACGCTGCTGGTAGTCACCACCCTCATGGCCGTTTTCCGCTGGCGGAACAAAGCTCCTTTCCAGCCCGGCTCCAAAAAGAGCTGGTATGTGGCGGCCTATTTTGTCAGCTTTGCCCTGGCTGCCGTGCTGGGATTCCTGGGCGGGGTCATCATCTATGGATTTTAGAAGGAAATGCTGCGTTTTTACCACCGGCAAGTAATCCGACGCATCCATGCAACCCTCAATACCCGGCTCGCTGACAAACCCTCTCCTTGAGAAAGTCCTTGCAATTGCGGGGGCGGTTGTCTGTTTGATCGTTACTATTTCACTCTGGTGGAGCATCAGTAATCAGCAAAGCATGTGGCCGCTGCCTGGTCTATATTTCATGGAAATGGTGGCTGTGAGCCTGGTCAGCGCGGTCGTGTTCGTTCATGGCGGCTCAAGGAGCAGGCTGATACCTTGGGGCGCGATCGGCATATTATTTGCTTTTTCGATCATTGGGGCTTTTTCGGTCGGTTTCTTCTATATCCCGGTCGCGATCATTTTTGGAGCGGCTGCCAGCCTGTCAGATGTCAGGAGCAGGCAGCCCATCGACGCCCACCTCGGTGTCTGCATGCTTGCCGGGATCGCCCAGGCAGCCTTGATGCTTGCCGCCATCCGCCTGCTCTATTAAGCAGCTGTCAGTCCCCGCTTTTTCCATCAACAGAATGGCTTCGCGCGGGACATTGTCCCGGCGCTCTT
This sequence comes from uncultured Anaerolineales bacterium, assembly GCA_903829085.1. Classification (GTDB taxonomy): domain Bacteria; phylum Chloroflexota; class Anaerolineae; order Anaerolineales; family Villigracilaceae; genus UBA877. The sequence goes on along the minus strand of CAIKOL010000067.1, from coordinate 916 downwards.
ACGGGGGGGCCTGCGGCAGCGGAAAGAGGAACGGTTTTACGCTACACAGCCTGCCGTGCCTTTACGAAAGCCTGCACTGACCGGGTAATGTCCTCCGCTGTCGTTGCCCAGGAACAAACGCTGATCCGGATAGCCGGATTAGCCTGCCAGGTTGTCCCTCCACACCAGCATTCGCCGGAGGCTTGAATACTGGCAAGGGTTGCCTGAGTTTCAGCAGGAGTATCACAGGCTACAAGCACCTGGTTGAACACCACTTCATTCAAAATTCGAAATCCGTTGGCTGCCAATTGCTCTGCGAATTGGGTGGCGCGTTCACATAATCCTTCGATCAACTCGGCAACACCAGCCCGGCCTAAAAATCTGAGGGTGGCCCACAACTCGACCGCCCTTGCCCGTCGGGACATATCCGGTGTGTACAGCATGCTATCTCTGTTCTCACTGTACTGGATATAGGTACCGGTCGACTGCATGGAGGCCACAAGTGCATCCCGATGTTTGCACAATACGATGCCGCAGTCATAGGGAGTATTGAGTGTTTTATGTCCATCGACTGACCACGAATCCGCCTTTTCGATACCCTGGGTGAGGTGCTTTTTATTGGGAGTGGCAGCCGCCCACAGTCCAAATGCTCCATCGATATGGACCCAGGCTCCCGCCGATTGTGCCAAATTGCAGATGTGCTCAAAATCATCAAACGAACCGGAATTGACATTGCCTGCCTGCAAAATAACCAGGCTGCTTGGATCCAACTTGGGCAGGAAAGCCGCATCCAGCCGGCCTTCTGGATCGGCAGGGATAAGTTCGACCCGGTTTCTACCAAGACCTAATAAAGCCAAAGCTTTGAAAACGGTGCCATGCGCTTGTTGGCTCACGACCACCCGGATGGGAGGCGCGCCAAATAGACCATCTCCGTTCA
>CAIKOL010000066.1 GCA_903829085.1 uncultured Anaerolineales bacterium | reverse complement strand
GCATTCGAATATCCAGCTCGCTTTCTCCAGCTTCCACAGCCTGGGCCGCTGCTAACCGTTCCGATCTTGTATATTTTGTCATAAAAAACTGCACCTCCATTCGTTGAATTGTGTCCAACTTATGGGGTGCAGTTCATTACCAGGAGTTTTTCGTTTTCCAGAAAGGTTAATCCACCCTTTTCGCTATAGAAGGGCAGTTTTTTTCTCAGCCGGCTCCGATGTTAAAGTCATCAGCGCTTCCAGGCCTATTTGGCGCATGGCTTTTACCAAAAGGTCGGCAATGGTGGTCACACCGAACCTGGCCTGCCAGAAAGCTTCAGATCGGGTATCTCACCAAAGCTTTCCCCCTGCGTTGGCTTCCGGGCTGGTAGACCATTGCCATCTGCTTATCCTTTCTTTCTGGAAAGCACTGTGCCCCAACGTTGTATTTGGTCATACCTGTCATCATCTCCCTTGACAAAAGTTATTCCAACTCCTCCATCCATATAGACAAACTCCGTCTCGGAAATGGGAGACAATGCCCAGAAACCGGTTTCTGGAGACTTCATGCGAAGTTGATCATTTTCGATGTACACAACAACAGGCGTATCGGGTTCATCAGGCGCACGATAATCCCCTGCATAGGCGATGAGTTTTACGGGAGCGATCTCAACTAAAACTACCTCTTTGGGTTGAAGGATCGACCAGCCATAAACAGATGATAGACCGCGTAGGATCTCCATCACAAGTTCATTCCCGTTCTCCGAATTTGTCATCACGACCGCGCCCTGACCTTTATTCACAAAGGCGAACAACATGCAGATAAAGCCTTTGTTGCCCCCTCCATGGCTGAATGATCTTTTCTCTTCCGCCATCGATTCACCCAACCCCACCCCCAGGCCCCAGTTCCCGATTCCCGGAGCCAGCATCTTCACGGCCATTTCTTGTGAGATAACCTTATTTGATCCTCCGGCAACGGACTTTTGTAGCTCGATGGCAAAGCGGCACAGGTCTGAAGGTGTGGACCACAATCCGGCGGGGGCCAACTCCGGGTAGACATGCCACCTGCCTTTGACAACTTCGCCATTTGCCTGGTGGGCCGAGGCGGCCTGCTCCGCTTTTTCCCGGGGAAGCGGCTGCTCAAACGTGCTGTGGGCCATTCCAAGGGGGGCCAGAACACTTGTCTGCATGTATTCCTGAAAAGGCCTGCCTGACACGTCCGCCACGAGAAGTTGCGTAACCACGAATCCACCCCCGGAGTAGCGCCATTGGGATCCGGGAATCATGTCGATGCGAACGGGAGGAGTATTGGCTGGTTTTTCTCCGTCGAGCACTTGAACGGGCGTGGGGATTTGCTCGGTGGTTGCATATCCAGAAAAGCCTGAAACGGTCAACCCGGCGCTGTGAGTTAAGAGCCGGCGAAGAGTGACTTTTTCTTTTTCCGAGAATTCATTCTCCGGGATTTTCCAGGATACAAGCCTGTCATTGACCGGTGAATCCAGGTCGAGGATTCCGTTCTCGACCAGTCGGAGCGTGCCCAGGGCAGTCACGGGTTTGCTGATGGATGCGGCTTGAAAGAGCGTCCCGGGGGTGACAGGGTCGTTGCCGCCGGTTTCCTTGACTCCATACCCTTTGGCCCAATCAATCTTCCCGTTATCAATGACAGCAACGCTCACTCCCGGGACATTGTAGTACTTCATCCTGTCCAGAATGTTCATCGCTGCAATCGGTTTGCCTTTTGCGTACATTGCCGGCTGTAAGGCATTCTCCACTGCCGTTGCGGTGATGGCATGTTTTGACCTGACGCTCATTTTTCTCTCCTTTGAACATTTGCGTTGATGATGTTCAGCTTCTCGAAAGTGGCTGAACTGGGATTTCAAGGAATAACATGCTTAACGAATAACATGCTTAACAATGAAATCAGGTAACAAAGCGTAATGATACCAAAGGCTGACAACATTCCATACTGAAGGCTCGGATACAGTGAACCTTGTGGGTAGGTCACTTGAAATGCCACCCTTGTCAGCCACAAAATACATGTTGCAGCAAGCACAACGATAATTGAATATCTATTTGACTTGTCTCCATGGATCAACAAGATATTGACGATGCCAAACAATATTAGCGATAAAGAAAAGAACGCATTAATTGCCCGAACAGCGGCTACCAGTTCCGTTGCGTTGATATCGATATAAGAATACCACTTCCAGGCTGTGGGCACAAAAAATGCCATATTCCAAAACCAATGGAAGCGATGCTGCCAGATATCACAAGAATTTTAACAAGCAGATTCATGGTCAACCCTCTTGGTAATTCAAGAGAAATCAGCCAATGGGATGGCTGATTTCTCCGAATGTGATCGATTGTTACCCATCAACCTCGATGCGGTCCACCTGAACCTGCGAGCCGTTATAGTCAGGCACATTACTGAATAACGTGCCATACAGATGGACGATCTTACCGCTGTCACGCAGCGCCTCGATCTGCGCCTGTACCGCCGGGTCCAAGGAATCGATGCCAAAGTAGATGATCTGTCCCAGGTCCTGGCGCTCGAAGTAATCGTCATACTGTGCGCCGGGTTCCGTACTCTTGATGACACCCCACCAGTCGGCTAACTCTTCTGTGCTGCCGGAGGGCATGTAACCACCCGAACCATCTCCCGTGCCGCCACCACTTGCTGCTTTGGTTGCCTCAACGGTCACGGCAGGGGTCGGGCTGGTTTGGACTGTCGGGCTGCATTCTCCCCGGAAATAAGCCCACTCGTCACAGGTGCTGCCATCCGGAAATATGCACATGCCGGATTGGCTGCCGTCGGCAGCCGTTTGAATTTCGAGTGTGTTACCGTTCTGCTCGCAGTAGACCGAGGCGGGATTTGGCATATTCGCCGGAGGTATTTCCGTCCCAGTAGATTCAGATGTCTGGACCCGAAATGATGTACAGGCTGTCAGCGCCATCAAAATTATTGTGAATGTAAAGATGCTTTTCATTTTTTCCTTCTTTCTGTTGTAGAGAGATCCATCATTCCTGGTGGTTGATGAAGTCAGTTGATCCTGTGCTCCAATGCAGACACTGACGACAGATAATTGGTTCTGTTCCTTGTTTATATCGTTATTCGAAGATTCACTCCTGCAGCAGGGGGAGCGACCCTACTGGAGTATAGGTCTTAAGGTCGGTCCAGGCTTTTTTTGTATCCTAGCGCCCTTGGTAGGGTTAGACATCATCACTGCTGTCGCCTTGAATATTGGTATCACCTGATTTTTTCAGTGTTCTGCTTAATGTTTGCGGTTTCCAGATCAGGATCACGATAGCAGCCATGATCACATAGGGTAAAACTTCCAGCCAGTTATAGAGAGGGGACCGGGTTACCCCAGAGGACAACACCTGGGCCGCGTATGTATATAACCAGTGCAGCAAGATTGCTGACCAGAGACTCTGTTTGGTGTTGTTGAAAAGCCAGGTATATAAAATCGAACTGGCTGTCAACTTTATCAGAAAGCCAATGAATGGGACTCCCAATTCATGCTGAGAAGTCCCCACCATCATAAACAATGGTAGATGCCACAATGCCCAAACCAGGCCGACGATCAAGGACGAAGTCAACGCATTCCAGCGTGTCTGAAGTCTTCCCAGTGCATATCCTCGCCAACCGATTTCTTCTGACAGCGGACCAATGATCAGTAGCAGCAAAAAACTACCCAACTGCGCCAAAAAAAGAATCCCATTAAAAGTATTACCGAGGAGTTTGTTAATGATCAATTGTCCTGCCGTTCCAGCAATAACGATCAGGAAGGTAAACACGTACCAACGCCAGCCAAGCTTGAATTGAATGATACGCTGACCTAATATCCTTAATCCAGACACCCCATCCTTTTTCCAGGTCAGAAAGATCGCCAACAGGGAGGGTACAAATAGTCCGGTGAGAAATAACGCTATCGCCCAGGCGGGGCCTTTAATATCACTCACGAAACTAATGGCTGGGATCTTAAAAAGAGCCAGGGGGCCCCAGAAAACGAAATAGGAAAATACAAGAGTTAATCCTAAAAATACATAGGCTTCTTTTACTGTCTTGGTGCTTTTCATTTCAATCTCCTTGATGGTTGATTTGACTTGAAATCCCATTGTAAATTCACGAATTAATGGGGCTTGGTCTACTTACGTCATCTTAAGGATAAATGCAATGGCTGTTACTATATTTACCATGTCACATAGAATATGGACGATCATTCCAACGTAGATATTCTTCTTTTTTACCCCAAAGACCAAAGGCAATAATCCCAGGGTTCTCGTGATAATCATCCATGGTGTAAAGACATGCTGAGCCGCAAACAGAAAGCTATGGAACAATGGGGCGTACTTCCCTTTCATTCTGGGCAACAAATATCCCCGAAAATACAATTCTTCAACCAAAGGAGCTAAAGTTACACTAAATATTAAGAATATCGAGTATGTGACGATCAATATTGTCCTGGAATAATTACCATCTAGTCCGGAATTTGGTTCCGGAATCCAGAAAAACAACTTTCCCTGCAGAAAAGCATCAACAGGTTTTAACAAAGTAAATATGGCGCCAATCACAATAAAAATGATTAATACCCAAACAAGGTATTGCCACCACGGGATCGCATTGCGATAGCTGATGATCCCATGTAATGTAAAGCGACCCGTCTTTTTCTTCCCCTGATAAAACAGGTATCCCAGCTCGACAGGAATAAGGACAAAGGCGAATGCAAGGATCAAGGCAACGATCGAGGGATATCCCATATGAGCGACCGGCTGTCGTGCGAGAAGGTAGAAACACTCGATCAGAATCCCGGGGAGTAAATGCAAAATGATCGATCGTGTCGTTGAATGTTTTTCAATTTGATCTTGTTCCATTTCGTATCTCCTTGTTGTCTGCATTGGAAACTAAGTAGATCTATTTATGATGATCCACCGCAATGACGACATTGCCCTTTTTGTGCCCTTGTTCAACATAGCGATGCGCCTCGGCAATCTGTTCCAGCGGATAGCGCCGGTCAATAACCGGTTTTATTCTCCCCGCCTCAATTAACTCTGTAAGGAAGACAAGATCTTTAATCTTCTCACTTGCCGGCATCAAACCCGCAGCCACAAACTTTGCTTTTTTGCAGCCGCGCTTTGCCGGCCATAATGCTTGCAGCATCATGATCGGCGAAGGGACCGTGGCAAGATAGATGCCTTCATCCGTCAGCGAGCCTTTGCATTCTGAAAACGAACGCTTGCCTACCGTGTCAAAAATAATGTCATAGGTCTTGCCGTTTTCGGTAAAATTCTCCCGGGTGTAATCGATCACCTGATCGGCTCCCAGGGATTTGACCCATTCCAAATTTGCGGCACTGCATACTCCGGTCACCTTAGCCCCGTAATACTTGGCAATCTGTACCGCAGCAACGCCAACCGATCCGGAAGCGCCATAGATCAGTACGGTTTGCCCACTCCGGATCCTGCCCTTATCTCTCAGGAAAGGCAGCGCGGTTAATGCTCCATTCGGAATGCTGGCTGCATCCTCATAGCTCAGATCGGCCGGTTTAATGGCCAGTGTCCCGTCTTCAGGCATACATTTGTATTCAGCGTACGCGCCGAACGAGCCCATGCCAAAAACCTGGTCGCCCGGCCTAAAGCGGGTCACGGCGCTGCCGATTGCTTCGACCTCCCCGGCCAGTTCCTGCCCCAGGATCGGATGTCTGGGTTTTAGAAAACCGTTAAAACCTGGGGAACGTCTCCAGTCCGGGTCTTCTTTTACGACGGTTGTCGCAACTATTTTTATCAGCACCTCATTATCTTTGGGCGTTGGTTTTTCGACCTCTTGAAGATGAAGAACATCTGGTGGGCCAAATTTTGTGTATACAATCGCTTTCATGTCATCCTCCAGAATCACTTTTCAAAACCGGAGTATTGGGTCAGGTGTGAGCCAGCCTCTCCAATACCCCTACTTGCCATTGAGCCTTGAAGGCGAAAAGATTGTTGTTCTGTGGCCGATTTTTACGCCGCCAAGACAGGGCTCCTGCGCAGCATGACGATCCCCAGCCAAACTAACCAGATGGGTAGACCCACTTCATAAACAACAGCCGCCAGGGTAAGCGAGGGAAGGACCACCATGAGGATTCCAGCTATACCGGTCACCACGCCAAGGTAGTTCAATACACTGGGAAGTTCCCTTGCCCGCAAGGTTGCCCACCCTAGCAGTACAAACCACAGGGCGCTAACCATCGTTTCCCCGCCGCCTGCGCCCAAACCGGTTTCAACAGTGCCGAGTGTCAACCAGACCGTTGCAGCTTGAGCCGGATTCTGGTCAAAGAGTCTGACAACTGAGCTCAGGTCGTTGATTGAGAGTGTGCCGACCACAATAACCAGGACAGCCCAGATCAGCGTGAATATGGTCACAGCCTGAGCCAGCACAGGTGAGCCAGCCTTCAACCGCTCATAGAGAGCCAGTGACAGGAAAATTAGACACACGCCTAAGACCAAATAGATAATTATGTACCATACGCGCATGATAGCCTGGTTGTCCGCAAGAAAAGTCACGACCTGGCCTGGGTCGTCGGAACCGTAACCTGTGGGGGCCAGTAAGGTCATATACGTCACAAGGGCGAAGAGGTTTATTGCTGCCCCAATCAGTGCGGCAATGCCGCCCATCTTCTGTAAATTCTTCATTTTTGTCTCCTTTTTTGAACGATATGGATGAGTTTTACTATTGCATCTGGCGTGTCTGCCGAACTACCCTTCAGGGTTAGTTCACTTCCAGGCAAACCAGATAATTGGCAACAAGCATGTAACTTCCACTTTGAGAACGAGGCGCGCTGCACCGGCAGATTACGCCAGTCGGAATATTTATTATTCCGTGGTTTCCCGTGGATTTGCCCATGTCAAGTGCTGTGATCCAGTAAGAACGTATCCGCTTGCTTCACCGTCACGGCAGCGCTGCGGCGCAGCATAATGATTCCCACCCATGCAGACCATACCATCATACCTGGCCCGAAAATCATAAACATGGTCTCTGTTATAGGGGGGATCGTCGTGAGGACACCCGCTATGCCGAGAAACACGCCCAGGTAGCTAGGCGCCCTGGTAAATCCTCCCGTTCGCACAGTGACCAGGCTGAGTAGCAGCACCCATAAGCTGCGTACCAGTGCCGTCCATGCCGCCACTTGAGCCGCGTAGTTGCCAAAGAGATTGGCAACTACGCCGAAGTTATGGAGCATGAGGTTGCCGGTGCCAATGATCAGTCCCGCCCAGATCAACCCGAAAACCGTAGCCGTCTTCATCAACGCCGGCGAGCCAGCCTTCAGCCGCTTGTAAAGCGCCAACAACATGATCACCAATGTGATGGCTGACCCCCAATTAACGATCAAATTCCACAGGTACACGAGGGCCTGGTTGTCGGCCAGAAACTTCAGGGCCTGATCAGGCGCAGCGTCCAGGAGGGGAAACATCAAGGTGAAGCTCAAGACCATGCCTACCACCAGGGCTGCGGCGTGACCCAGTGCTGCAATGCCGCCCATCTTCTGTAAATCCTTCATCATTTATCTCCTTTTCTGAACGATATGGATGAGTTTCATTGAATGGTCCCAGTTACTGCATGGGATTGGACTTGCATAAAATTGTGGTCGCCACCCGGTTACCGGGGGTTGAAATGGGCTGGAAACGGTATCAAAGGCAAAACTCCTTTCCAAGGTGCTTATATCCATTTTCTATTTGACGTCTGACTGATCCGCTTGCCCGGGTTCGAGAGGACTGACTGATACCAATGGCAAACCTATATCACGCACTTTTTTGAGCAAGCCATGCAACGCGGCCTGGTCAATCACCGGACCGGTTAACAGCGTGTCGCCATCCTCTTCCAGCGTGATGGTCAGGCCATCAAACCATTCGGCCCACCGGTCATCCAGGTGTCCCTTGAGGCGGATCTCGTAAAGTTGAGGTTCGTCATGCTCTTCCGATGATGCGAGTGGTTCACTCATTCTGCACCTCGTGCATTTGCCTTGACATGGGTAAATCTCCACTTAGTTGGTTTCATTCTTTTCTTCGGCCAAAGAATACTAGGTAATGTGGTGAGGCGTCATCACTACATGTGTTGATTGATGTGTTGATTATTAATCGGGAGGTTATGATGAAAATAAAAAGCCCTGACAGATGGTTCGAACCATCTGTCAGGGCCAGAGTTGATGATTGCGTACCCGCTATAACAAGTCGAGTTCCTCCGCGCGGCGGACAGCCGCCCGGCGATTGTTTACCCCCAGCTTTTTGAAAATGTTATTGGTATGGGTGCGCAGAGTGTGGAGCGACACGATCAGTTGTTGGGCAATTTCGGGGCCACTTAATTCGGTGCGGAGCAGCTTGAGCACTTCCAGTTCGCGTTCGCTCAAAGGCTCTATCATGTCTGATTTTTGATGGAGGATGGCTGATTTTGGCGCCGCCACCGGATGTGTAAAGGCAGCCAGGAGTTTGTCCGCATAACCGCTCAGCGGATGGTCTTGATTGCGCGACTGTTTTTCAATCAACAATCGCATCGCTTCGCCTTCATCCACAAAGATGCGAACATAGCCTTGCGGCTCGGCCAGGGCCAGGGCGCGTTCCAGCGGTGCGAGGGCGTGGGGGAGGTCGCCTCGCGCCTGGAAAGCGAGGGCTTGCAGCAGCAGGATCTGGATGGCGCTGCCCAGCCGGCCGCCAGTTTCTGCCGCTTGCAGGAGACACTCCAGAAGCTTGATGGCCTCGTCAAGGGAACCGGCCGCCCGATCGCTTTTACCGGCAGCGATGAGCACCCGGGCCAGCGTGATGTGCTCGAACTCGCGCGTGTAGCGGCGGTCATCATCCACAGATAGCTCTTGCTCACGCGCCCAGCCCAGGGCTTCGGCCAGCCTGCCCTGCTTGAGCCAGACACCCGCTTTCAAAGCCGCGATAGGACGCACATCGGGCAGGGGGCCTCGAATATGCACGCGTTCTGCCTCATCGAGCAGCGCGAGTGCGCCATCCAGGTCTCCCTGCGCCACTTTCAGGCGCGCCTGGGAAACGCACAGGCGATGCGGCCAATCCGTCGGCGCGACCTGACCGGCCAGTTTCCGGCCGGTCTGCAAGTGCTGCGCGGCGGCTTCCAGGTCGCCCCGTTCGATGTAAAGCTCAGCGAGGCCGCGATACAAGTCTGCCGTCCCGGAGGGCATGGGCTCGCCCTGGCCGGTGACAATGCGTAATGACTGCTGATAAACGCTTTCCGCCTCATGCAGGCGGCCCAGCGCCACCCGGATGTCGGCCAGGAGAAAAGTGATGCCGATCAGGGTCAGGATTTCACCGGTTTTCCGCAGGTTCGTATGGAAATCGGCCAGGGACCGCTCGGCTGCCTGCAAGTCTCCGCTTGTATGCTGGGCAAGCCCCAGGAGCGAGGTGGCCTGGTTGTACCTGACCTGGTCATCCTTGGGGGTGAGTTCGAGTGCCTGCCGGGCATACTTTTCGGTGCCGGGGACATTGCCGAGCGCCAGGGAGCGGTACGCCCGGGCGGTGGCGATCGAAGCCGGTAGCGAGCGAAATTGTTCTTTATCCACAACAACCATCTTGTCCGTCGGCACGTCCAGCCAGCGTTCGGCATCTTGCAAGCGGGCCTCGCTGGCCTCCAACTCGCCACTATCCAGCAACGCCCAGGCATAGCCCACGCTTAGCACAGGCCGGGTGCTGATCATTACGTCAGGCAGCGCTTTGACCCAGCCGAGCCAGGTGGAGGATTGGTAACTGAGATCCATTGCTGACCAGGCCAGTTCGATCAGGCCGGCTGCACACTCGAAGTCCTTGGCAGCCAGGGCATGACGGATGGCATCGGGTCGCAGACCGTTCTGCTCGTACCACGCGCTTGCCCGCTGATGCAGGCTGGATACCTGCTCAGGTTGCGCCTCTATCAGGTGCGCCTGCAGCACATCGGCGAAAAGGTGATGATAACGATACCACTGGCGCTGATCGTCGAGCGGGATGACAAACAGGTTGCCGCGCTCCAGGGTTTCCAACATTCCCCTGCCGCCCTCTTGTACGGTCACGGCGTCACAAAGGGGACCGCTCAAGCGGTCGAGAATGGCGGTTTGCAGTAAGAAGTTGCGCACACGCTCGGGCTGACATTCAAGGACTTCTTCAAGCAGATAGTCCAGCACGAAATGGTGGCTGCCGGTGAAGGATTGGATGAAACGGGTGACGTCCTGACGTCCCTGCATGGAAAGCGCGGCCAGTTGCAGGCCGGCAATCCAGCCTTCGGTGCGGGTTTCCAGCGCGGCGATGTCCTGCGCCGAGAGGTTCAACCCCATCACCTGGTTGAGAAACTCGGCGGCTTCGGAGGGGGTAAAACGCAAGTCGGCAGCGCGCAGCTCGGTCAGTTGGCCCCGGGCGCGCAGCCGTGCCAGGGGGAGATGTGGATCCTCTCGGGTGGTGATGACCAGGAGCATCTGTGGCGGTAAGTGCTTGAGTAGAAAGGTGAGGGCTTCGTCAACCGGTTTGGAATCAATCACATGGTAGTCGTCCAGAACGAGGATGAAATGATCCGGAAGAGTGGTAATTTCGTTGAGCAGGGCTGTCAGGATCGATTCGGATGGCGGCGGCTGGGTGGATTGGAGTGCAGCCAACATGCCTGTGCCAATCTTTGGCGTAATTGTCTGCACTGCCGCAACGAGATAAGACAGAAAACGGGATGGGTCGTTATCCCCTCCGTCCAGCGACAGCCAGGCAATCAGCCTCCCACAACCGGCGATCCATTCGCTAACCAGCGTGGTTTTACCAAAGCCGGCGGGGGCAGAGATGAGGGTCAGTTTGCGGCTCGCAGAGAGGCCCTCGTTCAGCCGCTCGATCAGGCGGGGGCGGATGACAATTTTAGAACGAGGTGGGGGAATATAAAGTTTCGTGGCCAAAATTGGCGCAGACATGGATCAAGTATACAGCATATCCCCAAAATTTAAAAAGCGGTAAAGCCCAGCCGGCAACGCTCCTTGAGCGCCCCGGACTGGCCAGCCCCCAACCTGACCCTGCTTAACAATGCCTCGATGCACAACCCTGCACGCCCACCTGATCGAGATTTCCTGGAAGCAAGCCCTGGCAGATGTGGAACCATTCCTGCTATCACAGTAGAAAAGTGTTTTATTGAGCCGCGAGAATCTCTACCGGCTTTTGGGTGGTGAATTGAACCTTGGAATTCAGGCTTTAATCCAGAATCGCAATCGCAGCCACCACAGGCGGCGCTTCAGTCCGATCCAGGCATGCACGGCCCGGCGGCTTTCGAGATGGGAGGGTGGGGTTGCTGCGTACTGGCTGCGCACGTACAGGCCGGTTTGCCAGTCCAGGTCCCGACGGATTGCGGCGGTGATGGCAGAGAGGCGTTGTGTCCGGGCAAATGTTTCCAGGCGGGCAGCCAGCGCCCTGGCAAACTCATCCGGGGTAAGCGTGCCGGCGTGCGGCAGGTTCCAGCGATGACCGAGGCGATACAGGCGCTGCTGGATGATGACCAGTGCCCGGTCAGGTTTTTGCAGCTCCAGAAGCCAGCCCTCCAGCGGGATGAGCAACGCCAGCAGCAGGGCGGTCCCGGCGGCGATAAACCAGCCGGAGGGGATATCCAGGCTGCGCTGCAAGCGTACCAACGCGGATGGCCCCTGCGGGACGGGAACAGCCGGCAGCGGGTTTTTCTCTACCGGGGCGTTGGGATCGTGCAGGCGGGTGATGGCAGGCTGGTTGGCGGTGGGTTCGAACTCGATCCAGCCGGTGCCGGGGAAGTAGACTTCAACCCAGGCGTGTGCGTTGTTGGCACGCACGATGAAGGTGTTGTTGGCCTCTTCGTAACCACCACGTGAGTAACCCATCACCAGGCGGGCGGGGATGCCGGCGGCGCGCGCCAGCACAACCATCGTGGTGGCATAGTAGTCGCAGTACCCTTTTTGCAGGTCGAATAGGAAGAATTCGGCTACATCACGCCCGACCGGCGGGGCGGGCACATCCAGCGTGTAGGGATACTGGCGCAGGTAGGTCTCGATGGCTGTTGCCTGGTCATACGGGTCAACCTGGTTGGAGGTGATCTCGAGAGCCAGGTTGCGCACCCGTTCGGGCAAATCACCTGGCAGCTGCAAGTAGTACTGGCGGATCTGCTCCGGGTAGTCCGACCCGGCCTGGCGCAGGGTCTCGACTGTCACGAGGGGGACACGTGATTGGGCAGTGTAAGTGTTGGACTGGATGGTGGCGCTGGCGAAGTCCCGGTGCTCTGGCGGGGCAAAGTCCCGGTGCTCTG
>CAIKOL010000065.1 GCA_903829085.1 uncultured Anaerolineales bacterium | reverse complement strand
CTATCGGGTTGAATTAGGCATGCCCTTGGGGAAGGTACTCCAGGGTTGGTGGCAGTCATTCATCCAGTTAATGCGCGGATTCCTCCCAGCGATCGAAGAGGATGAACCCTCCAGCGTCAGGAAGATCATTACCTCCGTCATTGTTATCATCTCTGCCATCCTGGCAGTTTCCAGCATCCTTTGGATCGGGAAATATTTCATCTACAACATGGGTTCAGTATTCGATGGGTGGGACGCAGTGATGTCCTGGAACCCATGGGCGGTTTCATGGGCGACCGGGCAGATCCCGCTGCATACTGGTCGCTACCCTCAACTCATCCCGACTAATTGGTCTTTGACGTATGTTTTCATGGGGAATACGAATATCCAGTTCTTTGCAAAAGCACTGATGCCGCTCTTCCCGCTATTTATCCTGGTGATGATGTTCGACCTGGGTCTCAACGAGAAATCAGCCGGAGCATTCATCGGCGTTGTGCTTGCGCGGCTGATCCTGAAGAAATTCCTTTTAGATGAGTTTTCCAATGGATATGTTGACCTGGCGATATCCTTTTTTGCTTTCTTAACCATTTACACGCTGTTAAAAGCGCACAAATCCCCGGATAAAGATTATCGCAACCAGGCTCTGTTATTGGGGGGAATCTTTGCTGCCGGGGCGGCAATTACCAAACAGGCAGGGGTTTACATCCTGGCAGTTTTTCCCATCCTGGCTTTCTTCCTTCTCATCAAACCATTCCACCGCCCGATCCCGCGCGAGGTCTGGAAAAAGTTTCTAATGGTGCTCTTGATCGCGGTGATCATTGCTGCTCCCTGGTATATCTACAAGCAAGTTGTATTCATGGGGAACCTGGATACAACAGAGACGAGCGGGAATATCTCTGTCGCTTCTGCCACTTACGGAAATGTGCCATTATTGACCCAAATGCTGGATGCTCTTCGATCCCTGGACAAGTATTTTTGGATGCTCCTGTTCCTGCTGCCTGCTCTGCTATTATTGGATTCCCCATATCGCTGGATCGTTATCCTGATCATATTTCCCATCGCACTCATTTGGTCCGGGATTGCCAGTTACGACCATCGCAATTTATCGGTCATCTATCCGCTCATGGGATTGGCAACCGGCATGGCGATCCAAAGGCTGGTGGAATTAAGCTTAAGCCTGGGATCCAGGATCAAGCTCCACCAGTGGAAGATTCTTCCTCTGCTGCTTGTGGTGCTGCTAATCGCCATAGGTATCCTGGATTACAAGCTTCCAGCAGCCTCTTTGCAGGAGCGCCAGATCGCGTTGCAGAAACAACTCTTTAGCCCCAGCAAGAACGAGCAAATCTATGCCTTGATCGCAAGCGCTGGTCCACAGACAAAGATCCTGACCAATTACCCCATCCATATTCTTCCCGGGCTGGAAAATAACCAGGTCAACTTCTTCTTCTCAGATTTTCAAGGTTTCATGGATTGGATCCAGGAACCTGACATCCAATATATATTTGTGCCAACCTACGCGAGTGATCAGATCAAGAATTACATAGATCAGGCACTTGCAAACGGAACTTTTGAGCGTGTTTTTAATGATACGGAATGGATCCCATTCACAATGTACAAAATTCGATAAGATGCAGGGAAAAAATGAGCAGACTGCCCAAAATAACACTCATCACGCCTTCCTTCAACCAGGGGAATTTCATAGACCAGACCATTCGATCCATCCTGGAACAGGATTATCCCGACCTGGAATATATCGTTGTTGATGGAGGTTCCACCGATCAAACTTTGGAGATATTACGCCAGTATGGCGATCGGATCACCTGGAGCAGTCAGAAGGATAATGGTCAATCCCAGGCGATTAACAAGGGCCTGGCATTGGCTTCAGGAGAGATCATTGGGTTTCTCAACTCCGATGATTACCTGGCGCCGGGGGCTTTATTAAAAATCGGAGGTTTTTTTGCCAGGCACAATGAAGTGGACTGGCTCACGGGCAAATGCCGAATTGTGGATGAGCAGGGCAGCGAAATTAGAAAGATGGTCACAATTTATAAGAACTTATTTCTGCACATTCTGAATTACGGGATCTTACTGGTGCTGAATCCCATATCGCAACCTGCCACTTTTTGGCGAAAAAAGGTGTCGGACGAGATGGGGAAATTCGATGAGTCGCTCCATTTTTCAATGGATTATGAATATTGGCTGCGGATTGGTCGCCGATATAAGCTCCATTTCTATAACGATTACCTGGCATATTACCGGTTGCATTCCACTTCAAAAGCGTTCCGGTTTACAGACAAACAGTTTGAGGCCCAACTGGATATCGCCAGCCACTATACAACCTCAAAGGTTTTATTGGGGCTGCAAGCGCTCCATAACCGCTTGAATATGTTCTTCTATAAACTGTTATCGTGATGCCAGTAAAAATCCCTTTGCCGTATCATTAAAACCCTTCCTTGTCCGGATCGGTGGGGGCGTCAGCTTCTGGTTGAACCCGTCTTTGCTCAAGCCCTGGCACAAGCAGTCATACGCATATTTCATGGGGATTGGGATGTGCTCCCGCCGAAGAAATTTTCGTGGGACACAATGGTCACAGAATACGAAACAATCTACCAAAAGTTACTGAAGAAATATTGATCCGGCTGCAAGCATTCATTCAGCATTATTTTTCTTCGAAACTCCATTATCCAGCATGGACATTCTCAGCGCAGAGATCTGTGAGGCGATCAGCCCGATCGAAAACAGGATCGCGCCCAGGACGATGGCAAGCATGGAACCCGTACTGACGCCTCTTCCCTGAAGCGCGAAGGGTATGCCCCAGCCCAAGCCGACCAGGAACAAGAATAAAGCCAATGGTACAAAGACTCGCATGGGATTGAAAAGCACAACCAGATTCAGAATTTCCATGATTGTTTCGAAGGCAGTATTGATATTAACCGTACTCTTCCCGGTTCGCCTCGGATGGACCGTGATGGGAGATTCCAAAACCAAATCACCTTTATGGATGAAGACCAGAGTCATCACATCACTGAACGCCATTGAATCTGGGCAGACCTGCACATAACGTTGGGCATGATCGCTCCGATACAATTTAAACCCGGAATTCAGGTCTTTGATCGGAAGCGGCATTAATATGCGGGTAAAAAATCTGATCATCCATTTCCCCAATTCCCGGAACAGATTCGCGTTTTGGATCCTGCCACGATCTCCAACGACGAGATCGGAATTATTCTCGATTGCGACATGAAGTATTTTTTCTATATCCTCCACCATGTGCTGTCCGTCGCCATCCATGGTGACAAGAAATGTGGTGGAGACAGCCAGAATACCCGTCTTCAGGGCGGCTCCATAACCACGATTTGTTTTGTGGTGGATGATTTTTACGCCAGGGGTATTTTCGTATTGCGCTAATATCCTGGAAGTCTGATCTTTCGAACCATCATTGACAATAATGAGCTTCCAATCATGACGCCTGCAACCATCGGTCAGGACCGGCAGAAAATCCCCGAGGGCTGCTTCTTCGTTGTAGACGGGGACCACGACAGTTAAAGATGGTTCACCAGATAATTTTGTGTTCATATTTTTTATGCTTTCATCCCTAATAAGCAGGCATGACTCGAGTAATTATTTGGGATTTTCATTTTTTCAGGGTTGGATGATCAACAGATCATAGAGGACACCGTGAGGAAGCAATGGCAGGGTGGGATCGGATGGCTTCTTGATCGAATATGGGGTCCCATCCACCGCCAGGGGAGCAGTACAGCGTACCATCCTGCCCGAACTGGTGTCGATCAAAATGATGTAGGGAAAATCCGCTTTTTCATAGAAATCAGGAGCCGCATAACTGGTGATGCTGCTCAAAAAGATGGCCGCAGACACATCCAGATGGTCTTGCCATCCAGGCCGAAGGCGAAAGACGCGCGGCACGGTTTGGGATGGAAATTCATATAATTGTCCGAGCACAATGGGTAGATTCCAAGTATTTGCATCAATTGCCTGGGTATCTTTGAGCGAATCAGATGTAACCAGTACATAGGTATTGGGTTGAACATCCTGTATGAGTGGGACCAGTTCCGTCCAGAATTCCCGCTGGTACTGCCAAGCCAGCACATAATCACGCTGGATGACAAACCCGTAACCCACCATCAAGGCTAGTTCAAGAGAAATGAGAATATTAACAAACTTGCGCCAGTTGCTCCCATTCGTTAAATAGATCAAAAAGAATGTAACTACTGCAACCAGGATCGCAGCTCCGGCCACGCCAGCGAAATGTACACGCGTGTCCCGTCCGCTGATCGCATAGGCGCGCACCGTGAAGGTAAGCGGATACGCCGCTACAAGCATGATAATGCCGATAAGGAAGAGGCGGCCAATGGATTTGACATCCTCGGGAAGCGCGGAGCGAGCCAGCGGGTCCTTGATGGCGCTCCAGAGTAACCTGATATTCACCCGTGTGGAGACCGGCAACCGTGAAATGATCCAGAAAAAAGCCACAAAGGAAGCCACAACAGCCAACCCTATTTCCGGGGCCAGTTCTTTAATTACCTGGTACGGGCGAAAGACGAAGGTACCCAGGCTGACAATTGGTCCCTCCAGCATATGCAGGAAGGGAGTGGTTATTATGTCCCTAAGCCCCAGGCTGACCACCCCATCCCCGCCGATCGAATGCCGGAATAGATAGATCAAACCAAGCATGGAAATTATGATCACAGTATGCCAGAGCATTTCCTTTAGCAATGCTTTATTCCAAGTTTTCTTGAGCAAAGGGGCAACCAGGAAGAGCAGGAAAGGAGTTTCATAACTAAAAAGAACAATAAATGCCAGGATATAAGCCAGGATACGCTTATTGGAAAAATAACCATGCAGCGCCAATAAGATCAACGTCATTGAAGGCTGCACACCCAACGAAAGGGTCAGGTAGGCTTGGGTCGTATCTGCCGAATAGAGGATATAGCCAAAACCGGCCAGCAGGGCCATGGGACGATTTGTTACCCGGCGCATCAGCCAATAGAACAGGCCAATATTAATGGCGGTGATGAGATATCCAACCAGGTAAGGCCCCCACAACCCGATCGTCTGCCACCCGACCCATGAAAATAGATATATGAGACTATGGTGAAGTGGGCGGCCCTGACCCAAAAAATGACTGATGTAATTAAAAATGAAGCCCATTAAAGAGCTAAATGAGCGTGCAAAAGCATCGGGAATGATGGTCAGGTCATCTTCATATAATCCGAAATGGGGACTGTGCCAGTAACGGACAATCCAAAAAAGACCCACCAGGAGCAGCAGATCCAGAATAGCTTCCCACTTTTTATTTATTTTCATGATGTTCCCTTTTCCAGGAAAATAAGAAATCGGCAATAGCAAAGTCAAGTTCTTCGTCAATATCCCAGGCTTCGGCAGCATCGATCTCGAACATCAACGGCCTATCACCAAGACGATTGCGCCGCCGGGAAAGGTCTTCGCGGGTGAAGATGTACAGGCAGGAATTCTCTTCGTAAACCGGTGGCAGGTCCTGGGTCTGGAGCAGGACATGCGGGTCATGGTTGAGGGCCCGGCCGTGCTGGTCATACAGGCGGGTCTGGAGGCGGGTGACCGAGAAGAGCGAGTCATGCACCGGGTAATCGGCCAGGAAAGTCTGGATGGCCTTCGAGATCGTCGCCGGGCGCAGGAGCGGGTTGGTACTGTGGGTCTGGAGATAGAAATCCGCTTCCACCTGGGAGGTATCGTACAGTAGGATCTCGTTCATCGGGATGGTGTCGGCGCGCAGGTGTGCGGGCCGGTCGAGCACACGCACCTGCGGGAAATCCTGCCGCAAGCCCGCGAGCACCGGCTGAGAGTCGGTATCCACAAGGATCTCACCGATCTCAGGGACAGCCAGCAAGCTCTCAATGATATGCTGGTAGAGCGGTTTGCCTGCCAAGGGGCGGTAGTTCTTACCGGGCACACGCTGGCTGTGGTGCCGCATGGGGACGAGGGCGACAATCTTTTTCATGGTTTACTCATTATACCGAATCGGTTCCACATCCCTTTTGGCAGGTTCATCTTTCTGCCAGCCAACGTGATAATAGAATGTCTGGCGCAAATCGGGGGTCAGCAGGCTGGAGTGACGGTAGCCCTGGTAGGTGCCCCAGATTTGCGCCGTGCGGAACCAGAAGATGTCCGCCAGGCTGCGTGCCAGTTGATTCTCGCGGGCGGCATGCAACAGGTCAAAGCCAATGCTGGAGAGCACATTCCGACCAAAGTCATACAGGCTGAAATGCGCCTCCGGGTAGATCTTCTTGAAGGCCATGCCCTCGCGCCGGTAGCGGTTCAGCACCCCGCCGGGCGTTTCGTGATGGACATGGATGACCTCGGCCTCGGAGACATAGGCGATGGCATGTCCCTGCTCGACAGCCCACCTGGCCCAGGCCAGGTCTTCCAGCCCGGTCAGTGTCTCGTCGTACGGATGCGCCTTCCAGGCTGAGCGCCGGATGGCGGCATTGGCATTGTTGCAGAATGGGCCTGCCTGCCGGGGGACGGATTCTTCCGGGAACCAGCGGGCAAAAACCTGCTGTTCGGAGAATTTCGAATGCGCATCCCCACGCTGCTTGCCATAGGTGAGCGCCACATGCGAGTCGGCAAAGGGGGCCAGCAGGCACTCCAGCCAGTCGGGGTAGACCGGGTAGACATGCGCGCTGACAATGACAGCCAGGTCAGCACTGGCGGCAGCCAGCCCCAGGTTCAGGGAACGCCCGAAGGTAAACTCGGCCGGAGGGATATGCACCACCCTGGCCCCATACTGGGTGGCAATGGCAGGCGTGGCATCGGTCGAACCCGAGTCAACCAGGATGGTCTCCACCTCCCGGAGGGACTGGCGGCGCACGCCTTCCAGTAACCGCCCGATGGAACGTTCCTCATTGAAAGCGCGAATAATCAGCGAACAAACCATCAGCTGTCCAATTGTCATTCCAGCCGGAGTTTTGCCTTCTCCAGCAGCAGGAGCGGCGAGAGCGCCACATACACGGCTTCGGCTGCCATCCACCAGAAACGGGCCAGGAGGGCAATGGTGATCGCATCCGCCGCGCCCACGTAGCTGCCCAGCAGGTAGGTAAGGACGATCTCGCGTGCCCCAAAACCAGACGGCAGGAAGACAATGACAAAACCCACGCACCAGGCCAGGGCAAAAACGCTGCCAGCCTGCAGCCAGGTCAACGAGGCAGTCGGGGCCACGGCGCGCACCAGTTGCAGGAAACCCCAGCCGGTGATAAGCCAGAAGACCAGGCTGACAGCCAGGGTGCCCGGAAGCCAGCGCAGGTTGAAGGTGGTCCCGGCATCACCCAGGAGCGCCAGGGCTGACTTGCGCAGGAAGCGGATGCGGGAAAGCCAGCGCCAGACGGAAGGGACCAGGGTCAGGAAGAGCGCCAGCATGCAGGCCAGGATGCCAAAGGCGGTGGCAGCCTGCATCCAGGGGGCCATGTGTACCTGCAGGAACACGCCTGCCAGGGCAATTGTGGCCGAACCCAGGAATAGCGCAACCACCTCGCGCGAAACGCTGAGGATGGCCTGCACACGGCCCACACCGGATTTTTCGTAGGCGACCATCCGCCCGGGATAAGCCCAGATGCCGCCCGGGATATACTTGGCAAGCTGCGAAAGGAAATATAACCCGCTCACCCTGCGGATGGATTGGCGCACGCCAAGATGGCGCAGGGTGAGCCAGGGGATCAGTCCCATCAGCGGCATGACCAGGAGCAGGATCCCAAAACCCTCCGCCAGGCGAGGCCAGGAGGCTTGTTCCAGCGCCAGCCGGACTTCAGGCCAGTTTTTCCAGGTGGAATAAGCTACCGGGGCCAGCGCCAGCAATACCAGGAGAATGCGCCCAAGGTCTTCCAGCAGCTTGCGCAGCGCCGGGCGTTTTTTCAAGGGCAGACTTGCAGGGGAGACCGGTGCAGGCTGGCTCATAGGTTAGGAGCGGGAATCACCGCCCGGGTCCTCGTAGATCACCAGCGATTCATCGCCGAAGTAGTGGATGCGGGTGCTGGCGATCTGGCTCGACAACAGCCCCATCAGCACAGCGATCAGCGCCATCAGGAAGAGCAGCGTGGCGGAATTGGGGATCAACAGCCTCCCCGCCGCCCAGATTCCCAGGCCCCAGGCTGCCAGGGCCAGCAAGCTCAAAATGCCTGCCAGGGGCATGAAGATACGCATGGGGTCGTACAACATGACCATGCGCAGGATGATCGCCAGGAACCTCCAGCCATCCTTGAAAAGGTTGACCTTGCTGTTGCCCTGCTTGCGGGGCTGGACGTGGATCGGAACGTACAACACGTTATAGCCCGCTTTCAGGAATACCAGGGTGGAAGTGGCCGAGGCCGAGAAACCATTCGGATACAGGGGCAGG
>CAIKOL010000064.1 GCA_903829085.1 uncultured Anaerolineales bacterium | reverse complement strand
CCTTCAGGGAAGAGACCCTGGGCGTGGATTTCCCCTCCGAACGCCTGCGCATGCAGGGGAACCGCCTGTATTTCGTACCGGAGGAGGTACCCGATCTGAAGGGGCTGAGGGTGACGATCCCGGGCGTCTGGCTGGGAAACTTTAAAAAGGAACGCTTCGAACCGGCCCATGCGCTGGCGTTGTACCTGAAGCCCGGGCAGGCGCACAACGAACTGGCACTGACTACGGACAGCCGCGAGCTGGCTGCTTACCTACGCGGGGAAAGCCTGCCCGCCGAGGGTAAGCCCGGCTGGACGCTGGTGACTGCAGACGGTTGGCCGCTGGGCTGGGGCAAGCGCGTGCAGGGGGTGGTAAAGAACCATTTCCCAAGAGGCTGGCAGATCTATTCATGAGAGGACCTATGAACGAAAAACGTTTTGAAGGCGATATTAGCCGGTTACGCAACCCTGAAAGGCTCGCCCGGCTGGATGTGGAGCGGGTGGTTGACCTGTGCCTGGAAGGGGCGCAGTTTCAGTCTGTCCTGGATGTGGGCACCGGGACGGGTGTGTTTGCCGAGAGGTTCGCAAAGCGCGGACTGGCTGTCTCCGGCGTGGATGTCAACCCCGAAATGATCCCGGCAGCGCGCGGCTTTGTCCCGCAGGGAGACTTCCGCGAGTCCACCGCCGAAGCGCTGCCATTTGCGGATGGCAGCTTTGACCTGGTGTTCATGGGATTATTGCTGCATGAATCGGACGCGCAACTGCAGGTATTGAGCGAGGCGCGGCGTGTGGTGCGCAGCCGGGTGGGCATCCTGGAATGGGCCTATCGCCAGGAAGATTTCGGTGCGCCGCTGGCATTCCGCCTGGCTCCGGAAGTATTGGATGAATTGGCAAAGGAGGCAGGCTTCAGCCGGTGTGAGGCGATCCCGCTGACGAAGCTGGTGTTCTACCGGTTGACCGCCTGACCGGAACGTTGTAGCGCTTCAATCGCCAGTTCGGTTGTCTGAACTGCCAGAGCCGGATCTCCAACACTGCCAAAGCCGATATAGATCGGTGGGCTGCCCTTCTGCAAGAAATCCAGCAGGTCACAGGAAGGTTCCCAACCTGCTTCTTCATCCAAGAACCAGTACCCGGTGCTGGTAACATACGCGGGGTTTCAGCGCCACATGGCGCCGAAACAGCCGATTGCGTCTTGTAGCCGCCTCGGCTAGGAGAGGGGTTTGCAATATGAGTGGGTACGGCTCCGCCGCACCCACTCATATTGCGGTTCTTCAATAATCTTCGGATAAATACCAAATCCAGGCTAACGCTCGCAGTGGATCTCCAGGTCGGTGTAACCCGGCAGGGAGGGGTGATGAGCCACCTTGTCCAACGCGCCCCAGGTGATGCCATTGCAACCTGTACGAGCAGCCTGCCAGTCGGAGAGGCGCGGCGCCTGGCTGAGGTTGTTCTGGTCGATGAACTGACCTTGAAGATCAAACCCTTCAACCAGGTAATTAATATTCGCCCCGGTGACCGAATTATCCTTCAAAGTAAAAGTACTGCTTGAAGGCAAAAACGACCAGATCTGGCAGGCTCCGCCGGGACAGGGAGCCACCAGGGACTGGGACGGGGAGGATGAGCAGGCAGGATCGCCAAAGGCAGCTACAGAAGAAGTGGACACACAGCCCCCACCCCACATATGCGGCCCCAGGTTGATACCGACGTGCAGACCTCCACAGGTGGTATCGCCTTCGCTGGTGACCGTATTGCCTGTGATCTGAACCCCGGACTCATCTCCAAATGACCATGAATGTTCGGCGATGGCGGCAAAGGCCCCGTAATTTCCGGGCGTGATCCTGATCGTATTATTCGAAATAATCGTATCCCTGCCACCGAAATGGACGATGCCCACATCGGAGGGATTGATGATGGTGTTGCCGGTCACCAGGTGGGCAGGACCAAACAGGGTGATGCCATCCGACCAACCGGTGACATCCCCGTCGTTGTCGGTCAGGGTGCAATCCGCCGCGTGGACATGGTCACCAGCGGTGTCGATGGTTACATCCTGAATGGTGCCGGCAGCGCTACCAAAGGCAAGGGCAGTGCCGCATTCCGTATTCCGGTCAACGAGATCATGCACCACCACCCCGGTCGTCCACAAGGCTGGATGGGTTGCAAAATCCTGGGTGACATCCCCCTCATCCACGGCGCCATCCATGCCAATGTTGCCAGGGGAACACCACGGATCCCCGGCAAGGTCACACTCCGGCAGCCAGGAGCCCCAGTTGTCATCGATTCCGTTGACCAGGTTGTCCGAGCCGAGGCATTTGCGCACGTCCCGACCGCCATCAACATCGATATACCCAAAATCGAGGTTGTCAATGTCGCCAGCGTTATTAAAGCGCGAGCGCGCATACAGGCGAACGACAAAACCCTTCAAACCAGCAGTGGCCTGCAGGAGGGCATGGTTGGCAGGGTCGTCCGATGTGAAGGTCAGATTCTGCTTGGCAGACATACCGGTCAGGAAGAGGGTCTTGTCGATCAGGTAGCCCCTGTAACCGCTGGTATTCACCCCGGAGGAGAAGACAACCGTATCCCCGCTGCAGGTTGAGTCAAGCGCTGCCTGGATGGCATCGCTGTCGGGCTGGTCGTCCAACGGGTTGGCGCCGAAATCGTCCACCCGGAGGGTGGCCACACTCGATGGCAGCCCGGTCACCCTTACGGCCCGGATGGTCTCAGCCCCATCGCCGTTATCCGAGATGCGGAAATCGGCTCCATTATCCCGGTTGGCGAAATAAGCGTTGCACAGGTTGAACACGGCAGTTTTGAATTCGCCGCTGTTGGTCTTGACCACTGCGCCTCCGCCGTAGAACTTTCCATCCGAACCAGTTGCCGGCTGGGCATCGTACTGGATGGAAAAACTGTCCGTGCCCTGATCCAGGTAATCCACTTCCACGCGCACGTGCCCGGTGGGAAGACCCTTGAAGAGAGCAGTATCAGCCACATTGAATTGGAAATAGGAGTCACCGATCGTATTTCCATCTGCAGAAGGCAGAGCGGCGCCATTCCCGCTCTGGCGCGCCTCCACGGACGGATTACCCGCCTGGATCGCTTTTGTATCCACGTCACCACCGGCATCCAGGGTCAGGTTTTGACCTGTATTGACCATCCCGAGAGTGAGACTGAGCTGGACGGGGGCAGCAGTGGAAGTCAATGTGGCGGGCTGGGAGGTGGGAGAGACCGGCGTGGGAACCAGGGTCGCCGGGGAGGTCGCAGGGGTCGCAACCCCCTGGCAGGCTGCCAGCAACAACAAGGTAAAGAGCGAAGCAGCGATCCAATACAAATAGGGTCTCATTTTTCCTCCACAAAATCCAGCCAGGCAACTATCAGGATATTATTTATTATTATACACGTCAATATCCAAATAGCTCAGGCTCATTCGAACCCCCAGGGCTTTCTTAAAGTCTGAAAGCCTTGCCCCGTGACTT
>CAIKOL010000063.1 GCA_903829085.1 uncultured Anaerolineales bacterium | reverse complement strand
GGGCGGGGATGGCACCATGCTGCGCTCGGCCCACCTGTGCGCCCCGGTGGGCGTCCCCATCCTGGGAGTCAACCTGGGGCGGCTGGGCTTCCTGATCCAGGTGCGGCGCGAGGAATGGCAGGCGGCCTGCGATAATTTATTGAGCGGCAGGTATTGGATCGAAAACCGCATGATGATCCGTGCCGAACACAGGCGCTCCGACGAATCGCTGGGCAACTGGCATGCCCTCAACGAGGTGGTCGTCAGCCGCGGCGCCTCCGTCCACCCGGTGCACCTCTCCACCAGCGTGGACGGGATGCTGCTGACCAACTACGTGGCCGATGGTCTCATCGCCGCCACCCCCACCGGTTCCACCGCCTACGCCCTGGCTGCCGGCGGGCCCATCCTGCCCCCGGAGTTGCGCAACATCCTGCTGGTCCCCATCGCCCCGCACCTGTCCGTTGACCGGGCGGTCGTGCTCTCCGAAGGCGCTTCGGTCAGCATCGCCCTGCGGGATGGCAGCGAGGCCGTCCTGAGCGTGGATGGCCAGGTACCGGTGCCGCTGGCCGATAACGACCAGGTGGAAGTCCGTCTCGGCGATTATGCTGCCCGTTTTGTACGCTTCGGCGACCCCGGCTACTTCTATCGCAACATCACTGCCCACATGAACCAGAATCCTGCCATAGGCCTGCCACGATGATCGACCTCAACCTGCCCACTTACTGCGCCAACCACCCCGGCGTCGAAACCTCCCTGCGCTGCAACAAGTGCGGGAAACCCATTTGTGCCAAATGCGCGCTACGCACGCCTACCGGCTACCGCTGCAAGGAATGCGTGCGCGGCCAGATGAAGGTCTTCGAAACCGCGGTCTGGTCCGATTACCTGTTGGGGGTGCCCACCGCCCTGGTGCTGGGCTTCCTGGCCAGCCTGCTCGCCAGCGTTGTCAGCGGTCTCAGCTTCATCGGCTGGATCCTGATCGTGATCGGGGCTCCCACGGCCGGGATGGTCATCGCCGAGGGGGTGCGCCGGGTGACCCGCAAGCACCGCGCACCGGCCCTGTTCATCTCGGTGGCTACAGCGGTCGTGGTGGGCGCCCTGCCGGTCATCATCCTCAACCTGGTTTCCTTCAACCTCTTCGGCCTCATTTTCCAGGGCATTTACCTGTTCATTGCCGTGCCAGTGGTCTATACCCGACTGGCCGGGATCCAGTTGTCGAGATAGAATTCGTTGCAACGGTTTACCCGCAGGGTGCTCCGCAGAATCGTTATATTCTTTGGATAAATATGCTGACCGAACTCCGCATCCAGAACTTCGCCATCATTGACCAGCTCGAGCTGGGCTTCGGCCCCGGGCTGGTGGTCTTCACCGGTGAAACCGGCGCGGGTAAATCCATCATCATGGATGCGCTCGACATGCTGCTGGGTGGGCGCGCGGATGCCACCGCCATCCGCAGCGAGGCAGACCTGGCGCACGTGGAGGCCACCTTCAAACTCTCCGGTGCGGAGCGCCTGGCCGCCCACAAGATCCTCGAACGTGAAGAACTGCTCGACGAAAAGGATTACGTGACCCTGACGCGGGAAATCCGCCGCGAGGGCCGCAGCGTGGCGCGCATCAATGGCCGGGCGATCAGCCTGTCGTTGTTGAAAGAACTGGGCGAAGGGCTGGTGGATATCCACGGGCAGTCCGAGCATCTCTCCCTGCTCAACGTGCATGCCCACCTTGGGCTGCTTGACCGTTACGCCGGCGTTGAGTCCCTGCTGGCTGCCTACCGCAAGACCCACCAGCAGCTGCTCACCATCCGCCGGGAACTGGCAGACCTGCGCCTGGCTCAGCGTGACGCCGAACGCCAGGCGGAAATGCTCACCTTCCAGGCCGAAGAGATCGAGGCCGCCCGGCTCAAGCCCGGCGAGGATGAAAGCCTGCGCCAGGAGCGCGACCGGCTGGCCAATGCCGAGTCGCTTGCCAGCCTGGCCCAGCAGGCCCTGACCGTGCTGGATGAGGGCACCCCCGAATCGCCTGCCTCCACCGACCTGGTCGGGCAGGCAGCCCAGGCGCTTACAAAACTGGCCCAGATCGACGGGACGCAGAAATCCCTGGCCGAACAATCCATGGCGTTGGAAGAATCCCTGGCCGACCTGGCCCGCGGCCTGCGCAATTACCTGGAGGTCATCGAATACAACCCCAAGCGGCTGGAGGAAGTGGAAGAACGTCTCGACCTGCTGCGCCGCCTGGAACGCAAGTATGGCGGCAGCCTCGAGTCCAGCCTGGCCTTCGCTGCCAATGCACGCCGGCAACTCGAGACCCTTGGTAATGCTGCCGGGCGCATCGGGGAACTGGAAACGGCCGAATCTGCCAGCCTGCCAACTCTGTGCGGGCAGGCGCTGGCGCTCTCAAACAAGCGCAAAGAATCGGCCGCCCTGATGAGCCAGGCCATCGAGGCCGAACTGGATGAGCTGCACATGGCCGCCGCCCGTTTTGGCGTGGATTTCCAGACCCGGCCCGCGGCGGACGGGCTGCCCCTGCCGGATGGCAGCCGCGTGGCCTTTGACGCCAGCGGGCTGGACCGGGTTGAATTCCTGGTGGCTCCCAACCCGGGCGAGGGTCTCAAACCGCTGGCCAAAATTGCCTCCGGAGGCGAGACCTCCCGCCTGATGCTGGCGTTGAAAAACGTGCTGGCGCGCGCCGACCAGGTGCCCACGCTGATCTTCGACGAAATCGACCAGGGCATCGGCGGGCGCGTGGGCGGGACGGTGGGCCAAAAGCTCTGGAACCTGGGCCGCGCCCACCAGGTATTTGTCATCACCCACCTGCCGCAGTTGGCCGCCTTTGGAGACCAGCACTTCCAGGTGCAGAAGGTCATCGAACAAGCCCGCACCCTGACCCGGGTGGCAAACCTGACCGGCGAAGCGCGCGCGCTCGAGCTGGCCCAGATGCTCGGCGAAGTGACCGAGGGCACCCTGCGTTCGGCCCACGACATCCTGCAAAGCGCCCAGACCTTCAAGGCTGGTAAAAAGCCTGCCGGGAAGTAAGGATTTGGATCCTCAATATAACGAAAATGGGTGGGGGGTATGCCTGCGGCCCCGCTGCAGGCATACCCCCACCCCCAATTTAGTGAGAAGATCCAGATAATCGAAGGAAAATGTGGGTTGCCAAGTAGTCAATTCAACTGTATAATCTCCCTATCTTATCCGCCGGAGTTACTCATACATATGGAACAAAATGAAGCCCTTCTCGGGCAGGGGGTTGCGCCTGAGAGCAATCCACCTACTGATGACCTCAACAATAATCATACCAATATGGAAACCCTCCTAGATCAGGAGGGCATGTCCTTGGATTTCCCCCAACCCGGTGAAATTCGTACCGGAGTCGTTGCCAGCATCAACCAGTCGCAAATCCTGGTCAGTGTGGGTGCCAAATCGGAAGGTGTGATCACCGGCCGTGAACTGGAAGCCATCCCAGTCGAAGAGCGCGCCGCGTTGGCGTTGGGCCAGGAGATCCTGGTCTACGTGTTGTCGGCTGAAGATGCCAGCGGCAACGTGGTGCTTTCATACAACCGCGCCCAGGAACAAAAAGGCTGGGGCGAAGTCGAGAAGCTGCTGGAAGAAGGCGGCTCCTACGAAGGCAAGGTGGACGGCTTCAACAAGGGCGGCATCATCGTGCCCGTGTTTGGCTTGCGCGGGTTTGTGCCGGCCTCGCAGTTGGGCATCTCCCGCCGCATGGCCGTCACCGGCGACACCCCGGATGCCCGTTACGCCAAGATGATCGGTGAGCCGATCACCGTGCGCGTCATCGAAGTGGACCGCAAGCGTCGCCGCCTGATCCTCTCAGAACGCGCCGCCTCCAGCGAGACCCGCCAGTCCATCAAGGAGCGTGTCATTGAATCGCTGAAAGAGGGCGAGGTTTACACCGGCAAGGTCACCAGCCTGGCTGATTTTGGCGCCTTCGTCAATGTCAACGGCGCGGATGGCCTGGTACACCTATCCGAGATCTCCTGGGAACGCGTCCAGCACCCATCCGAGGTGTTGGAAGTGGGCCAGGAAGTAAAAGTCAAGATCATCAACATTGACCGCGAAAAGAAACGCATTGGCCTGTCCATCCGCGCCCTGCAGAACGATCCCTGGCAGAGCAAGGTGGACAAGTTCAAGGTCGGCCAACTGGTTGAAGGGGTCATCACCCGCCTGACGAAATTTGGTGCTTTTGCCCGCCTGGATGGTGACCTGGAAGGCCTGATCCACATCTCCGAGATCAGCGAGAATCGCATCGAGCATCCCAAGGAAGCCGGCCTGCACGATGGCAGTGTGGTCACCCTGCGCATCATCCGCATTGACCCCGAGCAGCGCCGGATTGGCTTGAGCCTGCGCAAGGTCGACTCGGGCGCCTACAAGGACCTTGACCTGAAGCAAATCGACATCGAAGGCATCAACCTGGAACTGGTCGATCAGGATCCCGGTCCTGAACCGGAACAGCCGGAAGAAAAACCCTCCACGGAAGAGGAAACCCCTCAAGAATAGGAAAGAGAAACCCGGTTTCTTGCAGAGACCGGGTTTTTGAATTGTCATGCTGCCCCTGCTTGTAGACGCACACGAAGACCTGGCATATAACATGCTGAACTTCGGACGGGATTACACCCGTTCCGCCGAGGAAACGCGCCGCTTCGAATCCGAAAGCGGTTCCACCGCCCCCGAACACTACGGCCAAACGCTGCTCGGCTGGCCCGATTACCAGCGCGGGCGCGTGGCGGTCATTTTCAGCACCCTGTTCGTCACGCCCATCCGTCGCAGAACCGGCGATTGGGAAAAACAAGTTTATGCCAGTCCCGACCAGGCGCATGCTCTCTACCGCGCCCAACTGGATGCGTATCACAGGCTGGCTGACGAAGCCCCTGAAGCCTTCCGCATGATTGGTTCGCGCCTCGAGCTCGAATCTGTACTGGCGCATTGGGCCGATCCCAAATCTAAAAGTCACCCCGTGGGGCTGGTCCCGCTGATGGAAGGAGCCGAGGGGGTGCGCGATCCATCCGAGCTGGAAGCGTGGTGGGAGTGGGGCGTACGGGTTATCGGCCCGGCTTGGGCTGGCACCCGCTTCTGCGGTGGCACGCGCGACCCCGGCCCGCTCACCGATGAAGGTCGTCTCCTGCTGAGAGTGATGGCAGATATCGGCTTCACGCTTGACCTGAGTCACATGGATGAGTTGTCGGCGCGCCAAGCCCTCGATCTTTATCCCGGCCCCCTCATCGCCAGCCATGCCAACGCGGCCGCCCTGCTGCCTGGCTACGATGGGAACCGCCTGCTGCCGGACGATGTGATCCAGGGGATCATCGAACGGGATGGGATCATCGGTGTGGTGCCGTTCTGCCGGTTCCTGGATAACGAATGGAAATTCGGCCAGTCGCGCGACAACATCAGTCTCGAAACAGTGGCTGCCCACGTGGACCGAATCTGCCAGATGGCCGGGGATGCCCGGCACGCGGGTCTGGGCAGCGACTTCGATGGCGGTTTTGGGCTGTCTGCCGCGCCTGCCGGCGTGGATACGATCGCCGACCTGCAGAAGCTGGGCCCCGTGCTAAAGGCGAAAGGGTATAATGATGAACAGGTCGCCGCAGTTCTGGGGAAGAACTGGTTGCGGCACCTGCAGACATTCCTGCCATGACAATTCCTGACAAACCCTCCCCATCCCCCGATACATCTCCCACAGGCATTCCCTCCCGCACGCGTGTGCGCTTTGGGCTGGCATTGACATTGGTGGGCCTGCTCATTTTCCTGGCAGGCGCCAGGCCATCCCTGTTTGACCTGGACCGCAGCCCGGTGGTTGGGTTTGTGCAGATCTCGGTCTTCCTGGTGGGGCTGGCCATTACCTGCATCGGCGGGTATATCAGCCTGACCTCCTTCTGGAAAAATGACGAGCGCAGCATTGCCGCCGATATCGGTTCACGGCTGGTCGCAACCGGATACGTGGTGACCGTTTTTTCCGGCATGGCGGATGTGTTCGGCTTTGGAGCGCAATCTTCGCCGCGCGTTCCGGTCTTTGGCGCCTGGCAGGCGATCGGGGTGCAGATCGGCGAGGTGCTGATCACGATCGGCTTTCTGTTATTGATCCCCATTCACAGGCGAAAGAAAGCGGTAGAAAGAACCAAATAACATCTCCAACGAAACCCCAACGCTTAACCAAACGACCACCTGAGCGGGTGGTCGTTTTTTAATAATTTACGTCTCTTTGGGAATCTCCGTGAAGTAGGGAAAGAGATGGTGGTGTTGGGCGGG
>CAIKOL010000062.1 GCA_903829085.1 uncultured Anaerolineales bacterium | reverse complement strand
GGATCTAGTTAATTTCATGTTGGCTTAGTTTATATTGGGGGCAGTTTTTACATAATTACCTAAAATATTAAGAGGATCTGAGTTCTTCTTCTACCCTTTCAAGGTTCGCGATCCGCTTTTCAAGCGGGGGGTGGGTCGAGAACAGTTCCAGGAACTTATTGCCGGAAAGTGCAGGGATAATAAAGAAAGCATTCGAGCCTTCTACTTTTGCTTTCGCCTCCGGCGGGATAACGTCCATCCTCCCGCTGATTTTATTCAGTGCAGAAATCAGGGCCCGCGGGTTATTCGTGATATACGCGCTACCCCGGTCAGCAGCAAACTCGCGGTACCTTGAAAGCGCCATCATAAGAAGTGTTGCGATAAACCAGACAACTGCAGCCACAATTCCTGCGATAATCCACGCCCCGGCACCATCTCCGCGTCTGCTGAATAACGAGGCGAAGAGGAAATTCTGCATGATTATCGCAGCAAGCATGGCAATAAAACTGGCAATAGTCATGGTAAGGACATCACGGTTTTTTACGTGTGACAGTTCGTGTGCGAGCACCGCCTCGAGTTCATCTTTTGACAGTAAGCGCATGATTGAATCCGTACATGCGACCACGGCATGTTTCGGGCTCCTTCCGGTCGCAAATGCATTGGGGACGGGACTCTGCATAATCGCAATCTTTGGTTTCGGCAGGTCTGCCTCTTTACAGAGTTTTTCCACAGTCTGGTGCAGTTCAGGGTACTCGTCTTCCTGGATAACCCTTGAACCGGTCGACCAGAGTACCAGTTTATCCGAGAAGAAGTACTGGATAAATGCCATGACCACTACGATAAGGATCATAAATGACATTGAGATACCCAGCGCCAGGAGTACGGCAATGAAAACGAGGTATACTACAAACAGCAGGAACATTGTTAATATGACCCTGCTCGTAAGACCCCAGTCTCTTTTCCATTTCATAATTTGTACACGTTGTTCCTGCTACTCTTAAAACATTCGACAATTACAAAAATCCCGGGCAAAATCAGGATGGATTTCTTCCCTCTGGGGGGACCTGCTGTAAGATGAACGTAAGCTCCATTGGATCGTTTTATACCAGATACCAAACAGAACCTTTTTTTCAGACGACATCGGACGGTTAACCATGGTGGAAGTCGGACCTGAAGCACTGGCTGATGTGGCGTACGGGCTCTTCGAGCTGGCATTGAATAAAAAGCTCCGCGCGGAAGGGAACTTCCTGTTCCAGCTGGTCGAAACGCGAATCGACTTCAAAGACCGTTTTGTGGCTTTTTTTTCCCGGTTCGGGGATGAATACCCACAGCTTTCTGAAGCGCTCCTGGTCAAATTCGGGGGAATTGATCCGATTTACGAGATGATTACCGGGGGAGAGGGTGTGGTCCCGTCCAGGACGACACAGATGTACTGGATTATCCAGGAAGCCCCGGACATTGCACCTGAAGCGATTGAAGACGAACTTGCCGGGAAATGGCTCATCTTCCTGCCCCCGGACCTGGTTGACGAAGCGTGGAAGAAAGTAAGGGACGCCACATGCGCAAATATTCTTGGTATCTCTGCCAAGGTCAGCACGGCAAAACCCAATCCCGACTCAAGAGACCAGATGAAAGTGATCTATGTCTATACCGCCGACTGGCAGGACGAGGCAGAAGTAATGCGGGTACGTGAAGAGTTGCGCAACCTCGGGTTCACGGACCGGCTGGGCTACAAGCGTAACATTGAAACTTTTAAAGGGGAATACGCCCAGAAAGGAAAAAGAGTGACGTTCTATAGTGCCTGAATCAGGCTTTTCGCTCTTTGTTCTTCGGGCGCAGATTCTGGTACCCGCATTTTCGGCACTGTGTTGCACGAATTGCATTCCTTGCATTACAGCGCATACAAATTTTTACATTAAGAAGGCGGGCTTCTGCTTCAGGGAATCTTGCCATTTTCAACACCACATTCAAGTTTTATTCTGTCTTATAAACAAAGCTCTCTTTC
>CAIKOL010000061.1 GCA_903829085.1 uncultured Anaerolineales bacterium | reverse complement strand
TGAACTGGGCAATCATCCTGGCAGGTTTCGCCATCTTCGTGGGGGTCATGAACCTGTTCCAGGTGCACTTCACAAAGATGCGGACAAAGCAAAAGGGAGCGGCCTACAGCCTGCTGCTGGTCATCAGCCTGATCGCCACCTTCCTGTTTGGCCTGCTCAAGCCCGACCAGGTGGGCATGGTATTCACCACCGTCCAATTGCCGATCGAAGCCAGCCTGATGGCCCTGCTGGCAATCACGCTCACGTATGCCAGCATCCGCCTGCTGCGCCGGCGGCTCAACCTGCTTTCCGTCATCTTCCTCATCACTGCATTGCTGATCCTGCTCGGCACGGCGCCCCTGCCCTTCCTGGGAGAACTCCCCGGGATAAGCGACTGGGTGCGTCCTTTCATTGCCCAGGTAATGGCTGCATCGGGAGCACGCGGCATCCTGCTGGGTGTGGCACTTGGCACATTGACCACCGGCCTGCGCATCCTGCTGGGCGCAGAACGTCCCTACGGGGGGAATAAATAATGGCTGATATTCACTGCCCGGAATGCGGCAGATCCAACCCTGCAGAACTGGAGATCTGCCAATTCTGCGGAGCCCTGTTGCCGCTGCCGTCAGCCTCCACGCCGGCTGATCCCCAGTCGTTCAAGGTGGGCGAAAACCCGGTCAAGAAAGAAACAGCCGAGTTTGAAAAAGTAAAACCAGCCCGGAGCGATCTGGTGCATGCCGGTGAAGCCCCCACCAAGAAAGATACGGCGGCGCTGGAACCCACCCTGCCCTCCTGGCTGCGTTCCCTGCGGAAAGGCGATGACTCCGCGCAAGAAAAACCCGCGGCGGATGAATCCCTCTCCCAGGACCTGCCGCTGGGGCCCACCCCCGGCACCCCGCCTGACTCATCCGGCGAGACGGGCGACTGGCTTTCGGGCCTCGGCAAAGCCGCCTCGGAAGAAGAGGAGCAGGTTCCCGACTGGCTGGCCAGCATGCGCAACGAAAAGGCTGCCCCGGATTCTGAACCCCTGCCGGAACCCGGCTCGAACACGGAGGAGACTCTCTCCGCCGTTCCTGATGACACAGACTGGGCGAAGCGCATGGGCGGCGAGCCGCAACCTGCCGCGCCGGGTGGCGCCTCGGAGGAAGAGCCGCCGAGCAGGGAGGCAACCCCCGACTGGCTTGAATCCCTGAAATCCGAAGCCGCAGCCGCCTCCGGCAAGCCTGCCCAGCCGCAAGAACAAGGAATGCCTGATTGGATATCCGGTCTGTCGGGTATCCCGGATGAAAACCAGCCTGCCGCCGTTCCGGCTGAAAGCCTGCCCGATTGGCTGGAAGAACTGAAAGAGAAAACCACCTCCCCTGAACCCGCCCCGCACCCGGAGGAAAGCGTTGCCGCCAGCTCCGATATACCGGACTGGCTGGAGCAATTGAAAGAGAAAGCCACCGAACCGGAACCCACCCCGCACCCGGACGAAGGAGTTGCAGACAGTTCCGAAGTGCCGGACTGGCTTTCCAATTATGAGGCAACGCCCCAAACACCCGAAACATCCGGGCCGGCCGCCGGGGAAAACCTCCCGGAGTGGTTGTCAGACCTGGAAGCAAAGACGGGACCAAAGCCCGAGTCGCCTGCGCCCGTTTTCGACAACGAACTCCCGCCTGCCAGCCCGACCCCGGATGAACCACCGGATTGGTTGTCCAAGTTCCAATCCGATGTCAACGCGGCCGAGGAGCAGGAAGCAAAGCAAGAACAGTTCGAAGCTGCCCCGCCGCCCGAAACTGACAAAGGAGCCAGCCCGCTGCCCGATTGGCTGGCCGGGATCAACCCCAGTGCGACATCCTCATCAGACGGAACACCGGCTTTGATCGTCAGCGACGAAGGCTCTGCCTCCGAAGATAAGCAGGAGGAGGCCTTCTCGTTGGAAACACCTGACTGGCTTTCCAAATTGACGCCAGAAACGCCCGAGGAAAAAGCCCCCGAGGGGAATGCGGAGCCGTCCACGCCTGAAGAGCTTGAGCAGTCTGAACTGCCTTCGTGGGTGCAGGCAATGCGCCCGGTGGAATCGGTGGTATCCGAAGCGAAGAATGCTCCACAGGAGGATTCCCAGGCCACCGAACAGAGCGGCCCGCTGGCAGGCCTGCGGGGGGTGCTGCCCGCCACCCCCGGGCTGGGCCTGCTGCGCAAACCACCGGCCTATTCCACCATCCTGCAGGTGACGGACGGGCAGCAGCGTTACGCGGCCGCCATCGAAAAGTTGATCGCCAGCGAAAGCCAGCCGCAGGCTCCCCGGCGAATGACTCTCGTCTCCAACCGGCTGTGGCGCTGGTTGATCGCCGTGCTCCTGATCCTGGCAGTGGCATTGCCGCTTGTCACCGGAATCCCGACCACGCCAGCCAGCAGCCTGCAACCGCCTGAAATGTTAAGTGCCTTTAACCTGATCCTCAACCTGCCCGCCAATGCGCCGGTGCTGGTGGTTTTCGATTATGAACCGGCCCTCTCGGGCGAATTGGAAGCCGCCGCCGCGCCGCTCATGGATCATTTGCTGCTGCAAGGCCCGCGCCTGGCGCTGATCTCCACCAATCCAACCGGGCCAGCCCTGGCAGAACGCTTCATGACGGATGCCAGCGCTTCGCCTTTGATCGCCGGGCACAATTACCAGGCGGGACAAGAATATGTGAACCTGGGCTACCTGGCGGGAGGCCCGTCGGGCGTGCTGTATTTTTCCATTTCCCCCACCCTGGCCGCGCCGTTCAGCCTGGATGGTCAAAAGGCCTGGCAATTGCCTCCCCTGCAGGGCATCCAGAAATTAAGCGATTTTGACGCCATTATCGTTTTGACCGACAACGCCGACAGTGGGCGCGTCTGGATCGAGCAAACCGGATCGGCACTTGGCAACACGCCCATCCTGATGGTTATTTCGGCCCAGGCAGAACCGATGCTGCTCCCGTATTACGATTCGGGGCAGATCAAAGGCCTGGTTACCGGGCTGGCAGGCGGCGAAGCCTACGGACAGACTTTCATCCGCCCGGATCCCCAGACCGGCCTGGCAGAAAAATACTGGAATTCATTCGGCACGGGGATATTGGTGGCAGAGCTATTGATCGTCATCGGCGCAGTGTGGAGCGCCATTTCAGGCCGGCGGAAGCGCGGCGACAAATCCGGAGAAGGGGTCTGACCATGCCAGTGCTCTCTTCCAGCGTCGTTGACCTGATCACCGGTGGGATAAGTTTCCTGCTTACCCTGATGATATTGAGCTACCTGATCGGGGATAACCCGCTCTTCCGCGTGGCTGTTTATATTTTCATCGGTGCTTCCGCTGGTTACGTGGCTGCGGTGGCCTGGCACCAGGTTCTATATGCGCAACTGGTGGTACCGTTGCTTAGCGGCAGCCTGGCTGCCCGCCTGCTGGTGCTTATCCCGCTGGTGATGGGCGTGCTGCTGCTGCTCAAGATCTGGCCGGGCACTGCCCGCCTGGGCACTCCCTCCATGGCTTTCCTGGTGGGAGTGGGAGCGGCAGTCGTGGTGGGCGGGGCCGTGATGGGCACGCTCTTCCCCCAAACCTGGGCCTCCATGAACGTGCTCAAGCTGTCTGGCGCCAGTCAATTCTGGCTGGAACGCCTGAGCGAAGGGGTCGTCATGCTGGTTGGCACGGTCACAACGCTGGTCTATTTCCATTTTGGAGCCAAGGCTGCCGCCAGCGGGCCGCAGCGCGGCAAGCTGGTCAGCGGGTTGGGCTGGGTGGGGCAGGTCTTCATCGCGATCACATTTGGCGTACTGTTCGCGGGAGTCTTCATGGCTGCCATGACGGCTCTCATCGAGCGGATCTATTTCATCATTACCTTTTTGAGTTCTCTATAAACCTTGTGCGTACTTTTTATGAGAATTAACCCTTATGCCCGCATCACTGGTTGACGCTGATTCCCTGCTGGCCGTGGATATCGGTACGGTTACCACCCGCGCCGCGTTCTTCGACGTGGTGGAAGGCCACTACCGGTTCATCGCATCCAGTTCCGCGCCTTCAACCACGGCAGCACCTTTGCGAGACGTGGGCGAGGGGGTGCGCCAGGCCATTGAAGCCCTGCAGGTCGTCACCGGGCGCAAGTTCCTGAGCGACACACGGGCCCTGATCAACCCTGCTGCCGAAGGGAAAGGGATTGATACCTTCACCGCCACGCTTTCCGCCGGCCCAGCCATCAGGACGGCTGTGATCGGCCTGCTGGAAGATGTCTCGCTGGAAAGCGCCCAGCGGCTGGCGCGCAGCTCCTACCTGCGCGTGGTCGAGACCATCGGGCTGAACGACACCCGCAAGCCGGAGGAACTGATCGACAGCCTGGTACGGCTGCGCCCCGAGCTGATCCTGATCGCAGGGGGGACGGATGGCGGGGCCACCCACTCGGTACAGCGCATGATGGAGACCGTGGGGCTGGCATGCTACCTGCTGCCGGCTGACAAGCGACCGGCATTGCTCTTTGCCGGGAATCAGAAATTGGTGGAGGATTTCAAGAAAAGTTTACAGCCACTGGCATCCTCTTTCTCCATCTGCTCCAACTTGCGCCCCGGGATCGAAACCGAGGACCTTCAGCCGGCCCAGCACGCCCTGACGGATCTCTCCATCCAGGTGCGGCGTACCCAGATGAACGGCCTGGAAGAACTCAACGGCTGGGCAGGAAACTCCCTGATGCCAACCGCGTCTGCCGAAGGTCGCATCATTCGCTTCCTCAGCAAGGTCTATGATTCAAGCAAGGGCATCCTGGGCGTGGACCTGGGCGCCTCGGCAGCCACGATCGCGGCGGCTTTCAGCGGCGACCTGACCCTGGGCGTGTATCCGCAATTGGGGCTGGGCGAAGGCCTGGCAGCCCTGCTGCGTTATACCAGCCTGGAAGACATTCTAAAATGGATTCCTTTCGAGATA
Organism: uncultured Anaerolineales bacterium; assembly: GCA_903829085.1. Taxonomy (GTDB): domain Bacteria; phylum Chloroflexota; class Anaerolineae; order Anaerolineales; family Villigracilaceae; genus UBA877. Next base: position 4,995 of record CAIKOL010000061.1, on the reverse strand, counting down.
CCTGCGGAAGGTGTGCGCGATTACCTGTACCAGAAATCCATCTACCCATCCAGTCTCCCCGCCACCCCCGAAGACCTGTCCATTGAGCAGGCTGTGGCTCGCCAGAGCCTGTCCGTGGCGCTCAACAGCGCCAGCAAGGATTTCCCGCGCAAGGCCCGCCGGGTCGCATTTGGAATGACGCCTTTCTTCGAACCAATCCTGGCAGCAGGCAGCGTGGTCACACGCGCCCCCACCCTGGGCCAGGGGCTGCTGATCCTGCTGGACGCCATCCAGCCGGTGGGCATCACCACCGTGATCCTGGACCAGAACAACCTGCTGCCTGCGCTGGGCGCGGCTGCCAGCCGCAACTCCATCCTGCCCATCCAGGTGCTGGAATCGGGCGCCTTCCTGGGGTTGGCAACCGTGGTCTCGCCGTATGTTAATGCCCGCTTTGGCGCACCCATCCTGAATGCCCGCCTTATCTACCAGAACGGCAACGAGAGCCGGATGGAGATAAAACAGGGTGGGTTGGAGGTGATGCCTTTACCCGCCGGCCAGGCCGGGCGTCTTTACCTGCAACCCTTGCACCATGCCGATCTGGGCTTTGGCCCCGGGCAAGCCCGCCAGGATGGCTACCCCGTGACCGGGACAGCGCTGGGGGTGGTGCTCGACGGACGCGGCCGCCCACTGCGCCTGCCTTCAGACGCGGCGCGACGTCGCGAACTCATCAAAAAATGGCTATGGACTTTAGGAGGCTAGACTTTCCATGCAGGCGCCCGTAATCCACATCCTTCCATTGACCACCATCCGCCGCGAACGCCTGCTGCCAGTTCCCGGGCGCGTGACTGCGCGTGTGGAACAGAAGGTCACATCGCTGGATGTGGTGGCCGAGGCGCACTACGGGCAGGAACACCTGCTGATCGATGTGGCGCGGGCCCTGGGGCTCCAGCCGGAAGCAGCCCAACGGCTGATCCAGGTCAAAGTGGGAGCCACGCTTACCAAGGGCCAGGTGATTGCCCAGCGGGTGGGGCTGGTCCTGCAAACTGTGCGCGCCCCGGTCAATGGGCGGGTAATCCTGGTGGGTAGTGGGCGCATCTTATTGGAAGCCGGGGAAGGGACGTTCGAACTGCGGGCCGGGATACCCGGCAGGGTCACCCGCTTGATCCCTGAACGCGGCGTGGAAATCACCTTCAATGGGGCGCTGGTGCAGGGCGTGTGGGGCAACGGCCAGGTGGGGCTTGGCCTGATGATGCCGATTGTGACTGCGGCGGAAGAATCTCTGACCGCAAACTACATCGATGTCAGCCTGCGCGGATCAATCCTCCTGGCGGGGTATTGCAAGGACCCGGAGGCTTTGCAGGCAGCCGGCGACCTGCCAGTGCGCGGCATGATCCTGGGCGGACTCGCACCCGCCCTGCTCCCGATGGCCTCCCAGTTGCAATACCCGCTGGTGGTGGTGGACGGCTTTGGCATGAAACCCATGGACGGCGCGGCGTTTAAATTACTGACCACCAACGCCAAGCGCGAGGTGACTCTCAACGCAGAACCATTCGACCGGCAGACCGGCTTGCGGCCTGAAATCCTGATCCCCCTGCCAGTGACCCAGGACCCGCCCCTGCCGCGCGAAACGGAGACCTTTGCCCCCGACCTGCCGGTGCGCCTGTCGCGCGCCCCGCATGCGGGAGAGGTGGGGGTTGTATCCGGACTACTGCCCGGGCTGACGGCGCTTCCCAGCGGGTTGCGCGTGGCAGCTGCACAAGTAAGGTTGGAATCTGGCGAGCAAATTGTTGTCCCGCTTGCTAATTTGGAAATCCTAGGGTAATATATTTCAAACGAGGAGGAAGCAGCAATGTTAGATGAAGGTAATTCCCTCAATATGGTAGAAACTCCGGACGCTCCGCCGCCCGAGGAGAAAAGCAACCGCACGTTCCTGATCGTGGGCGGGGTCATGGCGGCCCTGGTCTTCCTGACCCTGGTGTGCATGGCCATTTATTTCCTGGTCATTGCCCCGCGCACTTCCACTGCCAGGTCGGCCACGCAAACAATGATCGCGGCCGGGAATGCCCAGGCGGTGGGACAGGTGACCTTGACCGCCCAGGCAGCTCTCTGGACGCCGACCCACCCGGTTACTCCCGTTGTCCCCCTGAACACGCCTACCGTGATGGTGATTAAGGCCACAGCCACATCCAGCCCCACCCCGGTGATCGCGGCACTGAACAGCCCGGCGCCTGCCACTGCCACCACCAACCCGGGCACGCTGGTGGCGATCCAAACGCAACTGGCCGCCAATATGACCATGACCGCCGCGGCTCCGCTGGCTACCAGCGGGATCACCCCGCAGGCCCTGGCCACCACGGGCTTCTTCGACCAAGGCGGCGGCCTGCCCATCATGATCATCCTGGCATTGGTGCTGGTGGCGGTCATCTTCCTGTCACGGCGCATGCGAAAATCCACGGTTAAATAACGAATAAGGAGCAGGCAAGGGTGTCTGCTCCTCCTGGTGGTACTCGCGCGGGTCCGGATATTCGGGCCCGCGCTTTTTTAATCTATCAAAACAGTCCTTACTACCAAAAAAATTCAAGAGAAGTTCGTATTTTTGAGTGTGTGCGACTTCGCCGCACACACTCAAAATGCAGTTTTTCAATAATTTTCGGATCGCTACTACGTCACGCTGGCCGCGACGGTTTCGCCGTAGCCCAGCAGGGCTTTGACCATGTCTGTATTGCGGCCTTCGGCATACACCCGCAGCACCGGTTCGGTGCCAGAGGGGCGGATAAGCAACCAGGAATCGTCGGCCATAATGTACTTGACGCCATCAATGTTGCCGATTTCGGTCACCTTCTGCCCGCCAATTTCGGCGGGGGCTTTTTTAACCAGGAAATCGGTCATCTCAGCCTTGGCAACCGGGTGATGCAGGCGCAGGTCGCGGCGCTCATAGAAGGACGGGCCAACGTCCGCGAGCAGCTCGTCCACCAGGACGTAGAGGGGTTTCTTCTCCACGGCGATAATTTCCACCAACAGCAGACCCATCACCGGGCCATCCCCCTCGGGGATATGCCCCTTGAAAGAAATGCCGCCCGATTCTTCACCCCCGATCAGGATATCTTCGGTCATCATGTAATCGGCGATGTGGTTGAAGCCGACCGGGGTTTCATACAGTTTCATGCCGTAGCGTTTGCAAAGGCGATCCACCATGCGGGTGGTTGAAACGGTGCGTACCGCCGCGCCGGTCCAGTGGCGCTTCTCCACCAGGTAACGCAGCGCAAGCGCAAAAATCTTATGCGGGTCAACAAAATTACCGTGTTCATCCATGGCCCCGATCCGGTCTGCATCTCCATCGGTGGTCACGCCAAAATGACCCATGCCGGCGCCGATGGCGCCCGCCAGTGCGCCCAGGTTCTTGGCGATCGGTTCGGGGTGGACGCCGCCAAAGCCCGGATTCATCTCAGAGCGGATCTCGGTGATCTCACAGCCAGTGCCTTGCAGGAAGGCCTTGATCACCCCCCGCCCGGAGCCGAACATCGAGTCCACCACAAAACAAGGCGGGTTTTCGGCGATCACATCGCTGTTGATCAACTTGCGCAGATGCTCAAAATAGGCCGGCAGGGGGTTGAACCTCTGGATGAGGCCCTGTTCGCGGGCCTTGTCAAAGTCCATCAGGTTGGGGCCGCGGGCGCGGCCCTCGTTATCATTCAGGTAGACCTCCACCCGGTGACACTGCTCAGGCAGGGCCGAACCGCCATAAGCGGCCTTAAGTTTGACACCGTTATAACGCGGGGCATTATGGGAGGCGGTAATCATCACCCCGGCGATGGCATTGAGGTTCTTGACGGCATAAGAGATGGCGGGTGTGGGTGAATCAGATTGTGCCAGGTAGACGGTAAAGCCATTGGCTGCCAGCACCCGGGCCACATCCCCGGCGTAGCGGTCGGAGAGGAAGCGCGTGTCGAAACCGACCACAAATTTCTTCGGGTCGGGGACAGCGCCGCCGTTCCCGGATTTGTCCCACGACTCGGAGGCCACTGCATCTGCAATGGCCTGGGTCAGCATGCGCAGGTTGTTGAAAGTAAACGTGTCTGAAATGACGGCGCGCCAGCCGTCGGTACCAAAATGAATGGTCATGCAAAACTCCAATCAGTGGAATAGATCCCAAAGGACCTGTGTAGATAAAAAGATTCTTACGTGACTGCTAAGGGGTTGGTGTGATGGTATAGACCGGTGTCGGCACCAGCGTGGTGGAGGCGAGGGTTGTTTGCAGCACCCAGCCTTCAATGTTATCAAGCGCCCGCACGCGGACCCAGTTGGAAGTACCCACGCTCTGGATCTCGGGCAGGACCTCAACCAGGATGCCATTACTGAGTACGGCCAGCACAATTCCAGAGGAAGGTTCAGTGCGCAAGAGCGCCCCGCCTCCGGAGGGAGAAGCGATCATGGCATAGATGGGAACCGGTTCGAACGTGGCCGTCGGCGAAGACGTAACACTGGGTACATTGGTGGGGGTCGGAGTCGGGCTCGGGACATTGGTGGGAGTGGCAGAGGGCAGAACCAGGGCTGTGGGCGTGGGTGCGATAAAACGGGTGGCAGCAATCTCATTCCGGATGAACGGCACCAGCCCGGTGAGAACCACCAGGGCCGCCAGGGAAAGCAAGGTGATGAAAATGGGTAGAAGATACCCGCCGAATCTCACCGGTTTGAAATGCATTCCAACCAGGACAATGCCACCGACCAGGGTGGCCAGCGCCAGGTGAACCGACAGGATCAGCAGCCCATTTGGCCAGAGGGTTACCCCGTCGACCTGCCTGCCAATGCCCAGGCCGATGCCCGCGGCGCTGATGGGCAGGAAAAACCCGTAAGCGAGCATCACACTCGCCAGGATCGGTTTTTGTTCAGAGCGGATGAAAGAAATCGCCAGTAAAGCCGCCCCGAGCGCCACCACCAACAGATCCGGCCACCACAACTGGGCATGGATCCTGGCATAAGACAATGGCAAATTGTCCCACAAGCGGCCAGCCATGC
>CAIKOL010000060.1 GCA_903829085.1 uncultured Anaerolineales bacterium | reverse complement strand
TTGCCCCGGCAGGCCCGAGATGGGCCGGGCCAAAGTCCGGTTTGCGTTCCGGGCGGGTTTCGATCTCAAGCTTGAGGCTTTCATACTGCCCGTGGCGGATGTTCTCCAGGTTGACCCGTTTGGGCGTGGTGGCGGCTTCCTCGTACAGGTAGACCGGCAGGTTGAGCTCACGACCGACGCGTTCACCCAGGCGGCGAGCCATTGCTACGCAGTCTTCCATGCTGACGCCGGAGATCGGCACGAACGGGACCACGTCGGTGGCGCCGATGCGCGGGTGGGAACCGGTGTGCACGTCCAGGTTGATGAGTTCGGCAGCTTTGCGGATGCCCTGGAAGGCAGCTTCTTCGACCGCGGCCGGTGACCCAACATAGGTGACGACGGTGCGGTTGTGGTCGCTATCGGAGTGGCGGTCGAGCACGGTGACTCCGGCCGCGGCGATGGCCGCAACGATGGCTTCAACCACGGCGGGCCGGCGGGCTTCGGAAAAATTTGGAATACATTCGACAAGGGAGGATGACATGGGGATCCGGGAATAGGCAATTAGACAATCAGGATGGAAGGAACGGGGTTATTATAACGCAGGGGAGAGAAGAAATCCCGGCATGAGGGAGGCGGGAGGAAGGGAGATAAGTGGATATATAGACAGCCCGCCCAACACCCCCTGTTTCCTACCTCACTACGCTAATTGCCAAAGAGCGAATATTCTTCAATCCTCTCGGTCTTCCGCCTGTTCGATGCCTGGATAATGCCTGGCGAGGGCGGTTTCGACCTCCGCCCCGGAGTGGGTGCTGCAAGCCACCAGCGGGCGGTGTGCGTCCGGCACCAGGCGCCCGCCGGGGCTGGTGACGGTGCAATCAACCAGCCTGCCGGCTGGTGTGTAAACTACCAGCAGGTTGTATATTTTTCCGCAGACGATACAGCCATGAGGTTCAACCCGGTTCGTGTTGGATGACATATCTCGCTCAGGCTACCCTTTCTCTGACAGCGTTTTTGCCAGCGCGATGGCCCCCAGTATACCGGAGCGCTTGCCCAAAGCGGGTGGGAGGATGAATTCTTCCAGCGTACCGGCAAATACAGGCGAGGCGATATAGCCATTCAGGAGCCCGCGCACTTTTTCCCGGATGGATGGGAAGAGCGGCAGGTGCTCCATCACCCCGCCGCCAAGCACAATGCGTTGAGGGGAGAGCATCAGGATAACATTCACCAAGGCGTAAGCGATGTAGGCAGCCTCCAGGTCCCAGGCAGGATGTTCATCGGGGAGGGTTTCGGCGGGATATCCCCAGCGCCGGGCGAGGGCGGGCCCGCTGGCCATGCCTTCAAAACAGTCCCCGTGGAACGGGCAGAACCCAGGGAAGGGGTCTTTGCTTAGATCGTGGGGCAGACGCATGTGGCCGGCTTCCGGGTGGGTCAAGCCGTGGATCACCTTCCCGTTGATGATGCTGCCCGCGCCGATCCCGGTCCCAATGGTGAAGTAGACCAGCGAATCCAGGCCCCGGTTTCCAGGAACCCAGGAGTACTCACCGAAGGCGGCGGCATTCACGTCCAGGTCGAAAGCCAGGGGGAAATCGAAGGCGTGTCGGAAGGCTGACACCAGGTTCGTACCGCTCCAGCCAGGTTTGGGTGTGGCGGTAATGGAGCCATAGGTGGCAGAGGCAGGATTTAAATCCAGCGGGCCGAACGGAGCCAGCCCGATGGCGGAGAGGGAGTATTTCTGGAAGAAAGCGATGGCCCGACCGAGGGTTTCATCTGGTGAAGTGGTTGGGAAGCGGATCTCCTCGATGATCTCATCCGGCCCGCTCCCGACCGCACAAACGAACTTGGTTCCGCCGCCTTCCAAGCCCCCATACAGTTTTTTTATGGCGCCTGGTTCAGGCGAGTTGTGCATCAAGACCTCCGTTTGCTATGGGCGGCATAGAATCGTTCCGGGTCAGACAGGAAGACCCTCTGGCAGGTTTCATTGCAGAAATAAATGATCCGACCATGGAACTCCGCCTGGGGATAATAGGCCCGGTCACCTGTGATGGTGCGGTGGCAGACCGATTCGGGATATGCAAGCGATTCCTGGGCGTCATCCGCGGCGGGATCGGGTGGGGAGCTTAATTCAGTTCGGCGATCCATATCTCAAATGGGTTGAGTGTCAGGTGCGGGAAGCCGGAGGCTGGGTTCCGGTCCGATGAAAAGATGTCCCGGACGGAGTGTGCAGCCAAGTCAGAAAAATCATGGGAAATCTGCTTTTCCGAGAAATTCATCAACACCAGTACTTTCTGTTGGGGCGTTGAACGCAGGAAAGCCAGAAGCTCCGATGCGGATTCATGGATCGGCTGGTAATCGCCTTCCACCAGGGCGGGTGTGGCTTTGCGGACCAGCAGAAGCCGTCGGTAGAAGGTAAGCAATGACTGCGGGTCCTTTTCCTGTTCCTGAACATTGATGCGCGCTGCAAAATCAGGGTTGACCGGCAGCCAGGGGGTGACACTTTCCGGGCAAAAGCCGCCGTTGGGGGCGTTGCGCCACTGCAGCGGGGTGCGGTTCTTGTCACGCGACATGGCAGCGGCGCGCAGGGCAGCCTGCGACGGTTCCACATGTAACTCATTCACCAAGCGGTCATAGTACCAGGTGGCCATGGTGTCGCGCAACCTGGCAGGATCGGGAATCAGATAATCGGTCATGCCAATCTCTTCGCCGTTGTACAGGAAAGGCGTGCCACGCAGGGTCAGGACCACTGCCAGGTTGAGCCTCGCCAAGCTGGCATCCTGGGCGGAATCGCCCCCATTCCAGGAGGCGGAGTAACGCGTGTAAATGCGCGAGCAATCGTGGTTGCCAAGTGTATTACAGGCCCAGGCGCCTGGAGAGACCTTCGCCAGGGCAGCCATCCGTTCCTGCTGGTTTTTGCGGATCCAGTCCGGGGTGAGCTGGTCGGTGCGCATCAATGGGAAGTTAAAGACTATGCTTAACTCGTCCTCACCGTTGCCCTGGTAGGACACATCGTCATCTTCGCCAACCAGCATCCGGTCGCCTTCGTATTCGTTGAGGACGGAGCGCAGTTCTTTCATAAGCTCGTGGACACCGGGTTGGCTCCACTGGTTCTTGAACATATCGTGCCAGTATTGCTCCACCTGGGCGCGCTGTGCGGGTGTTTTGGCATTGTCAGAGAGATGGCGAAGCCCTGCCAGATCCAATGGGACGGTGTGGGGTGTCAATTCAGGATCCTCGAAAATTGTTCCGATGGCATCCAGACGAAAACCGTCGACACCCAGGTCCAGCCAGAAACGGACGGCATTCCACATTGCCTGGCGTACGTCCGGGTTGTGCCAGTTTAAGTCGGGCTGTTGTTTCATGAAATAGTGATAGTAATACTGTCCGCGTTCCGGCGCAAAGGTCCAGGCAGGGCCGTCAAAACAGGACTGCCAGTTGTTGGGGGGAGTATCCACCCAGACGTACCAATCCGCTTTGGGGTTGTCACGGCTGGATTTCGATTCCAGGAACCAGCGGTGTTCGTTGGAGGTGTGGTTCAGCACCAGATCCAAAATGACAGGCAACCCGTGGGCATGGGCCTCCTTCAAAAAGGTTTTAAAGTCATCCATGGACCCATATTCAGGGGCAACCTGCTCATAATCCGAAATATCGTAGCCGCAGTCGTACATCGGCGAAGGAAAATGGGGCGAGAGCCACAGCGCATTCACGCCCAGGTCTTTCAGGTAGTCAAGTTTTTCGAGCATGCCTTTGAAATCGCCGATGCCATCCCCGTTGCCATCCGCGAACGAGCGCGGGTAGATCTGATAAAAAACTGCTTTCTGCCACCATTTGAATTGACTCACAACATACTCCTGAGATCAAGATGTGAGCCTGCCAACAATTTTCAACCAAGCGTTTGGGAGGCTCCAACCCTGTGATTATACCCATGACGGTACCAAATTGCGCCTTTTCAGCCTATAGGAAGCGCAATTTGTGGCCACGGGTATTCTATAACCTTTGCCTGGCGGAAAATTCTTGCAAGCCAGGTGCAGGGTTATTCATTAATTCTGATCGCTAGTTAAGAACCATCCGATAATTATGGAGGGGTACGCATTTTGAGAGTGTGCGGCGGAGCCGCACACTCTCAAAATGCAACTCTGTAATAATTTTCTAAAGGAAACACTCGTTTCATCATTTTAACGAAAAGGCAGTAAAATCACTCCATGAGCCGTAAACAACTGTGGATGATCGGTTTGATCTTTGTGCTGGCTGCCTGCTCCCGCCCCTGGACAGAGACAAGTGTGATCACGCCAGCGTCGATCTGGGCCTCAGGCCAGCTTCCCACGCTTGCCACGGCTGTGGTCACTCCGACGCTCTCATTCACCCTGCCCACATCCCGCCCACCAGGCGCACCAGAGCTGACACCCACGCCCGATGCCCCGCACTACCAGCCCGGCGGGGAGCACGGACCGGAGAATTACATTGTCCAATCGGGGGATATGCTCTCCGCGATTGCCGAACGCTACAGCGTCAGCGTGGCCGCTATTGTGCAGGCCAACAATATTCCAAACCCTGACGCACTCGAAGTGGGCCAGAAATTGGTCATCCCGCAGATGACCCCCCAGGCTCCCGGGCCGGCTGTCAAACTGATCCCTGACTCGGAACTGGTTTATGGCCCTTTGAGCGGTTCGTTCGATGTTGCAGCTTTTATCAAAACCAAGGGCGGTTACCTGGCGGGTTACACCCAGGATGTGAACGGTGAAACCCTGGACGCGGCCCAGGTTGTTCAACTGATCGCCCAAGATTACTCGGTGAACCCACGCCTGCTGTTGGCAGTGCTTGAATATCGCTCCGGCTGGGTCACCAATCCCCACCCGGATCCGACGCTGGGCGAAACCCCCTTCGGTTTTAACGATGGCTGGTATGTGGGCCTGTACCGCCAATTGGCCTGGGCCTCCATCCAGCTCAACAGTGGTTTTTATCGCTGGCGCACAGCCAGCGTGACTGACTGGGTAGTGGGGGATGGCTCGGTCGTCCCGATCGATCCGACCATCAATGCCGGGACTGCCGGAGTGCAGAATTTCTTTGCCCACCTGGATGATTATTCCACCTGGTTGAAGGATGTCGCACCCGGCGGTTTCTTCGATACCTATAGCCTACTTTTTGGAAATCCCTTCGACAAAGCCATCGAGCCGCTCGTCCCAACCAGCCTGACCCAACCCAAATTGCTGCTGCCCTTTGGGCCGGGCGAAATTTGGGCTTTCACAGGCGGCCCGCACCTGGCGTGGGATGCCGGTACCCCCTTTGGGGCAATGGATTTTGCTCCACCGGGTGAAGCGCTGGGCTGCGTTGAAAGCGATGCCTGGGTCACTGCCGTAGCGGATGGACTGGTGACCCGTACCGGCACCGGCGTGGTGATCCTGGACCTGGATGGGGATGGGAATGAAGGCACCGGTTGGGTTATTCTCTACATGCATATCGAGAGTCGAGACCGGGTTCAGCCGGGTACGTTCCTGCACGCCGGAGACCGGGTGGGGCATCCATCCTGCGAGGGAGGCGTATCCAGCGGTACGCATGTCCACATGGCGCGCAAGTTCAACGGTGTGTGGATGCCAGCGGATGGCCCGGTGCCATTCGTGCTCAGCGGCTGGGTTGCCTCCGGGACGGGCGAGGAATACGTTGGCACATTGACCCGCAATGGTGTGGTGGTCGAATCTTACGAGGGTAACAGCACCATCAATCAAATCCAACGATGAGCCTGAGGGGATTTTTCAAAGAAGGTATAATCTGCCCGATGAATTCCGTGATGCGCAAGGCCGCCATTCTACTCATTCTTACCGGTATGCTCCTCTCTGCTTGCGGCACCAACCTGTGGGGGACATATGCTCCAACCCTGACAGCCACGCCCTCATCCGTTGTGACAGTTGAAAGCGTGGAAACAGCCTCAATAACTCCGGAACCCTCCGCGACCAATTTACTCATGCCCCTGTCCACCACTCAAACCGCGACCGTCATTCCTTCCCCAACGGCAACCCCCACTGTCTCTGTCACCCCCGGCACGCCGCGCCCCAAGATCATATATTACTCGCAATCGGGCGACTACCTGGCTGCGGTGGCTGTGCATTTTGGCGTGCAAGTCTCGGAAATATCATCGCCCTCAAGCCTGCCGACAGGTGGTTTTCTTAACCCAAATACACTGCTCTTAATTCCCAATACCCTGGATCAAAGCTCAACCACAGCCTCCCAACAGATCATGCCGGATAGTGAAATCATATATTCACCGAGCGCGCAGGATTTTGATATTAAAGGTTATATCGATTCAGCGGGAGGAAAACTGAGTACCTTCCGTGAATCGATGGGCACCATCATGATCTCTGGAGCAGAAGGCGTACGGCAAATAGCGCTTGAGACATCCTTTAATCCGCGCATGTTATTGGCATTTATTCAGTATTATACCGGTTGGGTGCAGGGATACCCCAACGCCGGTGTGAATGAGACCTACCCGCTGGGTTATCATGAGCCTCTGTATAGCGGGCTAACCCAACAACTAAAGTTGCTGGTGCGGGAAATACTGGCTGGGTACTATGGCTGGCGCGATGGGTCATTGACCAGCCTGACCTTCCCGGATGGGACCAGCCTGCGGCTGGCTCCGGAGTTGAATGCGGGGAGCGTGGCATTACAATACATGTTTTCCAGGCATCTCAATTATACAGACTGGCTGACCGCCATCGATGCGAATACAGGTTTCCCGGCTTTTTATAAAAGCATGTTCGGGGATGCCCTGGAACGCGCCAACGAAATCGGGCCGCTCTTTCCGCCTGGCATGACCCAGCCGACTTTCACACTACCTTTTGAAGTGGGTGTTCCGTGGACTCTGACCGGCGGGCCGCACCCTGCCTGGGAGCAGGGAAGCGCCTGGGCAGCCCTGGATTTTGGCCCGCCCATGGATGCACCTGGTTGTGGAGTGTCCAATGCCTGGGTGGTTGCCATTTCAGCCGGCAAGATCGTGCGTTCCGAGACCGGATACGTTGTGCTCGACCTGGATGGCGATGGTTTTGAACAGACCGGCTGGGTGGTGCTTTACCTGCATATCGCGACCAAAGACCGCATCCCGGTTGGCACCTGGGTGAACGCTGGCGACCACATCGGCCATCCCTCCTGTGAAGGCGGGATCGCCAACGGTACGCATTTCCATATCGCCCGTAAATATAATGGCGAGTGGGTGAACGCCGGCGATCCGCTGCCATTTATCCTGAGCGGTTGGACGGCGCATGCTGGAAACGCTCCGTCCCAGGGTTTCCTCAGCAAGGATGGTCAGATGGTCATTGCAAGCCCGTACAGTGAACACCAGTCGCAGATCATCCGCCAGCCGGGTGAATAACCCCCATTCCCCGTGAATTCTCATAAGAAGCTCTACCCTCTCCTGCTCGTTCTTGCGCTCGCGGCCTGCCTGCCGCAGGGAGCAGCCTTGACGCCTGCCCCGGCTACGGACACCCCGACCCCAGGCCCGACCGCAACAGCGCTGCCTGCACGCCCTGAGTACAATCCCGGTGAATTGGTGGACTATATCGCCCAGACGGGTGATTCGCTCCCGGCGCTGGCGGTTCATTTTAATACCACCGTCCAGGAGATCCGGGATGCCAACCCGGATATTCCCGCGGATGCCACCAGCATGCCGCCCGGCATGCCGATGAAAATCCCGATCTATTACCTGCCATTCTGGGGAACAACCTTCCAGATCCTGCCCGACAGCCTGTTCATCAATGGTCCGGCGGTCATCGGTTTTGACAGCGGGACTTTTGTGGCCAGTCAGCCGGGCTGGTTGAAGGATTATCGCGCCTATGCCGCTGGCGCCAACCGTTCCGGGGCGGAGATCGTGGATCTTGTGGCAACCAATTACAGTGTCAGCCCGCGCGTGCTGCTGACGCTTCTGGAATACCAGACCGGGGCGCTGTCACAAGCCAACCCGCCCAGCGGATACTACCCGCTGGGTGAACAAGATTACAACTACAGCGGTCTATATATGCAACTCATCTGGGCGGCGAATATGCTCAACTACGGCTACTACGCGTGGCGCACAGGAAGCCTGACTGAAATTACGCACTCCGACGGAGTCATCGAACGTCCAGACCCCTGGCAGACGGCAGCTTCGGTGGGTTTTCAATATTACTTTTCTCTCCATTTTGCCTCTGAAGAATATAGCCATGCCATCGGACCGGCCGGATTGGCGAGCTCATACCAGAAGCTCTTTGGCGACCCCTGGGCAGTTGACCAGCCGCACATCCCGGTCAGCCTCCAGCAACCAGAGTTAACTTTTCCGTGGCCGGTGGGAAAGACATGGGTCTATGTCGGCGGCCCGCATAACAGCTGGGGAAATGCCCAACTTTACCCATGGGCGGCGCTTGACTTTGCTCCACCACTGGCGACCAGCGGTTGCATCCCTTCCCCTGAAATGGCAACGGCTGTGGCAGACGGAGTGGTGGTGCGCTCGGAAACAGGGGTGGTGATGCTCGACCTGGATGGCGATGGGGATGAACGCACCGGCTGGGACATCCTCTACCTGCACCTTGCAACAGAAGGACGCGCCCAGGTCGGTCAAATTTTAAAAACCGGAGATCCAGTCGGTCATCCCTCCTGCGAGGGTGGGACAGCCATTGATTCCCACATTCACATTGCCCGCAAATATAACGGTGAGTGGATGCCGGTGGACGGCGTCATCCCCTTCAATATGGATGGCTGGATCGCCCATATTGGTGACAGCGCCTACCAGGGCACGCTAAGGCGGGGTAACCAGACAATCATCGCCTGCGGATGTTCGGACGCAGCCAGCCAGGTCAAGGCCGGGAAATAAAGAACCACCCGGTCTTCATTTAACGGGGTGGTTCGTATTTACAGATAATATATCTTTTCAACAAGTGGGGGTGGGGGTGTGCGTATGGCGACGCCGCACGCACACCCCCACCCCCCGTTTTTATTCCTAAGCTTCGTGAACGAGATCTCTTAACTCGCGCCTGGGACGCACCGTCGGCACCCGGCCCGCATACCCGACGGGCAAGAGCACAACCGGCCTCAGGTCCGCGGGGAGGCGGATGGCTGCGCTCACCGCGGCTTCGTCAAACGCGCCCACCCAAACCGTATCCAAACCCTGGGCTTTGGCAGCCAGTTGAGAATAAGCGCAGGCAATGGTGGCGTCCTGGATGGAATACAGGGAATTCCCGCGTTCCCCATATTTCACTGCCGAACGAGCCGGGTTGACGCAGAAGATAAGCACAACCGGTGCTTCAGCAAGAAATCCCTGGTCCCAGGAAGCTTTAACCAGCGCCTGGCGCTGTTCCAGCTTGCGTACCACGTAAATCTCGTAGGCTTGCAGGTTGCCCGCAGAGGGTGCCCGGTTAGCCGTCTCGAGAATCTTATGCAATTTTTCATCCTCGACCGGTGTCTCGACATATTTGCGCATTGAGCGCCGGTCGTCAACTATCTTGAAAAAGTCCATGATGTCTCCTATAGGGTTGACGTACAGGGTGGAGCGCAGTGCCTGCCGGAGGCCTTATTCTACCTGATTATTACCCTATTGCAGGTCAGTACTGCCTAGCTGCGCACGATGAGCACCGAACAGCCTGAATAATGCACTAATTTCCGCGAGACACTTCCCAACAACCAGGAACGCATCCGGCTCAGGCCGCGCGAACCAGCTACGATCAGGTCGATCCGGTTCAATTTCACATATTCGATGATCTCGGTGGCAGCGTCCCCTTGTTCAAGGACTGTCTTGACCTTGAGTTGGCTGCCAGATAGTATTTCTGCCATACGCGCCAGCAGTCGGTGGCCATCTTCCTCTTCATTAGCACTTTGATGGGCGAGCTCCTCTGATACAGCGGATGGCTGCTCCACGGCAATGGCATAGGGCATTTCAGGAATAGCCGCCTGGTAATGTGGAGGCAGAACATGCATCACGCGCAAATCCGCCTGTTCTGGAAATGGGAAGCGGGCCAAGCACTCGGCGGCATGCAGACTGTTGGGCGACCCATCTGCAACGAGCAGAATGCGCCGCAATCTTTTCAGCGGAGCACGTACGACCAGAACCGGGCAGGATGCGTATTCAATGATCTGCTGTGCCACGCCGCCCAACAGGATCCCAAGGGTGGCGCGCAACCCCTTTGCACCCAGCACGATCAGGTCGGGATGGTGCTGTTCAGCGTATTCAATGATCTTTTCCGCCGGGTGACCAAGCAGCAATTCGGGTTCAGCATTGAACCCTTTTTCCTGGAGCAAGGTGCAGGTTTCTTTTACTGCAGCTTCCAACGGAAATGCTTCCGCTGCCTGCTGGGAGCTGAAGACTCTTAGTACGGTGATATGCGTCTCCGGGGATAAAGTTAATTTAAGCAGCAACTGGATGGCTGCGCGGGCGTGGTCAGAGCCATCGTCCGCAAGAAGAATGTTCTGGAAGCAGATCGACCTGATCATTGTTTGCTCCTTTCATTCATGCATGCGTTATGGATTATCTTCCTGTATTACTGTATCACAAAGCTGAACCCATTTACAGACCCCAGGGTGTTTGCAACAGGGTGTTCTCAAAATGGCCTGCTTGTGCTGCTTGGATCGAGCTATGCTCATGCCCACCCCCGACCCCTCCCTAACGGGAGGGGAGAGATATGCGAAAAATGGGTGCGGGAAAAACGCCCGCACCCATTTTTCGCTTCTTTTCCTGACTTTGAGAACACCTAGTGTTTGCAATACGGCTTTCTCAAAGTCAAGAAGCTGATGTTTCCCACCCCTCGCACCCACCGCACCCTTATTTTTGCTCAGTCAGATCGAACTTTGAGGAGGCCCTAGTGTTGGTAAAGTCCGCCGGCTTGTAAACCCTAATCTCTGACCCCCGCCCCAG
>CAIKOL010000059.1 GCA_903829085.1 uncultured Anaerolineales bacterium | reverse complement strand
TCTGTCAAGGGTAAATGCAATATCCATTTAGACTTCCGAGTTCTTTAAAAACCCGGAAGTCTGGCCTCCGGCAGCCTGAAGAAAACCATCTCCTTCAAATCGGTCGAATCCAAGTCTCAATGTAGTTGTATAATTATTTGTTGTACTCTCACCAAAATAAACAGGCACCTGTCGAGTCTTCGATATTGATCCCCCGGAGGGACCAAAATGCCTCAGAAAAAGAATCTCACCCCCAAACCCGAAAATCTGGATACACAGCCATCCATCCCACCCGGGGAGGAACAGATCCCGCCTGACTCCAGCTTTCCCATTGTGGGCATCGGCGCCAGCGCCGGCGGGCTGGAGGCGCTCGAACTGTTCCTGGCCAACGTGCCCGCCAACAGCGGCATGGCCTTCGTCATCGTCCAGCACCTCGACCCCACCCACAAGGGCATCATGGTGGAACTGCTGCAGCGCGGCACCTCCATGCCGGTCATGCAGGTCAAGGACCGCACCCGGGTCAAGCCCGATTCCGTCTACATCATTCCGCCCAATAAGGACATGTCCATCCTGCACGGCGTCCTGCACCTGCTGGACCCGGTCACCCCGCGCGGCCTGCGCCTGCCCATCGATTACTTCTTCCGCTCACTGGCTTCTGACCAGATGGAGCGCAGCCTGGGCGTCATCCTCTCCGGTATGGGCTCGGATGGCACGCTGGGCTTGCGCGCCATCAAGGAAAATGCGGGCGTGGTCTTCGTGCAAGACCCTGCCACGGCAAAATTCAGCGGGATGCCCTACAGCGCCGTGCAGGCCGGGCTGGCGGATGTGGTGGCTCCGGTGGAGGCCCTGCCGGCCAGGATCATCGCCTATCTTCAATACGCACCTCCATTAACAAAACTCGGCCTGGTCGAAGATGAGAAAGCCGTCAGCGCCCTCGATAAAGTGGTCATCCTGCTGCGCGCCCAGACCAGCCATGATTTTTCACTTTACAAAAAGACCACCATCTATCGCCGCATTGAACGCCGCATGGGGCTGCATCAGATCAGCCAGATCGGCGCCTATGTGCACTACCTGCAGGAAAACCCGCAGGAAGTGGACCTGCTCTTCCGCGAACTGTTGATCGGGGTGACCAGTTTCTTCCGCGACCCCGCTGTCTGGGAGAAATTAAAAACCGATGTCCTGCCCGCCCTCGTCTCGGGCCGGGTACAGAACCAGGTCCTGCGGGCCTGGGTGGCTGGCTGTTCGACCGGTGAAGAAGCCTACTCGCTGGCCATCCTGTTCAAGGAAGCCGTCGAGAAGGTCAAGCCCGCCGTCAATATTCATCTGCAGATCTTCGCCACCGACCTGGACCAGGACGCCATCGAGAAAGCCCGCGAGGGGGTCTTCCCCGCTAACATCGCCGCGGATATCTCGCCAGAGCGGCTGAACCGGTTCTTCGTCCCGGTGGAGCGCGGTTACCAGGTGGCAAAATCCATCCGCGAGATGGTCATCTTTGCCCGCCAGAACCTGATCATGGACCCGCCCTTCACCAAGCTGGATCTGATCAGTTGCCGCAACCTGCTCATCTATCTGACCCCCGAACTGCAAAAGAAACTCATCCCGCTCTTCCATTACGGTCTCAACCCTGGCGGATTCCTGTTCCTGGGCAGCGCCGAGACGATCGGCAGTTTTTCCGACTTGTTCGCCCCGCTGGATGAAAGAAGCCGCCTCTACCGCCGGCTGTCAATCACCCCCACCCTGCCGGGGGAAATGGTCGAGTTCCCCGCCTCCTTTATCGCCACTCACCTGACCCCATTCCGCGTTGAGAAACCGGTCATCGGCTTGCCGGCGCTGGTGGACAGCCTGCTGCTGCAGAAATATTCCCCGGCCGCGGTGCTCACCAATAACAAGGGCGACATCCTCTACATCAGCGGGCGCACGGGCAAATACCTGGAACCCGCCGCCGGCAAGGCCAACTGGAATATCTTCTCGATGGCGCGCAAGGGCCTGGCGTACGAATTGGAGAACGCTTTCCGAAAAGCTCGGCTTCAGAAAGAGCCCCTGACGCTCAAGAACCTGGCGGTCAGCACCGAGGGCGGCACGCAGATCGTGGATGTGACCCTGCAGTCCATCCAGGAACCCGAGGCCTTGCTCGGCATGTTGCTGGTCGTCTTTAACGATGTGAACCTCGCACCGCCGGACAAAACCGCCCCCAGGCCGCGCCGTTCCTCTTCCCAAAGCGTGCAGGTGAAAGAGCTGGAACGCGACCTCACCCAGGCCCGCCACGAAGTTCAGACCATCCGCGAAGAGATGCAGACCTCGCAGGAGGAACTTAAATCCTCTTACGAGGAACTGCAATCCTCCAACGAGGAACTCCAGTCCACCAATGAAGAGCTGACCACTTCGAAGGAAGAGCTGCAATCCATGAACGAAGAATTGCAGACCGTCAACAACGAAATGCAGGCCAAGGTGGATGAACTTTCGCACCTCAACAACGACATGAAGAACCTGCTCGACAGCACCAACATCGCCACCCTGTTCCTGGACGAGAGCCTGTGCGTGCGGCGCTTCACCAGCCAGGCTACCAAGATCACCAGGTTGATCCCCGGGGATGTGGGCCGTCCGATCACCGATATCGCCTCGGCCCTCTTCCACCCGCAACTGGAGCAGGACGCCCACGAGGTGCTGCGCACGCTGGTCAGCATTGAGAAGCAGATCAACACCCCCGAAGACAACTGGTTTGCGGTGCGCATTATGCCCTATCGCACGCTGGAAAACAAGATTGACGGCGTGGTGATCACCTTTACCGATATCACCGCTTCCAAGAAGCTGGAAGCAGAGCTGCGTGCCAGGAAAAGCGAGTAGTGAAGAGAGAGTGAGTTATGAAAAGAAGTGACCAGTCCAAAGCAGAACTCCGCCGCCAGGCCGAACAGCAACTGAACGAGCGCAGCCAGGACAGTTCGAGCGCACCCCTCTCCGACCTGGAAATGCAGCGCTTACTGCATGAGCTGCAGGTGCACCAGATCGAACTGGAATTACAGAACGAGGAACTGTTGCAGGCGCGCACCGAAGCGGAAACCGCCCTGCAGCAGTACGCCGAACTGTACGACTTTGCCCCCGTGGGCTACCTGACGTTGGGACGGGACGGCACGATCCATCGGGTGAACCTGAACGGAGCACGCCTGCTGGGGGTGGAGCGCAGCGGGTTGATCCAACGGCGCCTGGGGCTGTTTGTGGCTGAAAGTTTTCGGCCGATTTTCAATGATTTTCTGGTAAGAGTATTTTCCAACCCAGAAAAAGAGACTTGCGAGTTGGCCCTGGAAAAGGAGATCGCCCCCCCCACCTGGGTGCAACTGGAAGCCATCAGCCAGGATGGGCTGGAAGGCCGGGCCATCCTGCTGGACATCAGCGAGCGCAAGCAGGCCGAAGACAGGCTGCGCTACCAGGCGGCCCTGCTGGAAAACGTCAATGACGCCATTGTTGCCTCGGATGCAGACTACCGGCTCACCTTCTGGAATGCCGCCGCCGAGAAACTGTACGGCTGGCAGGCCGAGGAAGTGCTCGGGCAGGAGGGGATCGGGATTCTGGTCACCGAATGGCTTGGCGTGGCGGGGGAGGAAATGCGGCAGGCCATTGCAGAACTTGGGCGCTGGCGCGGCGAAGCCACCCAGCTCCGCAGGGATGGCAGCCGCCTCCCGGTCGAGATTTCCTCCCTGGTGCTGCGCGATGAGCGGGAGCAAATTACAGGCTACGTCAGCATCTGCCGGGATATCACCCAGCGTATGCGGGCGGAGCAGGAATTGAAGGCCTATTCCGATCAGCTCGAAGAAATGGTGGCGGAGCGCACCCGGCAACTGCTCGACGCCCGGGAAAAGCTCGCCCGCCACGAGAAGCTGGTGCTGATGGGCCAACTGGCGGGCGGGGTGGGGCACGAACTGCGCAACCCGCTGGCGGTGATCAAGAACGCCACCTATTACCTGAAGCTGGTCCTGCCGGATGCCAGCGGAAAGGTGCGCCAATACCTTGGCTTGCTCGAACAGGAGACGGCCAACGCCGAGAAGATCATCACCGACCTGCTGGATTATGCCAGGATTGAATCCATGGAGCAGGAGCCTGCCCGCGTGGCGGAACTGGTGCAGCGCGCCCTGGAGCGCTTCCCGGCACCCTCCAGCGTGGAAGTGAGCCTCGACCTGCCGCAGGAATTGCCGGAGGTGTTCGCCGACCCGCGCCAGGTGGTGCAGGTGCTGGGCAACCTGCTGCTCAACGCCTGGCAGGCGATGGCTTCGACAGGCTCAGCCACAGGTGTGGCTTCGACAGGCTCAGCCACAGGTGTGGCTAAGGGAGGCGTGCTGTCGGTCAGCGGCGATACGGTTCAGGCGCCCGGCGGGCAGCCCTCCGGGGGCAGTGAGCGCTGGGTGCGCATCATGGTGAAAGATACCGGCGTGGGCATCCCCCCTGAAAATATAGAAAAGATCTTCGAGCCGCTCTTCACCACCAAGTCGCAGGGCATCGGGCTGGGGCTGGTGGTCAGCCGGAAACTGGCGGAAGCCAACGGCGGGCGGATCGAGGTGCAGAGCCAGCCGGGCAAGGGCAGCACGTTCACGCTCTGGTTGCCGGCGGTTCATTCGGATGCAGGGATTTGATCCCCTTTGCTTTCCAGAAGGTACTTTCAGCCAGAGGAGGCTCCATGAGCACCATTTATCAGCAAGCCGCACAAGCCATCCGTCAACAAAAGGATGAACTGGCTGAGACCATCGTGGCCCGCCTGTACGAAAGCCAGTCGGTGGTGTGGAAACCGTTCGGCGATCCCGGGCGTGCCAAGAGCGTGCGCGATGAAGGCTATCACCTCACCTATCTCAGCGAAGCCCTGGATGTCGGGGACCCGGCCCTCTTTAATGAATACCTGGCCTGGGCCAGGGTGTTCTATGCCGGATTGAAATTCCGGGAGGATATGCTGGACACCACCATCGGCGCCACCCGCCAGGTGCTGGCGCAAACCCTCGCCTCACCGCTCGCCCAGGCGGCTCTCGAATACCTGGATGCCGCCCTGGCAGCCTCCCGGCATTCCCCCGCGGCGCTGCCCAGTTTCATTGAGACCGGCAACCCGCTCACCGGCCTGGCGCGCGCCTATCTGGACGCGCTGCTGCTCGGTGATCGCCAGGCTGCCAGCCGGATGATCCTGGATTCGGCCGGGCAGGGCACGGACATCAAGGATATTTACCTGGAGGTCTTCCAGCGCAGCCAGCGCGAGATCGGGCGCCTGTGGCAGACCAACCAGATCAGCGTGGCCCAGGAGCATTACTGCACCGCCGCAACGCAGATGGTCATGTCGCAACTTTACCCGTTTATTTTCGCCTCCGCCCGTAAAGGCCGCCGCATGGTGGCCACCTGCGTGGGCGGCGAACTGCACGAGATCGGGGCGCGCATGGTGGCCGATTTCTTCGAAATGGATGGCTGGGATACCTACTTCCTGGGCGCCAACACGCCCATCGAAGCTGTCCTGCGCGCGGTTGCCGAGCGTGAAGCAGAGCTGCTGGCCATCTCGGCCACCATGACCTTTCACATCGATAAGGTTTCAAGCCTGATCAGCGAAGTTCGCCGGGCCGGGTTGGATGGAAGAACAAAAATGCTGGTGGGCGGCTATCCTTTTAACATTGCCCCCACTCTGTGGCGATCGGTGCAGGCCGACGGCTATGCCCGCGACGCCCGCCAGGCTCTGGAAATGGCGGAAAGCTTGCTGACATGATCCAGACCGAGACCCAGGCGCGCGGCTTGGCTTTGCTGTGCGACCTGCAAGGCCTCATCCAGAAGGTCTTGCTGAATAATCTCAACCTGCCCGAGGTGAACCCCGGGCAGCTATTCTTGCGGATCGTGGACGACGCCAGCCGTACAAAGGCCATGAATTTCCTGCTGGAGGTCAAGGCCCAGGGGGCGGTGCTGGACTGGGAGATCAATGTCTCCAGCGGGGAGGCGGTCATCCCCCTGCATTTTACCGCCGGGCGCAGCGGAGATTCCCTGCTCATCACCGCTGGCAC
This sequence comes from uncultured Anaerolineales bacterium, assembly GCA_903829085.1. Taxonomy (GTDB): domain Bacteria; phylum Chloroflexota; class Anaerolineae; order Anaerolineales; family Villigracilaceae; genus UBA877. The sequence continues at coordinate 7,205 of CAIKOL010000059.1, read as the reverse complement.
GAACGGTCAGCGCTCAGCCAGGCTGTATGAAGACATGCTGCGCATCAACAACGAGCAGGCCGACCAGTTGCGCTCCGCCTTGAAAGACAAGGCTGAATGGTCGGGCTCCCGGCCCGGCAACAACGAATACGATGAGATCAGCCGCTTGAACAATGAACTGGTCACCATGCAGCGCGAACTCTCCCGGAAAAACGCGGAACTGAAGCGCCTGAATGATCTGAAGAACCAGTTCCTGGGCATGGCTGCCCACGATCTGCGCAACCCCCTGCAAGCCATTCTCTCATACTCGGACTTCCTCCTGGATGAAGTTGGCCCTAAATTGGATGCCAGCCAGGTGGAATTCCTGTCCACCATCCGTGACCAGAGCAAATACATGGCTCAACTGGTCAACGACCTGCTGGATGTGAGCGCCATCGAGTCGGGCAGGCTGCAGCTCGAGCTCCAGCCGGTGGACCTGGTGAAACTGGCGCAGACCAACCTGAAGCGCAACCGCCTGATCGCCGCCCGCAAGAATATCAGCCTGGACCTGCAGACGGAACTGCTTCCTCCCGTCCTGCTGGATGCCTCCAAGATCGAACAGGTGCTGGACAACCTGCTGACCAACGCCATCAAGTTCTCGCCTCCCGGCAGCCGCGTGCGGGTGGGTCTTCGCCCTGAAGGGGACGCGCTCCTGCTTTCTGTCCAGGATGAGGGCTGCGGCATCCCGCCGGAGCAGATGGCGCGCCTGTTCCAGCCCTTCCAGCGCGGCCAAAAAGGCACCCGCGGTGAGAAATCCACCGGGCTGGGGCTGACCATCGTCAAACGCATCGTCGAGGGCCACGGCGGCCGGCTCTGGCTGGAGAGCCGGGTGGATGTTGGGACGACCTTCTTCGTCTCGCTCCCGTTGCAGAGAGACGAAAAAATGGTATCATCTCAATGAACTGGGGCACGTGGTACTTGCGAGCGGCGCAGCCGTACATTTACCCTCCCCCAATCGGTAAGGGATGCAACCCATGAATATGCCCGCCAAGATCCTGGTGGTGGATGACGACCCCCTGCTGTGTAATGCCACCCGGCACATCCTGGAATCAGCCGGGTATGAGATCCAGTGCGCCCTGAGCGGGCCCGCAGCCTTGGAGTTGACGCGCAGCATGCACCCCGACCTGCTGCTGCTGGACGTGAACATGCCGGGCATGGATGGCATGCAAGTCTGCCGCCTTATCAAAGCCGACCCTGACCTGGGCGGCACGTACATCCTGCTGCTCTCTGGTTCGCGTACCGACAGTGAAAGCCAGACGGAGGGGCTCAACACTGGTGCAGACGGCTACATCACCCGCCCCATTCCCAACCGGGAGTTACTGGCGCGCGTGGATGCCATGCTGCGCCTCAAAGCCGCCCAGGTTGCCATACATGAAAGCGAAGCCCGCTTTCATTCGCTGTTCGACTCCATGGCGGAGGGGGTGGCATTGCACTCGCTGGTATTCGATGAAACCAGGGCACCCGTCAACTACCGCATTGTGGATGTCAATCCGCAGTTCGAAAAAATACTCGGTATTCGCAGGGCGGATATCGTCGGTAAACTGGCCACCCAGGCCTACGGGGTGGCCGATCCGCCCTACGCGGTCGAGTACTTCCGGGTGGCGCTTCAGCATGCACCCTATTTGTTCGAGAGCTGGTTCCCGCCCTTGCAGAAGCATTTCTTGATCTCGGTCGCGCCGTGGGGTACGGCTGGCTTCGCGACCATCTTTACAGACATCACCGCCCGCAAGCAGGCGGAGGAAGAGATCCGGCAACTGAATGCCACCCTGGAACAACGCGTGGAAGCGCGCACGCGCGAGCTGCGTGAGGCCCAGGAAAAACTGGTGCGCCAGGAGAAGCTGGCGGTGCTGGGACAGATGGCTGGCAGCGTGGGGCACGAACTGCGCAACCCGCTGGGGGTGATCAACACCTCCATTTATTACCTGAAGATGGTCCAGCCGGATGCCAGTGACAAGATCAGGCAAAAACATGCCATTATCGAGCAGGAGGTGCAGAACGCCGATAAGATCATTGGCGACCTGCTGGACTTTGCCCGCCTCAAGCCGGCGGAGCAGGAGACGGTGAATGTGGACAGGCTGGTGCGCTCCACGCTGGAACGCTTCCCTGTGCCTGCCGGGGTGGAGCTGGCGCTCGACCTGCCGGAGCACCTGCCGGAGGTTTATGCCGACCCGCGCCAGGTGGAGCAGGTGCTGGGCAACCTGGTCACGAATGCGTACCAGGCGATGGCTTCGACAGGCTCAGCCACAGGTGTGGCTTCGACAGGCTCAGCCACAGGTGTGCCGAAGGGGGGCAGGTTGTCCATTGCCGCTGAGCAGACAACCTCGGGCACTGAACAGTGGGTGCGGATCAGTGTGCAGGATGCGGGCACCGGCATCACCCCCGAGAACATGCAAAAGCTGTTCGAGCCACTCTTCACCACCAAGCCCAGTGGCATCGGTCTGGGGCTGGTGGTCTGTAAAAAGCTGGCGGAGGCCAACGGAGGCCGGATCGAGGTGCAGAGCGAGCTGGGCCAGGGCAGCACCTTTACGCTGTTCCTGCCGGTGGTCCGGTCATAGGTCGATCGTTGAGCAGCGTAGACTTAATAGCTATCCGAAAAATTCAGGATAAGTTCGCATTTTGAGTGTGTGCAGCGAAGCTGCATACACTCAAAATGCGGTTCCTCAATAATTTTGGAAAGGTTCTTAGCAAAGACTTCCGAGTTCTTGGAGAACTCGGAAGTCTGATATTACGAATGGCTGGTCACTCTTCAACGGTGACCGCCCAGGGCACCTGTTCCTTGATCCGGGCGAGGGTGATCTCGATGCCGTACTCGCTGTCCACCCCTCCATATTCGATCAGGGAATTTTTGCCGGCGCCCTTCAGGGAGAGCAGGATGCCGTACCTGGCGCCCTCCCGGGCTGCGATCCGGGCGGCAGGCAGTTTCACCCTGGCTGCCCGGGTGATCTGCTCGAGCGGGATCACCTGCCCGGCATGGATCAGCCAGGAAGGGGTGATGTGCAGGTTCTTGGCAGAAGACGTGCTGTCGTTGGGGCTGAGGGTATTCAACTCCCAGTGTGGGGCGGCTACTTCCGCGTCGAGCTGAGCCAGGAGCACGTGCGGGTCTCCGAATTTCTTCATTTCCTGGTCAAGCGCCCGGCGGGCAAATTTCTCGGGGACTAAAAAATACGCCAGGGAGAAGACCGCCACCAGTAAGAGCATGGCTCCGCAACCCAGGACAGCGCCCTTCGACCAGATGGCTACAATTATTAACAGCAGCGGGGCAACCGCCAGGCCCATGATCCCCAGGGCCCGGTTGGAGGCGGACTTTTCCTTGATCATCTTTTCGGAATAGCTTGGGTCGGTCATGAGTGATTCCCTTTCGAGGTGGAATGCAGTGCGTTGAGCAGGTAGCGATGATCGGATGCAATATATTTATACCACAAGAGGCAAGTGACCCGGCGACATGCTTTTCACAAAGCAGGGGTTTGGGGTGTTGGCGGGTGGGTTTGTCACCCGCCAACACCCCAGGGTCTTTTTGCCGGGGCGGCTCCAGGTTGCCGCTGGTTATTGCGGGTCGGTCGGGTCGGCAGTGGGGAGCTTGACGCCGCCGCGGACATTGAGCGGGGCAAATTCGCCTATTTGTTCGGGCAGGCTCTCGGCCACGAAGCGATACACCAGGCGGATGAACTCCTTCGGTTCGATTAGTTTGGCGTTGTAGAGCGGGGCAAAGGCGGTCACGATGCGCTGCACGGCGATGGCGAGGGTCGCATTGTCCTTCTCGGTGATGTCGGGGGTCAGGATGTGGATGGCAGGGCAGGCTGGGGTACTGGTAAGCTGGAAATTGGCGCGTTGCAGGGCGTATACACTCTGGAGCAGGGTCTGCACCACGTTGGCCAGGTACTGCTGGCGGCGTTTGAAGCGTTTGAAAGTGGGGGCGCTGGCGGATTCGGCGGTGGTGCGGGTGGCGCTTTCGGGCTCGGCCAGGAAGTGCAGCGGCATGCCTACGCCGGCCGCGATCATGCGTTTGAGAGCCAGTCCGTCCATCTCCGCCTCGGCAGAGGCCAGGTTGGGGTTGAGCACGCTGAGAGATTCTTCGGGGTCCAACCCCAGCACGATGCCGCTTCTGGTGGGCATCCTGGTCCTAAATTCGCGCATGTACTTTTCCTTCTCCGCCTGGTTGCCGAAGGGCCGCTGCAGGATGTAGGAAAACATCTGGCGGAAGTAGTTCAGGCGGGCGCGGTCTTCGAGCCACTGGCGGTAGAGCCCGATCCAGTAGAGGGCGGGGGCCAGGTCGCTTTCGCCGAAGCTGGCTCCCACGGCGCGGTTGAGCGGAAAGTGGAGCACGAAAGGCGACGGATGACCGGAGACGGAGCAGGGGGAGAACGCCGGGTATGGATTCTCATCCAGGGCGTCGCGGCGGTAGAAGGTTTCCTGGCGGTAATCGTTCTCGCGCGTATCGATCACGCCGATGGATTCGGAGGGCAGGGCGCGCACATACACCTGTCCGCCCGGGTCAACTGACAGGAGCAGGAACAGGTCGCCGGTGCGCCAGGCTTCGTCGGCCCATTCCGGCAACTGCTGGTCCAGGGCGTTGAGCGGATGATCCCAGAACGGTCGCAGGAGTTTCTCCACCTCGGGCGGGGCGCTGAAGGAGAAGCCGTCGCCGAGCACGAACTCGGTGGTGATCTCGATGATGCGGCGCGCGATCGGGTTGGCACGCCAGGCGGTGATGGCCTTGGTCAGGATATCCTGGCGGTCATAATCCAGCCGGTCGCGGAAGCTGCCATCCCAGGCGGCGGCGCCCAGGGTGATGGTGTTCTCGGTCTCAAGAACGGAAAGGCGGGTTTGGATGGGTTTGCGGGTCATGGGAACTCCTTGTTTGGCTGTATTTATGGGTTGGAAGGGGGACAGGTTGAAAACCGCTTTTTCAGGAACAAAGCCTGGTAACTTCTCAAAAAACTGGGGGGCGGGGGAGTGCGTGCAGCGACGCCGCACGCACCCCCCAATCTTCTCTCTCTTATTGAGAGGATACAAAGCCTGTGACAAAACAAATAGATTCAATTCTCTTATGGATTGATCAACCTCGATATGGTGATCACCAGCGTGATGACGGAGAGGCCGCCCCCGCCGATGGACAGGGCAATGAGCAGCTTGACCTGGGAAATGACATCGCGGATCTCTTTCAGGTCGGCCTCGGTGCTGGTGCGCCAGGCTTCGAGGGCGGCAACCTTTTCTTTGAGCACGATGATTTCCCCCAGGGGCAGGGAGTTGTTACGGGGGTTTGTGGGCATAGGGAATCCAGGAATGAGGTTTGGAGGTTGGGTATGTATCCGAAAATTCAGGAGAGGTTCTTGATCCACGCAGGAAAAAGAGAGCGTAGACGGGGTTAACCAGCGCACGGTCAGGGGAGGAGCCTGACCGTGCGGGAAGAAAAAAACATGTTCAGCGTTGGAAGGTATGTATCTACTCACGGCATGGCAGGGAGCGGCAGGGATGGCTTGCCGAACAAGCCCAGGATGGCTTGAAAAGGTGAGCGGCCAGTCAGACCAGCCGTATGGATGACTGAAGCGATAGCGGCATAGGCATTGGCTCCCCAAGCCGAGCGGAAACAACCCATGACCTTCCGGTGAATAACCGTGGGACGCAAATAGCGCTCGCTGATATTATTGGTCGGAGGTACATCTTTTCGATGCAGGAAGACAAACAGGCACTGGCGGTGTTTGCGATACCGTTGAAGGTATTATAGAACATATGTGCTAATTTGTCAAGGGGGAATTTGCGGAGTGGCAGGGCTTTAACATTCTCGATTATTGTGCCTCCAGAATGAGATTAAGGGCTTGATCAGGTCGTGCGCAGAAGTAGCGTCTGGCTTGAGCGAGGTTATTCAGTTTGTGGTGCAAGCATAAGCCAAGAACGAGATTGTTCAGGATTGCCATATTGCGACCAGATTGCCTAACGGTGAGTCGGGTCGCATCTTCATGAAGGGTGACATCTCGCCGGTAATGTAGCCCATTCTCGATACCCCAATAATCCCGGGTCAAAGCCAGCAAACGGGCTGGGCTGGCTTGTTGAGGAGATAGGTCAGTTAAGCCATAGACGATCGCACAGGTCTTTCCTTTGTAACGACTGTGCCAGACTGTTCGTTCCAGGCGAAAGACTTGAGCGACATGCGGCCAGTCCAGGTAATCGTTCAACAAGGTACTTGCCATGAGCGTGCGTGTTTCCAAGCGTCCATGCCCTTTGCTGACCCGAGAGAACATCTGCACTTCTTTTGAGAGAGGCGCTCCTTGACGCAGGTTGCAGACTTCATGGATGAACAACTTTTCAATTGCCCAAAGAGTACGGGACTGATTGCCTTTCACAAACCAAAGAAAGTGTCCGCCTGCTTCCACTATTTGCCGGGAAGCCTCTCGTTGAGTGTGCATGGCGTCTCCAATGATGATTGACCCATATAAATTGACCTGGCTAAGTACTTGTGGGGCCACCACGATCTCATTTTCCTTGTGATCCACCTGTGCTTGTACCAATACCAGCCCTTGTTTGGGAACATAGACCGTCAACAAGTGTGTGCCCCGCAATTCACCAAATGGAATGGTACCGCGTAAGGTCTTCCCATCCATCGTCAAAAGGATCTCCCGCTCTTCTTTCAATCGTTGTTGGTGGTATTGGCTGATCAATCCATCAAATTCCTGTGCATCCACGATCTCCTGCAATACCCGACGATAGGTCATATGGCAGGGAACTTCTTCTCGTTCTAATATCTTCAGCACTACCAATTGCTCCTTACGCTCTGCAATCCAATCGGTGATCCCGCTCGGTTTATCCTCTCCTCCAAGTTTGGCTAATAACATCAAAACCAGCAAAGTGACCAGACGATACCTTTTGCCTTTAGGACTACGAATATCTTGCACTTTCATGAAAAATTCGTACAAACTCCCCATATCAAATACCAGCTCATTTTCATCCACTTCTTGGGCTGGTGACAATTGGGTATAATCCATTTTGGCCTTCTCCGGTTCCTTTAGTGTTCAGCGCACAAAGTATACCGAAGAAGACCATCTCTTTTGTCAACCTAGAATGTTAAAACCCTGAAGGTTCCTGGGAACGATCGCGAAAAGCGGGATTTATTTTATCGAACTGTTCAGGATGTCCAGCAGTTTTTCAGAAATTATCTTGCGGCTGAAATGTTCTTCCAGGTATTTCCGACC
>CAIKOL010000058.1 GCA_903829085.1 uncultured Anaerolineales bacterium | reverse complement strand
TGGTGGTCAATTCCTCGATGGTGGACCGGGATGTGGCCCGCAAAGACATCACCTGGGTATCGCTGCCTTGCAATGAGATCGCCGAAGCAGCGGGTGACAAACGCATGGCAAATGTTGTTGCGACCGGGGCGTTGCTGGCGCTGCTGCCTGTGCTGAGCCTGGAAAATATCGAGGCGGCGCTGAATGCGCATATGCCGGGGCGCCACAAAAACCTGCTGCCCAAGAACGTGGATGCTCTGAAGCGCGGGGCGGCGTATGCAAAAGAGCATGTGGTGAACATAGCCTAGAGAGTAGAGAGCAGAGTTTAAGAAGCGGAGGCCGAAAGATGGCCTCCGCTTTTTCCAAAGATACGCTGTCACGCAGCGAATTACATCCTTCACTTCTTTGACAGTGCCTCACGCCCAGCCTGAAAAGCCTGGCGGTTGAGTTCAATGTGCTTGGCGGGAACGCGCTCCGAGATGACCTTCAGCCAGAGTGCGGGGGTGAGCGCCGCGCCGGCCCGCTGGCTGTGTTCCAGCAGGGCGGAGAGAGCGCCGAGCAGGACCACGTTGGCTACCTTCAGGTTCCCCAATGAAGCAGCAATCTGCTCGCCGTTTATGAATTCCAAGTCAGATGTCAGCCTGGAAAAAGCGGCATGCAGGCTTTCATCGGTCGGGTAAACCTGGTCGCCGGAAATAGCTGTCAGCGGCTCGATGACTTGCATATTGATGAGCACCAGTGCGCCCGGGCGCATGAAGTTCAGGCTGCGCAAGCCTTCAAGTTTCTCGAATGCCAGCAACACATCCGCCTCGCCTGCGCCGATGAGCGGGGAATAAACCACCTGCCCCCAGCGCACGTGACTGGTGACGCTGCCGCCACGCTGGGACATGCCGTGCACTTCAGCCTGCTTGGCCTGGAATCCGGCCGCCAGGCCAACGTTGACCAGGACATCACTCGCCAGGATCGTCCCCTGGCCGCCCACCCCTGCAAGAAGAAAATTGATGGAAGTGTTCATCATTCACCTGCCTCGACCCGGACGGGGCGGAACGGGATGGCATCGCGCGGGCAAATCTCCGCGCAGACCTCGCAGCCGGTGCACATGCTGGCGTCAATCAGCGCCTTGGGGCGCTGGGTTTTCTCATCCAGTTCATCGCTTTTCAGGATGGCAGGACAACCGATGCGGAAACACAGCGTACAACCGTTGCATTTATCGGCCAGGACTTCCAGCGGCACCCAGCGCTTGCGCGCCTCCGGAAGCAGGGCGCAAGGTTCCACCACGATGAGCACCGCAGGTTCCTTTAATTTGACATATTCCTTGAGAACCTTCTCGATGGTTTTCACTTCGTACCCGGGGACAGACTGTACGTGCTTGACACCCAGGGCGCGCACCAGCGGTTCAAGTTCGATCCGCACCGTTTCCTGCCCGAGCAGGGTGCGGCCTGTGCCGGGGTTATCCTGGTGACCGGTCATGCCGGTGATGCGGTTGTCGAGGATGATGGTTGTGACCGGGCTGTTGTTGTAGACGACATTGACCAGGGCGGGGATGCCGGTATGGAAGAAGGTCGAATCGCCGATGACCGCCACGTGATGGTCGGGACTTCCGGCCTTGGCGGCGCCATGCGCCACGCCAATCCCGGCACCCATGCAGCCACAGGTGTGGATGGCACTCAACGGCGGGGTCAGCGCCAGCGTATAACAACCGATATCCCCATTGACCGGAACCTTGAGCTTGTTAAGGATGTAGAATGCCGGACGGTGGGGGCAGCCGGGACACAGCACCGGGGGACGCGAAGGCAGCGGCCCGGTTTCCAGGCCCGGCAATGGAACGTGGGCGGAAGAGGGTAACAAGCCTGCCTGTATGGCTGATTCCCGGACGAGGCGCGGGTCAAATTCGCCAGTAATCGGGAAGATGCTTTTCCCTTCAACCGGGATGCCCATCAGGCGCACAGCTTCCTCGATAAACGGATCCAGTTCTTCGATAACGATGAGTCGATCCATCGATTGCGCAAAAGCGCGGAGGCTCTTTTCGGGCAGAGGCCAGCTCATGCCGAGGCGCAGGATGGAAGCATCAGGAAAGACCTCTTTGGCGTATTGATAAGACACACCGCAGGTGAGGATGCCCAGTGAATGCCTACCCGGTTCAAGACGGTTAACGGGGAAGGTCTCGGCGAAGACAGCGATATCACGTATGCGCTGCTCGATGAGCGGGTGGCGCTTGATGGCATTGCCAGGTACCATGACATATTTGGCCGGGTTGCGCGGGAATGGCTTGATTTCGGTTACGGGAGCAATCCGTTCGCCCAGTTCCACCGCGCTGGTGGAATGGCAGATGCGGGTGGTCAGGCGCAGCAGGACCGGCGTGTCGAAGCGCTCGCTCAGGTCGAAGGCGAGGCGGACCATGTCCTTGGCCTCCTGGCTGTCCGAGGGTTCGAGGCAGGGGACGCGTGCGAACTTGGCGAAGGTGCGGTTATCCTGTTCGTTCTGGCTGGAATGCATGGCCGGGTCGTCAGCGGTGACGATAACCAGACCGGCCTCCATGCCAGTCATGGAGGCATACATGAAGGAGTCGGCGGCGACATTCAATCCGACGTGCTTCATGATGGCCATGGCGCGGCGCCCGGCATAGGCGGCCCCGATGGCAACATCCACGGCCACTTTTTCGTTGGTGGCCCATTCGGCGTAAACATTCGGGAAGAGGGCGTAGTTTTCCAGGATCTCAGTGCTGGGCGTACCGGGATAAGCGGAGGCCACCACCACGCCCGCTTCCCACATGCCGCGGGCAACAGCTTCGTTTCCGGAAAGCATTTTTATCATGCGACTGGCTCCATCTGATAATGAAAAAGGGTTTCAGGCTTGCCTGGAATAATTGTAATTCAGAACCCGACGTGGGGCTAATGCTTTTTGTCCCTTCATGAAGGTATCTTCAACACCTGCGGGTGTGACTTTTCTCCGCTACGGGACATTTCCGGGCTAAAAAACTGTGGCCCCATTTGGCGGCTGCCTGGCAGCTTCTCAAAAAGAAGGGGAAGACGTGGGGTGTGCGGGCGGCGAAACCGCCCTCACACCCCACCCCCCAAGTTTTTGAGATGATATGTTGTCTGCTAATGCCGCTTAACCACGAGAATCAGCTATATACCGATATTCTCCATGAGCAATCGAGTTATAATCTATTTACCATGAATTTCCTCATCACCGGCGCAGCCGGATTCCTCGGTTCGACCCTTGCCAACCAGCTATCCCGCGAAGGGCACCAAGTGCGCGGCCTGGACGACCTGTCCACCGGCGACCCACAGGCGCTTTCGCCGGATATCCACTTTACGCGCGGAGATGTGAACGACCGCCCCAAACTCTGGACACTGCTCCAGGAAGTGGACTGCGTTTATCACCTGGCGGCACGCGTTTCGGTGCCCGAGTCCATCCTTTACCCGCGCGAATATAATGCCGTCAACGTGGGCGGGACAGTCAGCCTGATGGAGGCCATGCGGGATGTGGGCGTGAAGCGGGTCGTTTTTGCTTCATCCGGCGCCATCTACGGCAACCAGGAAATCCAACCGCTGAAAGAGGGGCAAACGCCATTCCCGAGTTCACCCTATGCCGTCTCGAAACTGGCGGCGGAATATTACATCCGCACCATTGGTGGATTGTGGGGGATCGAGACCATCAGCCTGCGCATTTTTAATGCATACGGACCCGGTCAACACATGCCGGCTTCCAACCCGCCAGTGGTACCCTATTTCCTGCGCCAGGCTGTTCGCAATGGAACGCTGGTGGTCAATGGAGACGGCAACCAGACCCGTGATTATGTCTACGTGGACGATGTGGTCTGTGCCATGGTGGCTGCGTCAACGGCTCCGCATGTGAACGGACTGGTAATCAACATTGGTTCCGGGAAGGAGACCAGCACCTGCGACCTGGCAGACCTGGTTTTGAAGGTCACCGGCAGCCCGACGAATATCGTCCACAGCGTACAGACGCCTGGAGGGGTCTCGCGCCTGTGCGCGGACCTGAGCCTGGCAGCGCATATATTGAATTACAAGCCGTCGATCTCCCTGGAAGAAGGTTTGCGGATGTCGCTGCAAAGGGATGTGCGCTACAAGGGTACGAAAGAGTTGCGTTTGAACGGCTCGAAATAGTGAACCCTCTGCCCATCTCATTTTATGAACGTCCCACGCTGACCGTTGCCCGCGAACTGCTTGGGATGCGGCTGGTGCGGATCCTGGATGGAGTGCGCCTGGCAGGCCGCATCACCGAGGCAGAGGCTTACATCGGAGAAAAAGATCTGGGCTGTCATGCCAAATCCGGCAAGACGAAACGGAATGCAGCCATGTATGGATCAGCGGGGCAGGCTTACGTATACTTCACCTACGGCAATCACTGGATGCTGAATGCCGTGACCGAGAGGGAGGACTTCCCCGCGGCAGTATTGCTGCGGGCGATCGAGCCCATTGAAGGTGTGGAGATCATGCTCCAACGGCGGAAAGGGCGAGACACGGGCGGCCCAGGGAAATTAACGCAGGCGCTTGGCATTGACGGGTTATTGAACGGTGTGGACCTTTGTAAGCAAGATTCCGGGCTGTGGATCGAAGCGGGAACACCAATTGGTGAGAATGATATAATCAGCGGCCCACGAGTGGGGCTGTATACGGTGCCTGAGCCGTGGATATCCATGCCCTGGCGATTCAGGGTCAGGCCATAACCGCCAAGACGCGAAGCCCACTAAGATGATAAAATAAGCCCCGAAGAAAAACCTTAGCACAATAGCCCTGGCATTTTTTCTTTATATTTGCGGTAGCCCTAAGGAAATTTATGTTCAAACGCAATAACCAACCAACTCCGCCTCCGACGGTGCAGACCGTGGAACGCATCACTTCAGTGCTCGGCGCGGGTGTCATCTGGCAGGGAAGCATTACCGGCTCTGGTGGCGTGCGCGTGGAGGGAACGTTCGAAGGCCAAATCGCCTTGAAGGGCCTACTGGTGGTCGGTGAAACCGGCAAAGTGACATGTGAAAACGTCCGGGCAGCCAATGTGATCGTGGCCGGGGCAATTAAAGGTAACATCACCGCCCAGAAGGTCGAAATCCGCGCCAGCGGACGCGTGTGGGGCGATATCATCACGACCGCTTTTGCCACCGAGGAAGGGGCCTTCCTGCGCGGACAGATCCGGATGGAAGATGCCGTGGACCTAGGCCTGGAAGCAGCCTCTGATGCGCCTGTTGCCCCGGAACTCATTCAGCCAGCCAAAGTGTGAAATCCCTTGAATAAGAAACCTATTTCCAAGATCAGCATGTCAAGCCCAGACCTGACGGACGCTGAGCGCCAGGCGGTATATGGTGTGCTCAATACCCCCAATCTCAGCATGGGACCGCAGATCCAGGCCTTCGAGAAAGCCTTCACCGACTATACCGGCCTGGGTCATGCCATCGGCGTCAACTCAGGGACCGCCGGACTGCACCTGTGCGTGCGGGCAGCCGGTATTGGCCCTGGCGATGTGGTGCTGACCACACCTTTCTCGTTCGTGGCTTCGACCAATGTGCTGCTGTTCGAGAACGCCGTCCCGGTCTTTGTGGATGTGGATGCGCGGACTGGAAACCTTGACCCGGCCCTGTTGGCTGAGGCTGCCAGCGACCTGACTGCGGGCGGTGAAAGAGCCCAACGATGGCTGTCCCGTAAAGGGAGCGCGGCGCGGCGTGCGCTCAAGGCGGTCCTGGGAGTAGATGTGTTTGGCCAGTCTGCTGATTGGGATCCCATCCGCAAAATAGCTGATAAGTTTGGCCTGAAAGTGCTCGAAGATTCCTGTGAAGCACTGGGAGCGGAATACAAAGGCCGCAAGGCCGGAACGCTGGGTGATTTTGGCGTGTTCGCCTTCTATCCCAATAAGCAGATCACCACCGGCGAAGGCGGTATTATTGTGACCGAGGAGGCGCAAGCGGCTGACCTGATGCGCGCCCTGCGCAACCAGGGACGTGCCCCGGGTGACACATGGCTTTCCCATACCTACCTGGGCTATAACTACCGGTTGGATGAGATGTCAGCAGCGCTGGGCGTTGTACAAATGCGGCGGCTGGAGGAACTGCTGGGCAAGCGTGAGCAGGTGGCAGCCTGGTATGGTGAAAGGCTGGTGGAAATTCCCGGCGTGGAAGCGCCGGTTGTGGAAAATTTTAACACGCGCATGTCGTGGTTTGTGTATGTAGTGCGCTTTGATAGGTCAATTGACCGGGATGGCTTGGCGAAACACCTCGAAGCGAAGGGCGTGCCAGTGCGACCGTATTTCCTGCCCATCCATCTGCAGCCCTACATGGTGGAACGCTTCGGCTATCGGACAGGGGATTTTCCGGTCACTGAAGACCTGGGCCGGCGCGGGCTGGCGCTGCCATTCTCCGGCGTGATGACCGAAGAACAGGTTGACTTCGTATGCCGGACCATCCACGCAGAACTGGGTAGATCGAATTAACGGATGGCAGATTTCCCGCCCCCCCGACGTGGCTCGAGTTTACAGGTTACACTGATCATCGTGCTAACCATACTGGCCGTGGTGTTCGCGGTACTGGCCTCACAGGAACCGATCGGCTTGCCCTTTACCATCTATATCCTGGTGGCAGCGTTCGCCTTCTTCCCATTGCCTTTCCTAGCATACTGGCTGTACTCGCTGAGACATGCCAACTACAGCCTTGACCGTGAAAAATTGACTCTCACCTGGGGCCTGCGGGTGGAGCAGATCCCGGTCTCGGAAGTGGAGTGGGTACGCCCGATGGAAGCCCTGGCCTCGCCGCTGGCATTGCCCATTCACCTGCCGGGAGCCATCACGGGCTTTCGCCGACACCCGGATCTCGGACCGGTCGAATTCCTGGCATCAAACGCCAAAGCCCTGATACTGGTGGCTACATCCAAGCGCGTGTTTGTCATCTCCCCGCAGGATACGGCCGGATTCATGCAGAATATCCAACATGCCATCGAAATGGGCAGCCTGACCCCGGCTGTGCCGCAATCGGAGTACCTGACCTTTGTAGTGGTACAGGCCTGGGAGAGTTTGCTGGCGCGTTATCTCTGGCTGACCGGGCTGTTCCTGAACATCGGCTTGCTGGGCTGGGTCACCATGCTGATCCCCTCCCTGGGAACCATTCCACTTGGTTTCCTGCCTTCCGGAGCACCGGGCGGACTGGCCCCGGGGGCAGGCTTGATCCTGCTGCCGGTTGTCAGCCTCTTTTTCTATGTGATTGACTGGCTGGCGGGGCTGACCTTCTACCGCCGGCCCGACCAGCGTCCCCTGGCACAGATCGTGTGGGCCAGCGGCGTGTTTTCAACATTGCTGTTCCTGATCGCGGTGATGATCCTGGTAACCACCCCGGTCTGATCCGGATGGACAGGCCCCACTTCCTTTTTTCCTGGTGAAAGCATGCTTTTTCAACTTGGTATCGGTTTCCTTTTTGCTGCCCTGATCGCCTTTGCTGCATACCGCGCCCACAGCCTGAGCAGGTCGGGGGCTTGGGGTGCGCTGGTGGAAGGGAGCATCATCTTTGGTCTGGGCGGCTGGCAGTGGGCCGTGCTCCTGATGGCCTTTTTTGTTTCTTCCAGCGTACTAACGCGCCTTTTTGGAAAAAAGAAAGCCTCCCTGAACGAAAAATTCGATAAAGGCGGAACCCGTGACATTGGGCAGGTGCTGGCCAACGGCGCAATTGCCTCCATCTTTGCCGGCCTGCATTTCTTCTTCCCACTCGCATCCTGGACATGGGTCATGTTCGTGTCTTCGCTGGCGGCAGTCAACGCCGACACCTGGGCCACCGAACTGGGTGTGCTCAACCCGTCCCTGCCGCGCCTGGTTACGAGTTGGAAAACGGTCGAACGCGGCACATCGGGCGGCGTTTCACTTTATGGCATCCTGGCGGCAACGGGAGGGGCGGCATTCATCGCCCTCTTTGGAGCGTGGCTGGGGAATTCTGCTGTTCCCTCAGCGCTTTTTCCCGCTGCCGTGCTCCTTTTTGCCTTCTTCACAGGTGCCGGCGTGCTCGGTTCGCTGTTCGACTCGCTGCTGGGGGCGACTGTGCAGGCGATCTATCGCTGCCCGCATTGCAACAAGGAAACCGAGAAACATCCCCTGCACACTTGCGGGACAGAGACAGTGCAGGTGCGCGGATGGAGCTGGTTGAACAATGACATGGTTAACCTGGGGTGCGCAATGATGGGAGCGCTGATCGGAATGTTCTTGTAGTTTTTTTTCTGCCGTTCCCGTTGAAACGTTCACACGTTGACACGATGATCCCTGTCCTATTCCTCCTGGCTTTCCTGGCCCAAGCGCTAAAGGAAATCGGCATCCCTTCACCAGGCGTCACCCAGGGTCTTCTGCTCTATGCGGGTTATCAATTTGCCCGCGGCGGCATCCAGATGGGTAGTGGAATTATTGTATTTACTTTTTTAGGAAGTTTCTGCGGGGCGAATTTGATCTTCTATCTGGCCAGTTTGGGGGGTAATCCATTCCTGGCAAAGCTGGAGCGGCAGGGCTTGATCAAGCGGGAAGCCCTGGAAAAGGCCAGAAATAAAATAAATACCTATTCCTTTATGGCAGTATCGGTCGCGCGTTCCATTCCGGGGCTGATGGTGCCGACATCCATTATTGCAGGCACAATGAGAATACCGACCGGGAAGTTCCTGGCGGGAATTACTTTCCCATTAACCATCTGGATCGTTGTTATTACAACCCTGGGAGGCACATTCGGCAATTTAATGCCCCCGATTGGAATACCACCCAATCGCCTCGTTTTTTCCCTGGGAGCTTTTTTCGTTGTGTGTAGCCTGGCAGGTATACTGACCCTGACAAGCCGGAAGAGAGTTAATCACTGAAAGAGCCGAGTATCCTTCGAAGCCCTTCATAATAAGAACCTACTGCTTCTTGCATAAATAACTGAAATTGAAAATGCCATAAAGCAGTGGAATATAGCCGGCATAAGTTCAATTATTTACGCAGTACTCTGTAACCAGAAATTATTAAAGAACCACATTTTGAGTGTGTGCAGCGAAGCTGCACACACTCAAAATGCACCAGGACAATGTTGTTGGCTGGAGAACGCTTCCTCGCAATGACAGTGTTAATTCGTCAAGGCGTGGGGGTGACCAATGAGGCGTCCAGGCAGCCCTGGGGGAAGGCGATATTGATCGGTTGGTTGATCTGAGTCAACTCGATGGAAATTTCTTCATGGAGTATGTTGGTCTGGGGGTCCATGCTGGTTCCAAGTACCAGGCTGTATTTGACGATATACTGCCCGTCCACAGCCAGCCAGTAATCACCTTGATTGGCGGTCACTTCAGCCCCGGAATCAACTCCCAGTCCGGTGACGGTGAAGGAAAAATGATTGGCAGGGATCCCATTAACCGTTTCCTGGGCCACGAAAGTAGGAGTGTCGATCAAAGGAGTAAGACCGAGCATGTTCCTGGTAATATCCAGCATTTCTGCCTGGTTGGGAGCCATCGTGCTCCAGGACCAATTGTCTTCCGAGCCCGAGCATTGGTCGTTGCCGATCCGGTAGATGTTGCTGTCGGTATTACTAGGGTCACCTCCGCCTTTCTTGACGGTAGAAATGGTGTAATGAGTATATGAGGCATCGGTATACTTTGACTTCTGAACCACCAGCGTGGTGGCGCTGGATTGAGACGGGTCCGGACCGGTGGAATTGAACAGGATGGTCATCTGGTAGCTGTTCAGGCTGGCGAGACCCTCATTGATGCTGACAGGGTCGGCAGAAGGGGTTCCAACGGGCCGATTGCCATTGCCCCCCTGCGGAACACCGCCGGTCGGCGCCTGGGAGGTCGGGCTGGTTGGACTGCTGCCCAGGGTGCAAGCCAGCATTATCACGACGAGCAGGGACAGGAAAATCAACATTCTTTTGTACATTTCTTCTCCTTTGTGAATTATTCGGAATGCAACAACTGAGCCAGGTTCAAGTGGCTCAACCACCAGACCGGCAGCAGGCTGCCGGCCAAAGTCATCAGGATGATCCATCCCAGGCTGGCAAGTGCGGTGTGGGCTTCCAGGCGGGGAACAATGGTGAAACTTGGAACAGCCAGCTTTACAGCGGTGATAAAGACCAGCGTGAACAGGCCACCCAGGAAGATGCCCAGCAGCGTAATTCCTCCCGCCTGTGCCAACAGATAACCCGCCAGGGAAAAAGTGGGAAAACCGGTTGTGCGCAGAATGGCCATCGCGCGCCGGCGCTGCCAGGCCAGCCGCCAAAGGGTGTTGGTGAGTGCCAGAGCGGTCGCAATCCCGAGCGCGGCCACCACCAGGCGCAGCAGGTCGAGCATGGGCTGGAACTGGGCTGCGATGAATTGCAGGCTTTCGCCCTTGTGCGAGACGGAGATCCCGCCAGGGAGAAGCTCCCCGGCATGTAAAATTCCTTCATCAGGGATGATATAGATGGAAACATCCGTTCCCCAACCCAGGAGGGCCTGGGCATCCGCCAGGGAAATCCAGGCCTGGTTATCCATGTAGGTGCCATTCTTGAAAATCCCGACAATGCTAAAATTCCGGCCGCGCAGGGAGATGTTTTCGCCGAGCTTGAGATCCCGGCTGGCGGCCAACCGCCAGCCAATCATGGCCAGGCGGGGCGGGTCGCCCGGTTGCAGGCTGCGCCCGGAAAGGATGGAGAAGCTTTCCAGGAGAGTATATTTTTCCAGGTCTATGCCGCGCAGCAGGATGGCATTGCGGGCAGAGGTGCCAGCCAAGGCGCGGATCTCCGGGACGACCAGGCTGAGGTCCATGGCAGACAGGTTGTCTCCCACCTGGCTGGAAAGCCGGCTGCCGTAAAACTCCCCCAGGGTTTGGCTTTCATGCACCAAGAGCAAACTGGGGGCCAGTTCGGTGTACTTGTCAGCCACGCCGGTACGGTACACTTCCAAAATGGTGAGCATGCCAAAGGCGATGGCGATGGAAAGCGACATGACCAGCGCCAGGCGACGATGGCTGAACAGGTCATGCAGACCGAGTCTGAGAGTTACAAGAAGGCATGCCATTCTTAATCGCTTTCCGCCAGCGGGTTCAGGGTTGCAAAACGACCGGAAGTGAGCCAGACGCCCAGAAAGGCAAAGACGGTTGCCAGGGCCAGGCCGAGCAGGGTGGTGGAGAAAGCCAGGCTGAGGTTTAGAGGCACCTCCGAAAACCCCAGGGGAGAATAATGGTTCCGATAATAATAATAGATGTCCAACACCGCCCAACCCAGACCATAGGCCGCCAGGGTTAGAAACAAAGCGCGTGCAAATAGAAAGGTGCGCAGCTTAGCCTGGGTGAAGCCAAGCACGCGCAGCAGGCCGATCTCGGAGCTGCGCTCGGTCAGACTTAGAGCCGTTGAATTATAGATCCCAAAGGTGATCGCCAGGAGGGAAACAAGTGCCATGATGCTGCTGAGGGTGACCAAATTGTGATTGACCTGGTTGTAACTATCGCTGACGGCATTCTCGAGATAGACCGTGGCGGATGTAGAGATGCCCGGGTCGGCCTGCAGCAAGAGGCGCACGCTCTCAGGGTCGGCAGAGGGGACCAGCGGGAGGTAACCGACCTGGAAGCCGTGCTGCATTCCGAACAGGCTTTGGCCGGCGGGATAGGTCATCCATATTGCACCAAGATTGCTTTCAGTGGCGCGTACCAGGCCGGTCACCAGGAAATCCGTTCCATAGATATTGACAGTTGATCCAATTGTCCAAGATGCGGCAGTGGCTATTTCTTCACCAACCGCGACCTGGCGCAAACCGGCCGGCCAGTGACCCTCAAGCAGGATCAGCCCCAGGGAGGCAGGCATCTCCTCCAGAGGCACCGCGCGTACCTGCAGGATATGACCTTCAATGTTCATATGGCGAAAGAGGGTTGGGAAGGCGCGCTGGATCTGGTCGGGAGCGACCTGCAAAGCGGTTTGCAGGATGTCAACATCCAAGGAGCTTTCCATGGGATCAATGGCATCCGCACTGATGAGCACCAGATTGTTGGTGACGGTTGACTGCCTACCGACGGTGAGGAAAGCCCGTGACAAGGAAGCCAGCAGCAGGTAGCCAGCTACGACCACTGCCAGGCTGAGGATGGTCAGCAGGCTGCGCCAACGATCATGCAGCAGGTCTTTAATGGTGAAGTAGCCCAGAACAAACATGGCTTATCCCGAATTAGCGGTATTCAGAAGGCCATCCACCAATTCATAAGAATGGCTGGCCACTTTCAGTAAATCCAAGTTGTGGGTAGCGACGATGAAGGTTATCCCCTGGCGTTGGTTAAGGTCAACCAGCAGGGCGATGATGCTGTTGGCAGAGGCGCTGTCGAGGTCACCGGTGGGCTCATCGGCAAGGATAAACCGCGGTTCGAGCACCAGGGCACGCGCAATGGCGACGCGCTGCTGTTCGCCCCCAGAAAGCTGGCCGGGCGTGTGTTTCTGGCGATGGCCCAGGCCAACCTGTTCAAGCATGGCTACCCCGCGTACCCGGGAGGCTTTCCAACTCATTCCTTTTGCCAGGAGAGGCAGGATGACATTATCCAGGGCGTTGAGCGAAGGCAGCAGGTTGTAGAATTGAAAGACAAACCCGATATTGTCACGCCGGAAGCGGGTGAGAGCGGCATCACTGGCGGCTACCAGGTCAACCCCGGTAACGCACATTTCTCCCGAGGTGGGCCGGTCAATCCCGCCCAACAGATGCAGCAGGGTGGATTTACCGCTGCCGCTGGGGCCGATCATAACGGCAAATTCACCTGGCAGAACCGACAGGTTGACGTTGCGCAAGGCAACAACTTCTTCGGTGCCGCGATGGTAAACTTTCCCCAATCCTGTCGTCTCGATCAAATATTGGGAACCAGTTACGGGTGGCAAGGTTGCCTCTTTGCTCCAAGGATATTTTGTATCTTCTCAAAAAGAAGGGGAAGTTGGGGGTGTTGCACCCCCGCTCCCCAAGTTATTGAGATGATACGATATTTTCAACTCAGGAGGATCTGTTACTCACTGGTTTTCCACGAGGTGCCTAAAAGCATTTGGAAATCTTCCGGCCGGTCAATATCGGCTGAGAATTCCACTTCTTCCGATTCGATATAAGCTGCCTGCATATGGTCTGCGCCATCCAAGTACTCAATCACCTTTGACATGGTCAAACTTCTGAAGGCCAACCTGAGCATGAACCTGAGAATATAGGATGAGTACCCTTTTGTAAGCAGCCAGAGCATAAATAGTTTATCATGGAAGAGAGACTGATGTCGCAGGTTTTCGATACTGTTGATCCCATCTTCCACTCTTTTTAAGACCTTTTCATCCCAACCCCTGAAAGAGAATCTCAACTTTCCCGGCTCTTCAGGCGGCTTGAGCCGGATGAATTCGCCGTTTACAAAAATCACATTCTGCATGGTGTACCCGGCTTTATAGTCAGCCAGGTATATACTGCGGTAGTTTTTTTGCGGATACCGTTTTTCGAGGAGCGAGGCGGCAATGATCGTAATGGTCACATCTGCGTTTTTGCCAGCCACCTTGCCGATGAGCTGGTTGAAGTTATCCTTGGTTACCAGGGGAGTGTCACAGGGAACGACCACGATCATTCTTTTACTGAGTTCTACATTACCATAAAACTCGGCTATTTTCTCCAGGGCAAAAAAAACACCCATGCCCAGGGAAGAATTGTCCTTGTTGCGGGTAATGAATTGACATTTGGAACCAGGAGTGAGACTTTTCTGGAGGTTGGCGCCTTCATCCTGGACAATAAAGATCTTTTCCACATCGGATTGTTCCAGGGCCTGGAGTACATAGTCTGAAATGGGGCGGCCAAACACAGGCAGCAAGGCTTTAGGGAGGGAGGTATACCCGGTTGAAAACTCCCCGGCGAACCCTCCAGCGAGGACAAGGGCGACGGTCGATTTGATGATGCAGCTCCTATGAATGTCCTGGATCAAGATCGATTATCAGTACTTCACGAAAGTTGAAAGCAGACCCGTTTTGGGGTGTGGGACGGGCATTCACCCGTCCCACACCCCAAAACGGACTCCTTCAAGTAATTTTGTGAACAACTGATTATAACAAAAGGGAGTATGGTGGCGAAGAATTAATAATAAGTGCTTATGATCACCAACGGTACTTGAAGTTCTAGGAATCCCGCAACCTGGGATTTAATATCCGTTCGAGGGCAAAACCCAGCGTGGCGAAGCCCAGCCCGGTCAATAGAAGGAGAGAAATCGGCTCCAGGACCCAATAGCCGGAACCGTACGCAGACCCGTGCCGGAGGGCATCGTAGATCACCTTGCCCCAAGTGGGGTACAAGGAATTCACACCAAAGAGGCCAAGGGTCGCTTCCAGGAAAACGTAGCTGGGGATGAGGGTGATCAATTGGGGAATCAAAATCGGAATAATTCCGGGAACCAAATAGTGAAGGATGATGCGCATGTTGCTGGCACCCCCCGCCCGGGCGGCTTCAATAAAGGGGGCTTCCTTCACTTGCAGGAAGGCGGCCCGGAACGATTTGGTGGGGCTGCCAAAGACATTCAGAAGTGCGATCATTCCCAGGAATGTCCAGATGCCAACGTTGAAATAGGCATAGAAGATAACGCCAATGGCAATGACCGGCAGGATCATGATGCCCTCTATGATCCTTTGGATAAAGGCATCCAGCCAGCCTCCAAACCAGGCGCTTATGGCAGCCACGATCATGGATAGTATGGTAGTGACAGAAGCCCCGAATAATCCCAGCGCCAGTGCGAACGGCATGCCCCACAGCAGGGGAACCAGCAGGTCCCGGCGCAAATAGTCTGTCCCGGCCAATCCGGATACTTTTCCAAGGATGACCAATTCAGCGTCGACATTCGTATCTTTCTCAAAGGTGAGGATGTCAAGGCGCAGGGTATAGAGGCCGGGAAGAACAACCGGTTTATCCTGTGTGGGGTCAGAAAACAACAAATAATAATCCGGGGTGGCATTATAACCACTCTCGACAAACCATTTCTGCCAAAGAGGGTAGTTGAGAAGGATCTTTCGAAGGGAAGAATTATTTGAAAGACGAACTGGCACATTGGTCACCGGTGAAAAATTACCGAAGTTGATCTCCCGGCCATCAGGAGCGACCCAGGTTGCCGTTATAAAGGGTCGCTTTTGAATATATTGAGAAGTCAAGTAAAGGGTCAGATCCTGGGGATATTCGTCATAAGGATAATTAGTTTCAAAGGTAATGGTGATGCCACCAACGCCGTCCGATCCGGAGGACGTGATGGTCTTCAGAGCGGTGCCAGTTGTACTATCCAGAATAATTGTGGATGGGAGGGGATCACGGCGGAACCAATTGACCCAGACCGGTTCGGCCAATTTTGGCACCAAAGGCTTTCCAGTCAGAATATCGGAATACCAGAGGCTTCCCAACTGGCTGTATGGATAGGCGATCACGGCATAAATGGAACCGCTGATCAACAACAGGATAATAACCAGGCCAAAGATGGCGGACGGATACCGTCGCAGTTCGGTGAAAAACGGTCTAATCGAGCGACGCACCTTCGCGAAACTCTTCTCGCGGTCCGCGATAGATATTTTTTCATGGACGCTCTGTCCCAGGGCGTGCTGGCGTGTCCAGACTTGGTCGGTGGACAAACGGTCCTCGCCTCGTTTGCGGAATCGGAAACTGATCCGCCTTTTTGCCGCGATCGGTCGCATGGTTTGTTCGCCTCCGCCGACCCTAACGCGGGGGTCCACCAGGCCATAAATGAACTCCAAACCAAAAACAGTTATTCCCAGGATGTAGGCAAAGAGCACCACGATGCCAATAACGAGCGGCATAATGCCCGGATAGATATTCTCTCCAAAGAAATTTGGCAGGGAAAGAATATACAGACGCCCAATCCCCGGCCAGTTAAACATATATTCCAGGGCGATGGTCATTTGCCAGAAGCTGACCATGAGCAGGGTAAGATTGGTGATCATATAAGGCAGGGCTGGCCGCAGAATATACTGGCGCTCGATGGTTCTGGCAGACAAGCCCTTGGCCCTGGCCAGGTCAACGTAATCTTCATTTGCATACAGTAAAAAGAATGTTTTCCAGGAGTACACCAATTGAAAAAACAGGCTCAAAACGATGGCCAGGACCGGCAATACCATATGCCTTACAACGGTTGTAAAAACGGCCCAGGGGGTCTCAGCCGGGATCGAATCAAACATCCCGCTGGGAGGCAGCCAATGAAGTTGAACTGCAAAGATCAGCACTAGGATAACCCCCAGCACCCAACTTGGGATGGACGAGACCGGAGCCAGGATGGCGAATAATCTTTCGATGCGGCTGCCATTTTTCCGAAACAGGAAAAGCGCCATGGGGATGCCGAAAATAAAAATGAACAAGAAAGCCGTACCCACCAGCATCAAGGAATGGGGCAACTCGGAAAGGATGATATCCCTGGCACGCGAATTGAGAAAAGTGGAGCCGGGAGCTCCTTGAATGAAAATTCTGGCTCCCAAGTCCATTTTCAAGGCCCGCCAGGTCCAGAGCAAGTGACGAGGAAGAAATGGAAGTTGCAGCCCAGCCGCTTGTGAATATTCCAAGCGCAACTGGTCAAGGACAGCCTGTTGTTCGGGGGTGGGGGTGTAATAATAGCTGGTCTCGACAGGAAATTGCTTTTCCAATTCCCATTCGACCTCTCCCTCCACGATGCCATCAATTTGTCCACCCCGGTTGGCAATCACCACGGTAATAAAAACGCCGATGAATATCGTGATGGCAAGGGTTAGAATTCTAACCAGGAAATACGTGATCGACCTCCAAAAAACACCGGAGGCTGCAAGCAGGGCGGGGTTGTTTTCTTTGAGTGGATTCAATATAAAACCATCCTAAGGCGCAGAAAGGAAAACCTAAGAGTGGAAATATTATTATTGAATTTTAGAGGAATAACGGCACTTGCTTCCCAGTTAAGAGGCGGCGTTTATTTAATAGAATTTATTGGGTGAACTCTAATTCTGCAAAAGTATTTTACAGCATAATCATGCCGTCATTAACCCTCCCCAGAATGGTTTCCCCGGGAGAGTCAGCAGAAGGATATAGAAATATTCAACAAGAGCATCGGAGAAAACCGTTGTCGCATCGCATCCTCCCGCCTTGCGGGCTCCATAATTATTTCCGTTCATCCAATGAAATCTTTATTATTGTCCCACTATAATTCGCATCCAGAACGGTTGCCTGTACAACCGTTTTGCTCGTGATGTCAAACTGTCCAGAAAAATTTGCCAGCCATTGACCGTTGGCATTGGTAGTAACTGGCAAATCAGCTTTTGTTCCATTTTCGACATCACCTATATTGATACTTAATTGGGCTCCGGCGGGGGCGGTCCCGGATATGATATCACCCTCCGGATCAATGACATCGATCGTCATGGGAACGATAATAGTTGAAGCAGTTTCTGCACCAACAGAGCCTTCAACGTTCATTCCTGGGACGAGGGTCACTCCGATACTCTGAAAAAAACTGCCAAATCGGTCGGTGGTAACTTGCCCGGTAAATAACAACGGACCACCCGGACTTGAATAAACATGGATCGTCAACCCAGTATTGGCGGGCCAATTCGATCCGTCCACTGCGGTCATGTTGAGAAAACCGCCGATAAGGGGTTGGATCTGGCAGGCGCTGATCTCTTTGTCCATGACAGCGGGAATTGATTGGTGCACCAATTGATCGTTCCCATTTTCTGAAATCAGGCTAGAAAATTTAGTGCGCAACGGTGACAGGCTTATTTCACCGGAAGCCAGGGTTCCCTTGTGAACCCCTCCATGGAATTCTCCCCGCGCCAAGGCATCCGCGGCAAGCGCAATACTCTGTTCATAACGTGTTTGCACAGAAGAAATAATACCAAGTGAAAATTCCGGCACGGCCCAGGCCCAATCCAGGTCAACCCCAATCACGTAAACTCCTGCGTGCTGCCCGGCAGCTATAATTGTTCCGGAACCGGTGCTGCCCACACCGGATCCTGCCAAGGGGAACACAACATCAGCACCCTGGGAAATCAAATCATTGGTGAGCTTGATCCCCTGGTTAATGTCCATCAAACCGTCTGTAAAAAATCCCTGCATGGTTTTACCATCCCAGCCCAGGACGGTCACGTTTGCCTGCTGGGCTTTGTTATAGTCACTCACTCCCAAGGCGAAACAATTCATGCTGGATACTACGTCTTGGATCTGCAGGTTTCCAAAGGTTCCCACCTTGCCTGACCTGGTCGCAGCCGCAGCCAGATAACCGGCAAGATAGGCCTGTTCGGGAAGGGAATATTTAGTCACCCATACATTGG
>CAIKOL010000057.1 GCA_903829085.1 uncultured Anaerolineales bacterium | reverse complement strand
CGGCTGACGGGCTTCCCGCAACCATGCCCGGGCAGTTCGAAGGGAAGTTTCAATGAGAGAATTAGCGGTTCCTTTAAAAGGCAAACTAGCCGCGGCGCGCCGGAAACCGGCCTCTCCCAGGGAGCAGGGTGGAGAAAAGGTAACCAGACGACTTCCATCAAAAGTAAAATGAAGGTCGTTGCAGAACAGACTGCAAAATGGGCAGGTAAACTTTTTTTTTGCGTTCAATTGACTGCCAATGACCCGTAAGAGTAATCAGGGAGTGGTCTGGAACTGAGTCAAAATGGCATGGTCAACCGAGTCTTTGGCGTCGTCCAGGGCTTGTTGGGGTGTGGCTGCGCCCAATTCCACCTTCTGGACAGCATTCCGCAGGGCCAGGTCGCTGTTCCCCAGGGCAGAGAAGACCGGGATGGAGATGGCAAACGGGAGCGAATCATACGCAGCTGCGCGAACAGGCGTAGAAGCAATTAAAGCTTGAATTTCAGGAGTATCCAAGGCGTCAGCGTAGATCGGGATGTAACCGGTGTGAGAGGTCAGGTAAAGGGAGTTATCGGGAGAAACCATGAATTTAACAAACTCCCAAGAAGCAGCGGTGATGCGGGTGTCCTCATTCTTGAAGATTGCCAAACTGCCCCCACCCAAGGGCACCTGCCGGTTGATCCCCACAGCCGGGAACATGGCTGTACCCACCGAGAAAGTCGCCTGGGACTGGACACTGGTAACAACCGAGGTCGAACCGATCAACATACCAAGCTTGCCAGCAAGGAAATCAGAGAGAGCCTCCTGGTGCTGGTTGGCGGGCATGACCTTGTAAGTGTTGACCCAGTCGCTCCAGACCTGCAACATGGCGACCGCGGCAGGGCTATTATAGAGCATCTGGTTTTCATCCGCATTCACGATCTGACCGCCATTTTCCAGGATCATAGCGCTCAGGAACCAATGAGTATCCGTGGTGGTATTGAGTCCCCACTGGGTTGGCAAGCCGCTGGCATCCGGGCTGGAGGTCAGGGCCCTGGCGGCTACCAGGAGTTCATCCAAGTTTTTAGGAGGATTCTCCGGATCCAAACCGGCAGCAGTGAATAAGTCTTTGTTGTAGTACAGGATGGGTACCGAATTGTTGAAGGGCAGGCCCCAGAGGACGCCTCCAACCGTGTTGTAATTCAGGAAAGCCGGTCGAATCAAGGAAAGATCGAAACTGCTGTCGTTGTTTGTGAAATCGCTGATCGGCATGATGGTACCGCTGGTCCCCAGAAGGGGAGCGCCACCAACTTGTACCACGTTGGGGACAGTCTGCCCGGCGATGGCGCTGTAGATCTTGGCCATAGCGGTAGTGTAATCACCCTGGTAAGTGGCAATGACGGTAATGTCTGAGTGGGAGGCGTTGAAGCTGGCAACAAGGTTCTCGACTGCCGTACCGGCGTCACCGCCCAGGGCATACCAGAAGTCCAGTGTTACATGGCCGGAGGAATCCACACTTCCACCGGTTTCATCACCCTTGCTCCCGCAGGAGGCAAGCAGGAGCGCAATAAGGAGAACACAAGCCAACCAGGATTTGTTCTTCATATTTCATCTCGCCTTTCAATATCAGCATATCACGAACCTGGAATCCATCAACTTGCAAATACATATTTCTTCCAGAGTTTCCCTTGAAGTACTGGTTTTGAAAAAACCAGGCTCCTAAAGCCAATCCTCCGACCCAGGAGCCCGCCAAGCATGCACTTACATGACCAGGGCCATAACAGCTTTCTGAACATGAAGGCGGTTTTCAGCTTCATCGAAGGCGGCCGAGAGCCAGCCCTTGCCGGAAGTCTTATCGATCACTTCATTAGAAACCTCGAAACCGCGGTCACAAGGCAGGCAGTGCATATAGATGGCATGCTTGTCAGCGGTATCCATGATCTCCGGAGTGCATTTCCAATCCTTGTGCTGATCAAAGATTGCCTGGGTCTTCTTCTGGTCGGATTCCCCGATCGGCGCCAGGAAGATGGGCGTGGCACACCAGGCTTTCGGGTAGACCACATGGGCACCCTCGACCCCATCAGCGAAATCGTTCGTGATGCGGAAGGACCCACCAGCTGCTTCGGCGTATTCGTGGCACTGGGCGATGATCATGGGATCCAATTCCATTCCCTGTGGGTGAGCCAGGGTTACTTCCATACCCATCATGGTGGCATACAGGATGGCGGATTGCGGGACGGCGCGCGGTTTGTGCACGCTGGGCGAGTAAGCCCAGGACATGGTGTACTTGATGCCCTTGTAACCACCAAATTTCTCCTTGACAGTCAGTGTATCAGCCAAGCCCTGGAAGGGATGATAGACATCATCTTCCATGTTCAACACCGGTATATCAGCCCAGCGGGCAAACTCCTTCAACATGGCGTGGGCACCACCGTACTCCCAATTTACTGGGTCGCCGTAGCAGCGGATGGCGATGGCATCACCCATGCGATCCAGAACACGAGCCACATCGGAGACGCGTTCCGTGGAATACGCCACTTCGTGCCCTTCCATGGCTGGTGTATAGATTTTGTCCGGATCCAGGTAGTGAGCGTGGCCTCCCAATTGAGTCATACCGGCTTCGAAGGAGTTGCGGGTACGCAAGGATTGATTATAGAAAATCATAAAGAGAGTTTTTGCTCGCAGAAGGTCGTCGTGCAGTTTACCCTTGGCTCGATCCATCTTCAATTCCTGGGCCAAGTCCAGGACCTGTTCTATTTCTTCACGGCTGAAGTCGGTTTCAGCCAGGAAGTCACGTCCACGGAAAGTTGTAGTTTTCATAATTTTACTCCTTAGGTTTGGTTTGATTGACTGAAATTAGATATCTTTTAACCCGGTACTGACCATACTTTCCACGAAGGTCTTTTGCACCAGGAAATAGACGAGAATGACCGGCAGTGAGACCACCACAGCGGCGGCCATATAGAGACCCCATTGCGTACCACCTTCGCTGCTAACGAAGTATCGCAGCCCGATCTGGAGGGTGCGCATACTATCACGGTTGGTCACGATCAATGGCCACAAGTATGAATTCCAGTTTCCCATAAAAGCAAACAGGGCCTGGGATGCAAGGATCGGCTTGCACAGCGGAAGGAGTATCTGCACCAGGAAACGAAAGCGGCCACAGCCGTCCAACTTGGCAGCCTCTTCCAGTTCGCGCGGGATGGCCCGGAAAGACTGGCGAATCATAAAGACGCCAAAGGCGTTCGCCAGGAAGGGAACGATCAAGGCTTGGTAGTGGTCGATCCAATTAAACGAGCGCATGATCAGGTATGTAGGTACCAAAGTCACCTGGCTGGAGATCATGGTGGTGCTCAAGAAGATCAGGAACATGAAATTCTTGCCTTTGAAGTTCATGCGAGCAAAGGCAAAAGCTGCCAGAACGCAGGAGGTTAATTGCCCGAACGTTACTGCCAAGGCTACAATGGTGCTGTTGAGGAAATAACGCCCAAAAGGGGCTTGTTTCCAAACCTCCAGGTAGTTCTGCCATTGCGGTTGCTGAGGGATCCAGGTGGGAGGGTAAGCGAACACTTCGTTCTGACCCTTCAGAGAAGTGACAAGCATCCAGATGAAGGGTACCATGACTGCCAAGGCCAGAAGAGTAACAACCACGTACCAGAGGCCGTTCAAAAGCAGTTTCTGCAGACGGGGCCAGACCGGGCGGCTGGAATCATTCATAGTACACCTTCCTGTCGATAAAGCGGAACTGGATCCAGGTCAGCAGGAATAGCATTATGAAGAGCAACACAGCCACGGCAGAAGCCTTGCCCATCTGGAAAAACTGGAAGGCATTCTGGTACAGGTAATATGCCAGCGTGGTGGTGGCATTGAGGGGGCCACCCTGGGTCATAACATCTATCTCAGTGAAGGCCTTGAGCGAGTTGATCATGCCAACCGACAGGACATAAAACAAGGTTGGTCCCAGCAAAGGCCAGGTGATGTGCCGGAAGAGTGAAACCTGGCCAGCGCCATCGATCCTGGCGGCTTCGTAGTAGGTCTGTGGGATGGATTGCAGCCCAGCCAGGAAGATGATAATGTTGTACCCCATCCCGTACCAGACTCCAATGGCAATCAAGCAGGGCATGGCTAGGACGGGGTCACGCAGCCAGCGTTGAATAGGCAACCCAAGGTCGATCAGGAGGCTATTGAACAGGCCATACTGGGATGGGTGGAACAACCACAACCAGACTACCGAGACAGCTGCCATCGAAGTGATCGCTGGCAGGAAGAAGGTGGTGCGGAAGAAACCCACTCCACGCAAGCGACGATTGAGCAGCAGGGCAATCATCAACGAAGCGAAAAGATTAATAGGCACACCGATGGCAAAGTAGAATGTATTGAGGAACGACCTCCAGAAGATCGGTGCTTCAATGGCGTCGGTGAACAGGTAGATATAATTCTCGAAACCTACGAAGGCCGGCTTCATCGGCATGTTCCAGCGGAACAGGCTGACAATAACCGAGTAGATGGCAGGAAAGAATGTGAAAACGATGAAAATAACCAGGCTAGGCAATAGGAATAGATAAGCAGAGGTGGTCTCCTCCCCCCAACGACGCCACCAGCGATTTCGGGGTACCCCGCTGTTCCCACCGGGTTTCCCGTTTTTTCTCATAAGACCTCCCGGGCAATGGTTTCGACACTGCTAATCAGGACCGAGCTAACTTGGTCAATGGGCCAACCCTTCAGACGCTCACCTTTCAGTTCCAATACAACAATCCCATTCATCCCAGCCTTTCTCAGTCCCTGAAGCCAGAGTTGGTGCGGGACATTACCAAAAACAAGCGGATAGTGGTCCAAGTCTTCCATGCCTACATCGTGGACATGGACGTGTATCACACGGGAAAGCCATTCCAGAGAAGGTTCGTCTTCCTGATGGCTAAGATAATCGTGACCCATATCCCAACAGATGCCCAGACGGTTTGGCGGAAGGCAGCCGGCAATTTGCAGGATGTCTGCCCGAAGAATACCGATCTTGATCTCATCCCGTACCTGGGGATGGTTGTTCTCCAGCGCCAGATGGAGGTTGGGGAAGGATTCCGCCACCCATTGTAAATAAGAAATCGTATCAACCACCAGTGCAGCAGGAGCGGCAGGCGGCTGCGAAACAGCAGGGTGCAACACCAAGACGCTTAAAGATCCCGCCTGCCGCGCAAAGCGTTCCGCAATTTCCAACAAGGGACGGTATTCGCACTCGAGCAAGGGTCGGCGGTCCCCGGCAAAACCCAGCAAGCTGTGAGGCGCCCGATAAGGAGCGTGGAAACTCAACTCCAACCCTTGTTCAGCTGCGGTTTCCATCAAGGGAAGGGAATCGTGCCAAGAGTCCAGGTGATCATCCAATTCGAATTCCAAAGCGGATAACCCGGCGCGCTGAAGAGGCTGGATGAAAGCCTTAAGGCCTCCATGATCGACCCAGCGCGGGTGGATACTAAAACCAATCCGGATTCCGCTTTTCATTGGAGCTACCTGCTATTTATCATGTTGACGAGCCTGGCTGCCTCAGCAGACAGGTCCATATGGTTAATTCCTTCGACTTTGGAGAGCATGTCCCGGTCGATGGAATCGATACCCCGCCAAGCGCCACAAACGGCTCCAGCCAAGGCAGCAATTGTATCCGTATCACCGCCCAAGTTAGCGCCATACTGTATAGCCTTCATCGGGTCGCCATTTGCCAGGGCCATCACTCCGAAAGCGCAGGCAACCGATTCTGCCACGAGCATATCGGTACCAACGTAGTCGGCCAGGGCAGAGAGAGCGGATTCTGGCTGAGGGTTTTCTGCCACCAAGCGGACAGCCAGCTCAATACGTTTTTCAAGCGGGGTACCCCAGGACCAAGTACCTTGCTCCCGGCCAACCCGAGCGCCGTTTTCAGCTGCCTCAAGGATGCCCACCAGCGTGGGTGCCTCAGAAAGCGCTCTGGCGATGGCAAACGCGATTGCAGCCGCTCCTGAGATTGCCACAGTGGTCCCATGGGTGGGAAGACAAACTTCTACCACCTGGGGTAGAATCTGTTCAGGGCAGGCAAAATTCACCAGACCGGGGATCACAGCCCGGTAGGCAGCCCCGTTGGTGGTACCGCCCTGCCCGGTCAGGCGGGGAGATTCACCGTTCGCAAGCCTCGCCAATGCCCGGCGGGTACTCGGGCCGATAATAACAGCCAAGGTTTCTCCAACCTGCCCAGCCCAACCTAAAAGCTGAGCGGCCACATCTTCAGCAGTTGTCTGGCCATGCGTGTCAAGGGCATGGGCGACTGCCAATACTTGACCGGTGTCATCAGTAACCTGACCAGGCAGCAGGGCGTGATGGGGATGCCAGGCAGGCGCCTGAACCAGATGGTCGATCCAGCCAAACTCCGCCTTGATCTGGGCACGGGTCAGAAATTCGGTTGGGCCACCCAGGCTATCGCCGAGGGCAAGCCCGGCCAGGCAGCCATAAACCCGATCCTGCAGGTTCATTTCTCCAGCGAATCGGAGAATTGAGGGAGGCGGGCTTTCTTTAAACCATTCAAGACGCCCACTCCCACGATGGTGGAAGCCAGGATGACGACCGTATCGATCATGATCCAGTAAGGCAGGGTTGGAACCCAATACTGCCAGGAGAGGTGGAACATCCAGTTAACCATGGTATTGGTCGTCATGAATTCGGCAGCATGCCCAACGGTGCACATCAGGAAGACTGCCGGCCACATCCAGACCTTGTGCTGGGTGAGAATACTGCGGCGGACCCAGTCGCGCAGCGGTTTGATCACGATCACCAGCAAGGCGATAGCGGTATAGGGCAAGGGAACCATCCACATGCCAGTCTGCCAAGTTTGCGGGTTGATGAACCATGAACCAATGATGAGCAGCTCCAATATGGCAGCCGGGATCCACTTGTTGGCAAACAGCAGGCCTGCAACCAGCCCGCCCAGGGTAACGGTCAGAAAGCCCAAAGGACCGGCCGAGAAGCCGTAGGGGAACAAGATCATGGAGACAATGCCACCGGCGGCATTGGCAATGGCAGCCGCAGGACCCAGGATCATGCCTGAGATGGCGGTCATGATGGCATTAACGGTGATCATGCCAGCCATGCCGGGGATTGGCAGGGCCGGGATGGCAGAGGAGGCGATATACAAGGACGCCCAGATCGCCAGCGTGGCAATGGGCATACCGAAGAAACGGCCGCGGGCCTTATAGGTGCGAGGCGCAGGCTGTGGAGCGGGTTGTACAGGTTGTTGCTCGGGTATAGTCATGATCTTTCTCCTTTGGCCCTAATACGCCCCAAAACCGCGGGCGCGCAGGTAGATGCCTCCAACCAGCAGGAGGATGGCAAACACAAGGATTAAATAATCGGCCACTCCGAAATGGCTTTCCAACAAGAAGGTGCGCTTGATCGGGGCACCGAAGGCGCGTGAGCTCATGGCAATCTCAAGAGTCTGGGAATCCCGGAATGTGCCCAGGATAAGCGGAACCATGAGAGCCACCGAAGCGCGCAGTTTTGCAAAAAACTTACCTGCACCGTCATAGGTGATGCCGCGGCAAAGTTGGGCCTGCTGGATGATGGCGGCATGATTCTGAATGGATGGCAACAGGCTGAGGGCGGTAGTCATGATGAAGGCGAACCGATATGGCACCTTGAGCTTTACCAACGCCAGCATCAAATCGGGCAAGGGGGTGGTCATCACCAACAGGGGAGCAACGATCATGATCACCACCAAGCGCAGCACCATGGCGATCCCAAAGAGAATGCCTTCCAAGGTGATGTATCCGCTGAAACCAATTACCCGGATCGGATTCGAGATGCGAAATAAATTGGTGGTGCCCGGGTAGAAGAAGATTTGCACAACCAGGATGACGACAGCAATCACTAGAAAGAACTTGAACAGGTCCCGAATCATATTGAAAGGCAACCGGGCGACCCACCAGATCAGCATCACAAGCACCAGCAATCCCAGGATATAGGCCCAATGCGAGAAGAGAAGGACGAGGGTAAAAATAACCGCCAAGGCAACCAGCTTTGAGCGACCATCGAGTTTTTGAAAGGGAGATTTCTGAGACTTGAGGTTGATGTTCATCATACCTGGCCTCCTTGTATCCGCTTAGGTGAAGGCAGGTATTCTGCTTCCAGCCATTGAACAATCTGGGGAACACGCAGCAGGGTCCGATCCCGTAGGCCAAGTTCCTGAGCCAGCAGGGTCACCTGGGGCGAACGCAGGGAAAGCTGGCGCAATTTCTCAGTGTAACTGAAGACTGTCTCAGGGGTTCCGTCCAGTGCGATCTGACCCTTGTTCAACACCACCACGCGCTTGGCGTGTTCTGCGACCAGGGGCATATCGTGCGAGATAATAATAATTGTTTTTCCCTTGGCGTGTAGTTGATCAATCAACATCATGATACTTTTTCCGCCGAAGTAGTCCTGACCAGTAGTGGGTTCGTCAAAGACGAACACTTGCGGGTCGAGGGACAGGGCGCAGGCCACTGCCAACCGCTGACGATCCCCCAGGCTGAGTGCAAATGGATGGATCTCGCGTTGGCTTTCCAAGTCCAGCTCGGTGAGGATTTTTTGGACCCTGGTGTCAATCTCGCCCTGGTCAAAACCGAGCATGCGCGGTCCGTAGGCTATTTCTTCTCCGACGCTGCTGCAGAAAAGCATGTCATCGGGGTTTTGGAAGACGTAACCGACCCGACGCGATAGATAGGAAACCTTCTTATCCTGGGTCGACTCTCCGAATACCAGGACTTTTCCCTGTGTCGGTTTCAGAAGACCGTTAAAGTGCTTGACGAGCGTGGTCTTTCCACTGCCGTTCTGCCCAACAAAAGCAACATACTCGCCCTGGCTGATCGAGAGGTTTATATTCGCCAGTGCCTGCACGCCATTGGCATAAATATGGCTGAGTTGTTCACAGAGCAGGACATTTTCTTCAGCCATGATGCAACTCCTCAAGGGCCTGGACGGCAGAATCGAGCGTGATCGGGATGCGTTCAAGCGGGTAACCATCCTGGACCAGGCACTGGGCCATTTCGCAAACCTGCGGTGGGCGGATGCGGGCCTTCTCCAGCAGATCGGTATTTG
>CAIKOL010000056.1 GCA_903829085.1 uncultured Anaerolineales bacterium | reverse complement strand
GCAGGGAAAAGCGATGGTGTTCGAGACGGCGCACCGCACCGCTTCGGGACGACTCATCCCCGTAGAAGTGAGCTGCAGCTACCTGGAGCACAATGGAGAGGGGCTGATAGTCGGCTACTTCCATGACATTTCCGAACGAAAAAAAAACGGTAACAGCCCAGGTACCGGCAGGCACACATTTTCATCGAGCAGATAAGTTGTGTGGAGGGCGATCGAATACTCGGACGGGAATGTTATTCTGATGCAATCACACCAGGAATGAATGGATTTCCGGAAATGGCTGCCTTTAAATCTTGGTAAATTGACCGGCCCTGCTTGCGCACCGTGGAGATATAGCTTCGGATTGTGGCAAATAGTTCCGCGCCCTCGAATGTTCGAAAAGAGCCTGAGACTTTTTGCTTCACTTTGATCATGCGAATATCTTGTTCTGCTTGGTTGTTCGTGAATGGGATCTGGAAGTCGTGAAGAAAAGCAAGGACCCAGTTTTCGTGTTTCTCCAGGCGATCAAGCAGATTTTGGGCCTTGGTCTGCTTTTTACGGCCCCGTTTTTTCGGGACGTTGGGTATGGGGATGATGGGTGGATTTACCGCTCGTCCCTCACGTAGTATTTTTTGGTATTGCTGATGCCATTCATTCAGACGCTCAGAAGGAAAACAGGAATCTAACAGCTTTTGCTCCTCCCGTTTCTGGTTCATATCAAGGAGGAGATCGACCAGCGTCTTGGCCCATGTTTGATCACATTCTTCATGGATGAAGATAAGCTCCCGAAGGATGTGGGCCACGCATAGCGCATGGAAGCAGGGCAGCTCGAGATATGTTTTCCAGCAATCATGGACGAGTCGGCCCAGAAATCCGGGCAGGACGGCGAAGAAATCCAACGCTTCCTTGCCGCGTTTGCAGTGAACCCCGTACCAGGTCAAGGTCGGGGTAGAGAGGACATGAAGCCATTTGAGCAAGCCTGCCACCCGTAGCCCTGATTCATCGGCGTTTACCACGGGTTCCTGCATGATCTGTTCTTTGACTGCCTGAGAGAAAGGAATGAGTTGCCGGCCTATGGCCTTCATGGCAGTGAGAATGGTGTCATCACTGACATGTTGTCCGAAGAGGTCAAAACTCATTTGGTCGATCCTTGCCAGGGGGATGAACTGCTGTGTATTCAGATAGGCCAGCCAGGCGAGGAAGCCGGACCCGTATTGGACAGGGGCGGTAATACCGATCGGCCAAGGGGTGTGGACCAGCTCTCTGGAAATAGGGCAGAGTTTGACCTCGACACGGTGCTCAGTAACTATGAGTTTTTGCGGGGGCAGCTCGAATACTTGGCGGGATTTATAATCCAGGACCGGTTGTTCGCTGAGATCGCTGCCACACCCACACGGGCAACTCGAAAGAGGATGAACTTCGATCTTGTCTGGTTTCTCGACCGGTTCAAGCGTGGCCCCAGGATGCCCTGGTTGGCCACCTGATTTTTTTCCTGTTTTACCTCGCAGGCTTTTGGGTTTGGGCTTGACATAGCCGTCATGAGAGGGAGGCTTACTGCTGTTGCGGCTGGTGGTAGCAAGCCTTTCCTGAAGGGTTACGCAATATGCAACCAGACCGTCAAGGTCCCGCTGACCCCAGTCGTGCAGTTCAGCGATGGTCTTCATGGCAGAGAATCTCCCGAAACCGGGGCGTCAAGGGGTAGAGATAGATGTCTTTGACTGGCACACTCATGGTGGAATATCGATCCTGGCGACTGCGCCCCGTTGTTTGCCCAACCAGTTTCCAATTGGCTGCCTTATAGCAGGTGCCTTGGAAGCGGTCACGCTCGACAAAGGTTTCGATCAGGTGAAGTGGGTGCCCGTATTTGTGTTGCCAATCGGCGCTGATTCTATTCAGGATGGCGGCCAGCAGATGGCTTGCCAGATGAGGTACTCTGACCCAGGGCAAGATGAGAAAACGGGTGTTGTTCGCCACCCATGAAAGGCGGCGGGTCCGAATGTCATCAGTCCAGCCCATGAACAGATCCCTGGGCTTGGTCTTCCAGGCAGCGGCCCCAAAGAGCATACAGGCCAGATGGCGTCCGTGGCGGTCCCTGACCACATATTTCAGGTTCTCCCCCACAGTACGCTGAAAACCCAGATAATGATGGGTTGCCAGATAGTGATGACATAGATGCTCTTCGGGAGAACCGGACTCGGGGATAATCAGCGTGAGTGGGGTAAGTTCCGCCAAACTCGAAGCAATAGCCGATGGTTGTTGGAGTTCCACGGTAGGGGCTGAAATCGGACTGTCATAGCCGCGCACCCTTCGTTTTTCCGTTCTGACCGGAGGTAAAGTGATGAGGCCGCGGGCCATGAGTTTGAGAAGGAAGCTGCGCGCCGCGAAGTCTTTGATCTGACCGGTCGGAGTAGACCAATCCCAGAGCTTGCAGAGTTCACAGGCAAGGTGGTAGCGACTCCATGACGGATGATCAACTATCCATGATTGGAGCCATTGAATATCGGCGGGCTGAACCACCCGGCCTTGGCATACGAAGGATTCTGGCATGACTCTGATATGCCAGAAAATTGTTTGTGAGTCCAGCTTTTATTATTGTAATCAAATAGAATTGACCCAAGTAGTTACCATAAAACTAAGGATGTCGGTTTTGGAACTCGGTGCCATATGACTTGCAGCTTTCCGTTCCAACACAACGCAACCGGTCCAGAAAACAAAACCCTTCAGGATTCCATATTTACTGAAATCCTGAAGGGCCTGAAACTGGGAATTATTGTTTTGGACACGAAAAACAGGTCCGTATTATTTCATAACCCCTGGACCAACGTAATTCTGAAAGACAGGTTGGATCTCAACAACTATGAAGCCTTGTGTGATTTGTTCCT
>CAIKOL010000055.1 GCA_903829085.1 uncultured Anaerolineales bacterium | reverse complement strand
CGATTCGGTCACATAATAACCGAGCGCCAGGTACATCTCGTTGCGCACCTGCTCTTCGTTGTAAATATCTGGATTTCCGGTGATGGCTGCGTGGATCTGCGGGTAAGCATCCTGCCCGTTGACATCGTATTTCAGGTACCAGGCCTGGTGGTTGATGCCCGCACAGACATAATCCACTTCCGGCCATAACGCTCCGATCCAGACTGCCAGCATCATGGCAGTGCCCTGCACCGAGTGACACAGTCCCGTGACCGGGATATGGGTCTGGCGCTGAAGGGCGCCGCAAAGCATGGCCATCGGGTTGGTGTAGTTGAGCAGGATGGCATTCGGGCAGTATTTTTCCATATCTCGCACGATATCCTGCATCGGTGGCAGGGTGCGCAGAAAGCGGAAGATGCCCGAGGGTCCGCGCGTGTCGCCAACATTGATATCCACGCCGTATTTCTTGGGGATCTCGATATCGTATTTCCAGGTATCCGTGGTTCCGGTCAGGATGGTGGTCAGTACCACGTCTGCATCCCTGAGCGCCTCCACCCGGTCGAGGGTGGCGGTCACTTTGGCGGGGTATTTCCCGGCCTCGATAAGCTTCAATACGGTTTTGTGGGCAAAGTCGAGTCGTTCGGCATCGATATCCATCAGGGCGATGGTGGCGTCTTCCAATAGTGGGAAGGTCAGGATGTCACGCACGAGACCGGCGGTGAAACCGAGGCTGCCAGCGCCAATGAAAGTGATCTTTGTCATGGGTACTCCTTAACAATAACCAGAATTGAGCGAAGATGAGAAAAGAAAATCCACACTCCACTATTTTAGCGTTTTACACCACTTAAAGCCACACCTTCGATGAACATTTTCTGGGCAAAGAAGAAGATCAACAGCAATGGCAGGATACTCAGGAAAGCTCCAGCCATCAGGACTGTGAATTTGCCGCCATGAGACATCTGCTGTTGGAAGAATGCCAGGCCAACGGTCAGGGTGGTATTGGGTGCGGCTGGCAGGTAGATCAAAGGGTGGAGCAGGTCGATCCACGCGCCCTGGAAGGTGAAAATACCCAGGGCTGCCAGGGCAGGCATGGCCATCGGCATATAGATCTTCCAGAAGATCTGCGGCAAGGAAGCGCCGTCCACGCGGGCCGCATCCACCAGGTCACGCGGGATGGTCAGGAAATACTGGCGGATCAGGAAGGTGCCGAAAGCCCCACCCCAGAAGGCTGGCAGCCAGAGCGGCACGCTGGTCCCAATCAAACCCAACCAACGGAAGATGATGAAGTTCGGGATCAAGGTCACATGGAAGGGGATCAGCATGGTTGCCAGCAGGGCTCCAAAGAGCAGGTTGCGTCCCTTGAACTTGACCACCGCAAAACAAAAGGCCGCCATCGAGCAGGTCAGTAACTGACCAACTGTGGTCATCACGGAAATGAACGTACTGTTGAAGAAGAGCAGTGGGAAATCCAGGTCAACGGAAAGCAGATCCTGGTAATTCTTAAGGGTGGCCGGGTTCGGGATGAGTGTCTTGGTAAATTGATCGGCAGGCAGCTTGAAGGAGGTTGAGATCATCCAGAGGAACGGAGCCACCATCAACAGGGCACCGATGATGAGCAGGGTGTAGGAGAGCAGATCGAGCAGGAGTTTCTGGTTTTTCTGGGTCATCGTATATTCTCCGGCCTGATCATTCGTAGACCACGAAACGCTTTTCCAGCCAGAAGTAGACCAGCATCAGGAGTGCCACGATGACGGTCAACTCGATTGCCTGGGCGCTCGCTCCACCATAATTTCCAAAATACCAGGCATTGCGGTAGATCGAAAAAACCACCACCGGGATGTTACTATCCCCCTGGCCCTGGCGGGTCATCATGTAGATGTAATCATAGGCTTGGAAAGCATTGATGGTCGACATGAGCACCTGGAAGAAGATGCTCGGGGTGATCAGGGGCAGGGTGATCTTAAAGAATTTGTTCAACTCATTGGCCCCGTCCACGGTGGCGGCCTCATAATATTCACGTGGGATGGCGGTCAGCCCGGCCAAAAAGATGATCATGCCCTCCCCGATCGCTCCCCAGATGTTGACGATCACCACCGAGAGCATGGCGTGGTCGGTGCATAACCAGCAGACCGGTGCCAGGTGGACCAGGCTTAGGAGATAGTTCAGGATGCCGGTATCCTTGCCGTAGATCATGTTCCAGACCAGGGCGGTGGCTACTGCCGATGTCACGGCGGGCAGGTAAAAAGCCGTCCGAAACAGGCCGATGCCGCGCACCTTGCGGTTCAGTAGGATGGCCACCAGCAGAGAAATAATAACCACACCCGGGACGTACATGAGCGAGAACTCTACCGTATTGGTCAGGGACTTCAGGAATTTAGCATCCGTAAACAGGGCGGCGTAATGGGTCAGACCAGCCCAGGTGGGTTTGGTTAGCAGGTCCCAGTTTGTAAAGCTGAGGCCGATCGTCGCCAAAAGCGAGCCAAACGCGCTGAAGATCAGGCCGAAGAGGGTCGGCAACAGCAGGATCAACAACCAGAGGCGTTCGCGCCCGAGTGGCTTGATACCAAAATCCATAGGGCCTCCAGGAAAGAGATGAGAACAGGGGACTGGGTGCAGGAAACCTTATCTGCACCCAGTTTTGAAAAAACGTTATTTGTTTTTCGCCAGAACCGCGTCGGCATCGATCACGATCTGGTCGAGGGTTGTGTTCAGGTCCGCTTCGCCGCGCCAGACGGGAGCCATGCCATCACC
Organism: uncultured Anaerolineales bacterium; assembly: GCA_903829085.1. Lineage (GTDB taxonomy): Bacteria > Chloroflexota > Anaerolineae > Anaerolineales > Villigracilaceae > UBA877. Next base: position 1,084 of record CAIKOL010000055.1, on the reverse strand, counting down.
CACGGCGGAAGCCCACTCGTCATAACCCTTGAAGACCGGTTTGATGTGGGCGTATTCCAACGCATCCAGGAACACCTGCTGGTTGATCTTGATCTGTTGGTCCAGGAACGTTGGGCTTTCGGCAATTGACTTGAGTACCGGGCAGGCGAAGCCCAGTTCCGCCAGGCGGGTCTGGCCGGCAGTACTTAGGACGAACTTGAGGAAGGAGAAGGCTTCAGCGGGATGTTTGGTCCCGTTGGCGATCACGAAACCGGCGCTGTTGACGCTGGTGAAGCGACCGGCGGGGCCTTTGGGCATGGGCGCTACGTCGAAGTTAAGATTGGCCTCCGCATAACCAGGTGCGGCCCAGTGGCCCATGGGCATCATGGCGGTTACCCCAGCCAGGAAGGTGTCGCCGCCATACTGCCCGGAGGTGTTCGAATCCGGGACGGATTTGTCAACAAAGGTCATGTCATAGAGCAACTGCCAGGCCTGGCGGGCGGCCGGCTCGCCAAGCAGGGTCTTGGTATGGTCGGCGTTGAGGATATCGCCACCGTAAGACCAGATGGCTTCGCTGTATCCGGGTTCCATATCCCACATATCAAAACTGAAACCGTACTGTTCGGTTTTGCCGTCGCCGTTGGTATCCAGGGTCAACTTCTTGGCGGCTGCGCGCAGATCATCCCAGGTCCAATCAGCGCTCGGGTACGCCATGCCAGCCGCGTCGAACATCGCCTTGTTATAGAACAGGACAATGGTCTGGAAATCGCGCGGCAGCCCAAAGTAACCATCCGGGGTCTGGTACGCCTGCAGGGTCTGTGGATACAGGCCGTCCAGCATGCCAGGGTTGGCATCAATATATGGCTGCAGGTTCAGCAGTACCCCCTTGCTCTGGTAATCCAGGTAAAGAGGCGCGTCAATGGCGAACATATCGGGTGGCGTATTGGCTGCCAGCAGGGTCTTGAGCTTGGTCCAGTACGAATCCCAATCCGAAACCTCCACGCTAACGGTGATGCCCGGGGTCGCTGCCTCGAAATCTGCGACGATCTGTTTCCAGACCGTCAGTTCGGCTGGATCGCCCCACATCATGAAGCTGAGCTGGGTG
>CAIKOL010000054.1 GCA_903829085.1 uncultured Anaerolineales bacterium | reverse complement strand
CTGTCGCCTTTACCACCAATTTTTCGTGCAGATGAGCAGTACGTGCTTTTTATCGATTGGTTTAATGAATACATGCATCGCCAGGAACGGTATTCGTTCGAACTGGCAATGCTGCTTTCCTGGGGTGCGCGTGGCATCCCGGTCGTTAATCCACCTGAACATGGCGGTGTCCTGCAGATAAAGACTTTTCAGCTGGATGTTGCCCGGCAGGTGGGACTGAATATTCCCCGCACACTTGTCACGAATCGGAAAGAACGCGTGTTGGAATTTCGGAAAGAGGTGGGTGATGTGGTTTATAAACCCGCCATGGGCGGTGCGGTCTGCCGTGCGCTGGACGAAAATGCTGTCAAAGAACTAGATCTGCTGGAGGCCTCGCCAGTCATTTTCCAGGAGCATGTCAAAGGGACGGGGGTGCGGGTTACCATTGTTGGCGAGAAGGTCGTATCATGCGTACGAATTCCTTCCATAACGCTAGATTATCGCGAAAACCAAGCTTACAAGCGCGGCGAACAGGTATATCTGGCAGAGCATGTGACAGAAGATCTCACACAGAAGAGCCTGGCGCTCATGCATGCATGTGGATTATTCTTCGGTGGTCTCGATTTTATTCTGCAGGAGAATGGCCGCTGGGTTTTCCTGGAGGCCAATTCCTCACCAGTGTACCTGGATATTGAGCGCAAGACGCAGGTATCCATTACCGATGCCCTGGCTGATTATTTATTGCTGCTTGCCAATGATCCCAATAGATATCAGCAGGCGCTTACCCAAGCCTCTCGTACGAAAAGCTTTGTAAAATATGCTATGGGATGATTATGATTAGAAATTTCCCCCCGATTTATTAGGCCAGGTTTTCAGGAGAAGAGGCCAAATGAGCAAGATTATTCATATGGATACTGAGAGAGTGTTGCAGATCGCATCCCAACTTATCTGGGCAGGTGAAGAGTTGGATGGCCACACCAGAACCATGTCAAGAAGGATTCGGGCGATACCTTGGGAAGGGTCGGATCGCGAGCGATATATCGGTCAGTTTTCATCTCTTACCCAGCGGATAACAATCCTGGCCGAAGAAGACTGCACACTTGGTTTGCGTCTTCAGCGTGAAGTGGATGAGTGGATACAAATCGACCAGAAAGGATTGGCTCGATTGCGTGGAGCAGCCGAGGGCTGGAGCGGTCGTCGCTTAACCATATCGCCTCTTACACGGGAACAACAAATCTGGCATGGAATTTTCGACCCATTCCTTCAAAAAATCAACGATGGTATTCATGCTTTATACAAGACTGGATCAGATGTTTTAGCGTTTGTTGAGGGTGTTGGCAATAAGGTTATTGCGTTGGGAGACGGTGCTGTGGTTTCGGCACTCGGAATGGTGCTCCCTCACCTTTCCCCCGGCTCCACCGAAGCATTTGAATTCGAAATCAAGGGTGATGTGACCATTCCAGGGGCTGAGGTGGATGTTCCTGCATCCTTTAAAGTTGCCAAGGGTACCACTGTATCCATTATCCGCAATTCCGATGACACCTTTCAGTTGGTGCTGAAAGGAGAGGTGGGGGCAGGCCTTGAAGAACCTTTATATGAAGAAAGGGGAGAAGTGCATATCGGAGGACAGTCTTTCGGAGCTGGTGTCGATGCGAAAGCAAGTGCACTTGTCAAAGGGTCAGCGGAAGTCACGTACCAATTTGACCCCAAAAAGCCAGGAGATATGTCGACGATGTTCGCTTTTATGTCAGCACTGGGGATCGTAAATATTGCTGGCGGAGATGCCCTGGTTGCCCCGACTCTGCTTACCATGAAAGATAATATCGTCGGTATCAAGGCGGGTACGGGAGTTGAAGGGAAAGGAAATGTGGATGTTCATGCGATCGTAAAAGTTGCTGGAGTAGATCTCAAGGCTGAAGAGATGGGAGGATACTCCTGTAAAAAGACTCCCCAAGGTTGGGAAGCTTCACAATACGTGGATTTGAATGCGGAAGGGAACATAAATCTCATAGGGAATGAGCACGGCTTAAAAGTTCAGACGACACTTGAGAATGTCAGTAATTTACAGACAAAAGCCAGCAGTGCCAGGGTCACAGTTACACTGTCAGCAGATTCCAATCAGAAGGGCCAAGTAAATATAGAAGACCTCAAGAAGTACTTACCGAACACAGACCTTTCGAAAGTTAGTATTTCGCAGAAGGAAGGGGGCTCGATTACGATAGAATATACCCTTGACGAGCCAGCCGAGCGTGTCAAGGAACTCTTAAATTCTCCCGGCGGCAACCCGGACTGGAACAAGATCGCGACGAATTCTCATATCGAGATACGTGCTGCAGCTACGGTAGAAACTGGGGCGGGCGGGGAAGTTGCAGTTGGAGTTGCTTCACAGGCTGTGGGCGTCAATCTGGATGCTACTACGAAGCGACAAAGTGAGAATGTGATATTCGTATATAACCCCGAATAACCTTATTGCCGTTCTCCGAAACCTGCACAATTCTACACACAGGTAGATTGCTGTTCGGTTCCTGCTTCGACGAGAACAGCCTGGTAACCAGGACTTACACTCTCTCCACAGGCGTAGCTTTCCGGGGAACTCCCGGTAGCCAACTGTTCAAGATTAATGGCAGCATTCAAATCGCGGTCGATCGTCAGGCCACAGTGATCACAGATGTAAACACGCGTGCCCAAGTCCAGTGTTGCCTGGATGTGCCCACACTGCGAGCAACGCTTCGAAGAGGGGTAAAACGGGTTCGCCAGGATGACCTGACAGCCATACCACTGACCCTTATACACCATCTGCCGCCGGAACTCGAAGAATCCCACATCCACGATTGCCTGTGCCAGGGCATGGTTCTTCACCATCCCAATCACATTCAAGTCTTCCAAAACCACTGCTGACTTGGTTCTCGCCAGCAGGCTGGTAACCTGATGTAGCGTGTTATTACGGACATTGGCGATGCGCAGGTGCGCCTTGGCCAGTTGCCTGATCGCTTTCTTGCGGTTGGCACTCCCTTTCTGTCGTCTGGAAACCATCCGCTGCAACCGCTTGATCTTGCGCAAGTCACTTTTAAGGGCACGCGGATTTTCGATCCTGGTCCCATCGCTGATGGTAGCCAGAGCCAGGATCCCAAGATCCACCCCCACTACCGGCTTATCGGTAGCTTTTAGGTCGGGTATCTCCATCTCCACTTGTACCGACACGAACCAGCGTCCGGCGCGTTCACTCACCGTGGCGCTCAACATGTGAACACCCTCCACCGGCAGATAACTACGCTCTTTCAGATGCAAGCGCCCCAGGCGAGGCAGTTGGATGGCATTCTCAAAGATATGAATGGCACCCGTCAGCCGGAATCCGCCCAGCCCGTTCTTCTTCGACTTGAACTTCGGGAAGCCTGCCTGGATCTTCCTACCGGCTTTCTTCTCCTTCACCCGCCGGAAGAAATGAGCATAGGCCTGATCCAGGTTGCGCAGCGCTTCCTGGGGAGCGCACTTGGACACTGCGTACATCCAGGAAAGTTCCCCCTTCTTCATTGCATTCAGCTCCCGGTGCAGGTCGATCGCGGTTGGAACCTTTTCGCCATTTTGATAGGCTTCCATTTTGCGAGCCAATCCCCAGTTGTACGCCCAACGCGCCGCCCCAGCGTGACGGGCACAGGCTGTTTTCTGAGTATTGTTCAGGTTCAGCTCGGTCTTGTAAGCACGCAAGATCTTCATGTCTCTTTGGCTGCCTCACGCAGAGTCTCGATCAGCTTGCGGTTCTTGGGACTGCGACTACCATACAGGCGGGCGGAGAAAACGGTGATGATCTCAAGTACATCCTGGGATAGTTCTTCTTCAAAACTCAACGGCTGCTCGCCCTGATTGATGATCACAACCTCGGTGTTGTACGTTTCACATAGGGCAAAGACCAGTTCCGAGCCAAAACGAAGCAGCCGGTCCTTGTGAGTCAACACTAATCGCCCCACTTTCCCAAGGCAGATCCGTTGGATGAGTTGTTGCAATCCCTTCTTATTGTAGTTCAGCCCAGACCCCAGATCCTGGATAACCTCGTATGTCCAGCCGTTGGCTGCACAATACGATTCCAGTAACGCCACCTGCCGGACCAGGTCTTCTTTCTGGTCGTAACTGGATACGCGCGCATATGCAAGTGTCAGGCGATCGGCGAGTGGAGGGCGCGGTACGATGCCGTGCAATTTGGAGAGATCATAGCGTCGGTGTCCCTTTGGGGTACGTTCCACCTCGATCTTGCCAGCCGCTTCCCAGCGGCGCAGGGTTTCTTTTGATACACCCAATTCTTTGGCAGCCTGTCCGATACTGACTCTCAT
>CAIKOL010000053.1 GCA_903829085.1 uncultured Anaerolineales bacterium | reverse complement strand
TTCACCACCATGTGGAGAGACGGGCGCAAGTACCGCTGCTTTATGCACATCCTGGCCCAGACCATCAGCGAGATCCCGCCCGGGATCCTGTCCTCGTGCAACAACGGTTTCTTTGGGCAGACCAAGAGCGACGATGACCGCGAGGAAGTGCTTGCCCACCTGGCCCGCAGCACCAAGGGTTTTGTCAACTCAGAGTACGACCGGTTCCTGGCCCGCATGCCCATCGCCATGTCCATCGTGAAACTCGGCTATACCCAGGACATCATTGAAGCCGAGCCGTTCCTGATCCGTCCCATGATGCTGGATGTGACCGAACCAAGTGACGGCGACATCCTGCAATATTATCAACATCTTGTTCTCTGACCCGATCTATCAAGGAGTAACTCCATGAAACGCATTACCCTCCCGCTTGTCCTTTCCCTGGCTGTTGTGATCGGCGTCTTTATCCTGCTCACCAGCACCATCCGGCCGGTCCAGGTCGTGGTAGCCAAACAGGACCTGATGTCCGGCACCCTGCTGACCCAGGATCTGGTTGAAGTCCGCACCCTCCAGCGGGGCAACCTGCCCGCTGGAACGTACAGCAACACCGCTGACGTGATCGGGAAGACCCTGGTCGTAGCGCGCGTCGCTGGTGACCCGCTCACCTCCTACGTGGTCGGAGACGCTGCCACTGCTTCGGGTATCCCGGCCATGCTCGAACCGGAGACAGTCGCCATTGCCGTGCGGGTGGACCAGGCCACCGGCCTGGCTGGCGTCCTGCGTCCCGGGCAGACCGTGACCATCATCGGCATCATCGATCCTTCCAAGATTCCACAGGGCCAGGCGAGTATCCTGGCTGCTGCCGCTCCCGACCTGGGCCTGGCTCCCACCCTTTCTCCGGCAGATCTCACCTACAACGGGCAGGCAATACCGACCCCCACCCCTGCCCCCACGGCTACACAGCAACCACCCATCTCCCCAGCCGCGCGGGTGGCGGTCTCAGGGTTGAAAGTCCTGGTCGTGCCGCAAGCCTTCCGTTACGAGGAGGTCAGCAGCACCAGCAGCGATGGCTACCTGCCAGCCCGGACCAGCTCTTCCTCTCAAAGCGACAACGTTATTCTCCTGCAGGCTTCCATCCTCCCCACCGAGATTGCACCCGGCGTGTCCGCCAGTCCCGCTGAAGTCCTGGCATTGTTGAACAACGTCGCCACCCTCCATATGGTGCTCGAACCCGCTTCCGGCCTCACGCTTGATATCAATGCCCCGGGAATTGACCTGGCGAAACTATACGAAGCGCTCACCGGCTACAAACTCATCCCGTGATCGCTTGACCCTCTAAGAAAATAGGAGCAGAACCTATCATGGCAGATAAGATCCTTCTTGGGCTGGCCGGTTCAAACGTCGGCGACCTCACCTCGCACTTCTCCATTCCCCTGCAGTCCGACCCGCGCTTTTCACTGGTCGTGATTTCCACGACCTTTGCGGCGCTCGTGGAAAATACGAGAACCGGCGAACCACAGGTCTTGATCGTCTATGCAGAACTCTTCCCCGGGCCCGCAGAAGCGGCCAGGTTCCTCGGCAGCCTGAAAACCGCCCTGGCGATCGTGCTCCTGCCAACTTCGTGGGCCACCATTGAAGGACAGTTCGCCCAGATCGAGCGGGTAAGGAAAACCTTTGTCGCCCCGTTCATCCCCGGCGAAGTCCAGAATGCCGCCTTTTCGATCATGCAGACCGAAAACGCCCTGACCAGCGTCCGGGGCAGCGCAGTCACCCACTTAAGCGCCGGGGCTTCTCCATCCACTGCCATTGCCATTGGGACACGCGTGATGGGGATCGTCTCTGAGCAGGGTGGCGTGGGACGCACCACGCTGGCGGAGGCGCTGGCCTACGAAATGGGCGTGCGCCGGGCCATCCGGACACTCCTGTTCAGCTTTGACAAGCGCTCCTGCAGCCCCCTGCACTTCAAGATCCGGGAAACTCCCAACGCCCGCGAATTTTTCCTCCAGCCAGGGAAACAGGGCTTTGAGAATTCCGCCCAGGCAGTGGGCGAGACTCTGCGCATCATCCTGGCCCCCCAGGACGATAGCGGCTACCAGGAGGCGGAGCGGCGCAGCGTCCGCTCCATGGGGACCGAAGCAAGCACCAGCGCAGAAGATGTCAGTAAATCCATACGCAACCTGGTCGCCAGTTCCTACCAGCAGTTGGTCCCGGTCGTCCTGCTCGATCTACCGACCGGCAGCGGCGCATGGACCTACCACGCCCTGTCAGCCTGCAATACG
>CAIKOL010000052.1 GCA_903829085.1 uncultured Anaerolineales bacterium | reverse complement strand
TATCTCAACTTTCGCAGGAGCGAAAATTGTGTAATATGTTGTAATTGTTAGTAGTATAGCGTCACGATGTATGGTATAAAGGGTTTTATTCGCCAACAAAATCCATTAACCGCAAAGGTGACGCTATGGACCGCATTGTAACAGACATCGTTTCCTGTGAAAACAAGATTCATCAGTTCTTTCTCAATCAAAAAATGGGCAGCCTGTTGAAGCGAAGCAATATCAACAAGGAGAAGGGCGTTTCTCCGGTCGCCGTGTTCCGCGTACTGTTCACGCTGATCTTTACCGGAAAGAACCTGTTCCGCACCATTGAAGCAGGTGGAAGCTGCGGCATGGCCAAGGACACAGTGTATCGGTTTCTCAACTCGGTCCATACCAATTGGCGCAGGTTCCTTCTCCTGTTGAGTTCCCGAGTTATCCGCGAAGAGCTTGAGCCTTTGACCGACGCCGCCAACATGAAGGTATTGATTGCCGATGATACGCTTTACCGCCGCAATCGGAGCAAGCATGTCGAGTTGCTTTCGCGGGTCTTTGACCATACCGACAATCGGTATTACCGCGGCTTTAGGATGCTCACCCTGGGATGGTCCGACGGCATCAGTTTTCTGCCTGTCTCCTGTGCGCTGCTGGCTTCCAGCAAGGAAAAGAACCGGCTGGTTCCATTGCGGACAGACCTTGACCGTCGCACCAACGGAGCAAAACGTCGCCGGGAGGGCATCCGCAAGGCAACCGATGTTCTTGTCGAGATGGTGGCCGAGGCCATGGCAAGCGGGATTCAAACCAGTCACCTTCTGTTCGACAGCTGGTTTGCCTATCCCGCAACCATGAGAAAATTGCTTGCCAAGGGGATGCATACCCTCTGCATGCTCAAGGTTACGGAAAAGATATTCTATCGCTACCAGGGGGAAGATCTCCATCTGGCGGCCATATACAGGAAGATCCGTAAGCGACGGGGCCGCGCAAAGATTCTTGCCTCGGTCGCAGTCGAGATCGGCGAGGATGACAAGGGAAACCCTGTATCGGCAAAGATTGTGTTTGTCCGGGACAGGCGCAGCAAAAAGTGGCTGGCCCTGCTGTCCACCGATACCACCTTGGGCGATGAGGAGATCGTCACGGCTTATAAACGCAGATGGGACATCGAGGTGTTCTTCAAGGTGGCCAAGTCGTTTCTCAGTCTTGCTAAAGAATGTCAGGGGCGTTCCTATGACGCGCTTGTCGCCCATGCCACCACGGTATGCTGCCGATATATCATGCTGGCCTTAGCCAAGAGGACGAACCAGGATCCACGCACACTTGGATCGTTGTTCCACGCCTCTTGTGAAGAACTGAAGCAGGCTGGCTACGCTGAAGCAGTGGCGCTCTTGCTCACGTTGCTTGAACAGGCATTAAGTACCATTGTTGGTATTTCCAAAGAGCTAATACGTTCCCTCGTGGAACGATTCCTGGAAGCATTACCGCCGATTTACAAAGCCCGGCTGCTTCTTCCAGGCAAAATACAACCAGCTTCTTGTTAATTATCAATGATATGGACACACTCAAGGGTGTGCGAAAGTTGAGTCATGACCAAATAATGCTCATTCCCCCTTTATCCTATCTGGGAAAATAAAAAAGGAGAATCGGATTCTGAACCGGCACGAGCTACCTGGAAGGACTGAATTCAGGACTTTTCTTGAGATAGAACAGCAGACTGGAATAAATTATCCGAGCTTCCACTGTCACTTCAATGCGGTAAAAAATTTGATGATCAGGGGCAGGAATGACAAGTCATGAATTTATCATGAGTATCAGTGCCAGTTCCTGTAAAGCTCACCAATCGGCAGCATACACCCCCTGATCAATCAGTCCAACCTGTCCATCTTCAAAATGGGCTTGAGCTTGTCAAGCAAACAGGATTCCCCTCGATCAAACAGCTACATTAATCAGCTGAATTCAACTGTCTCTAATACAAAGTGGCAATCATCGTATGCCCATGTCTACAATTTTTTTAACATGCGAAGGTGCTATATCGGTTACGCATCATTGCAGACC
>CAIKOL010000051.1 GCA_903829085.1 uncultured Anaerolineales bacterium | reverse complement strand
TATCTGGCCAAACCGGCCTTTGCCCCCTACATGGCTTACCAGATCCAACAGAAGGCTTATGAGCCGGCCGCCATGGCTATCGTCAGCTTTGCACTTACCTGGGGAGCATTGGGGATCATTGATCTGGTCGGTCGCGGTCGTGGGCAAGCCCAGGTCGGCGGCGGGCACTAAATCATCCGAGAGCGAAACATTATGACACATCTGTCTCTAACAAATATCTGTAAGCAGTTTGCTGGAACCAATGCGGTTTGTGATTTTAACCTGGAAGTGGAAAAGGGTGAATTCGTTTCATTCCTTGGCCCATCCGGATGCGGAAAGACAACCACCCTGCGCATGATCGCCGGTTTTGAGATCCCCACCTCTGGGAAGGTCACCATTGATGGGATTGATATCACCAACAAGGCTCCCAACCAGCGCAACGTGGGCATGGTCTTTCAAGCTTATGCCCTCTTCCCGAACATGACCGTTGCCCAAAATATTGGCTATGGCTTGCGCATTCGCAAGGAATCCAAGGATGTGATTAATAAGGTCGTGGAAGAAATGCTGGCCCTGATCCACCTCGAGAAAAAGGGCAAGAGCTACCCGCACCAGCTTTCGGGTGGCCAGCAGCAGCGTGTGGCCCTGGCGCGCGCCCTGGCTAATCATCCCCAGGTGCTCTTGTTGGATGAACCTCTCTCGGCACTGGACGCCAAGATCCGCGTTTCACTGCGGGCCGAGATCCGCGCCATCCAGCGCAAGCTGGGCATCACCGCCATTTATGTCACCCATGACCAGGAAGAAGCCCTGTCCATCTCGGACCGCATCGTGGTCATGTACGAGGGCAAGATCGAGCAGGTTGGCACGCCCTTCGAGATCTACAACTTCCCGCAAACCGCCTTTGTAGCCAGTTTCGTCGGTACATTGAACACCACCACTGCCGAAGTGGTTGACCCGCTCAAACGCCTCTTGAAAATAGACGGGGTTACCCTGGAAACGGCCGAGGATTTGGCAGATAAGCATGCAGGGGACAAGGTGACCATCGCCATCCGCCCTGAGCGTTTCAATTTTATCGCCCAGGAACGAAAAGCGAATGTCATCGATTGCGCGATCGAGAATATTACCTTCCTCGGTTCCGTTGTCCGCATCCAGTTGCTGGTCGGCATTAACCACTTCTATATGGATACGTTCAACAATCCATTCCTGGAACTGCCCAGGATTGGCGATAAGGCCCAGATCACCTGCTCGCGCGAAGCGGTCCTGGTTTTGAAAGGTTGATGTTCGAGTAACTTCTCAATAAATTGGGGAGCGGAGGTGTACGTGCGGCAACGCTGCACGCACACCCCCACTCTTCCCCCACTTATGAATAAGATACATCCTTGACTTAGGTGCCAACCGAAAATTACTACAAAGAACCGCATTTTGAGTGTGTGCGGCGAAGCCGCATTCACTCAAAATGCGTACTTCTCTTGAATTTTCGGATAGGTCTTATATTATAGAGATAAGATTTGAGTAAAGTCATCCTCGTGCTCTCCGACGGTCTGCGCTATGATACTGCGGTCGCCGGCATGGGATACCTGGGCCATTTGGTGGAAGCAAAACTCGCCAGCCTGTACAAAGTGACTGGCGAGTTGCCCAGCCGGTCGCGGCCCATGTACGAGACGATCCATACCGGGCTGCCCGTCAGCGAACATGGGATCATCTCCAACCTGGTCGTGCGGCTTTCAACAAAACCGAATATCTTCGGCTGCGCGCACGTAGCCGGCCTGACCACGGCGGCCGCAGCCTACTACTGGGTTTCGGAACTTTACAACCGGTCTCCCTATGACAAAATCGAAGACCGGGAAGTGGACAACGACAGCCTGCCCATCCAGCACGGGCGTTTTTACACACAGGATGATTACCCGGATATTGAACTCTTTGCCGCGGCCGGGATGCTGGTGCGCAGATATAAACCCGATTACCTGCTGGTCCATCCGATGGGGATGGATCACGCCGGTGAAACCCACGGAGCTGATTCCAGCGAATACCGCAACCAGGCCATCCGCCAGGACGTCTGGCTGTCAACCTACCTGGCGGAATGGATGGAGCAAGGCTACACCATCCTGGTCAGCGCCGACCACGGGATCAATGCCGACGGCATGCATGGCGGCACCCTGCCCGAGGTGCGCGCAGTACCGCTGTATTTCATCCGCTCCGGGTTCCCCGGGCAGGGCGATACGCACGAGC
>CAIKOL010000050.1 GCA_903829085.1 uncultured Anaerolineales bacterium | reverse complement strand
ATTGGCAGGTACACGGCTGGCGCAATCGCTTCGATGGCATTTGGCCTGGATGAAGCCACGCTGGATGGCAACCTTCGGCGAATCTTCGCGCGTGTCTTTGATGTGGCTGAACCTGCCGATGCCCCGGCAGGTGAGAAGACCCTCTGGGAATTGGCCGAAAGATACCTGCCAAAAGGCCATGCCGGGGATTACAACCAGGCACTGATGGACCTGGGCGCCAGCCTGTGCCTGCCGCGTAACCCGGTCTGCCTGCTCTGCCCGTTGTGCAATCTTTGCAAGGCGCGCCTGCTTGGCCACCAGGAAGAGCGCCCGGTGCTGAAACCCAAACCTGTGGTGCCGCATTACACCGTCACCGCGGCTGTGCTTACGAGGGATGGAAAGCTATTGCTGGCCAAGCGTCCGTCGAAAGGATTGCTGGGGGGTATGTGGGAGTTCCCCGGCGGCAAGGTTGAGCCGGACGAAAGCCTGGATGCCTGCCTGGTTCGCGAGATCCGGGAGGAACTTGGAGTGGAAATCAATGTGGGGGAGGCTTTCGGGATCTACCGGCATGCTTATACCCACTTTCGCATCACCTTGCACGCCTTCATGTGTGAACTGGCAGGTGGCGAGCCAAGTCCGCTTGAAGCTGCTGAATTGGCCTGGGTAACTCCGGTGGAACTGGATAACTACCCAATGGGCAAAGTGGACCGCCAGATCGCTGAACGGTTGCAATAGGCTTACAAAGAAGATCCACATGAATGAAGATGAGTATCGGATTACACGCAAGCGCATGGTCGAGGACCAGATAGCTGCCCGCGGCGTGCTGGACGCGCACCTGCTGGCAGTCATGGACTCCGTGCCGCGGCACAGGTTTGTGCCTCCTGACGACCTGGCCTGGGCTTATGCAGACGGCCCGCTGCCCATCGGGTACGGACAGTCGATCTCGCAGCCCTATATCGTGGCCTTGATGACCGAATTGCTTGAATTGGAGCCCACCGACCGTGTTCTGGAAGTCGGCACAGGGTCCGGTTACCAGGCTGCAGTGCTGGGGCAGATGGCCTCAGAAGTTCATACTGTGGAATTGATCCCGGAGCTGGCTGACCAGGCTGCCAGGATCCTGAGCGATCTGGGTTATCCCAATATTCATGTGCACCCCGGGGATGGATCGCTGGGCTGGCCGCTGGCTGCACCCTATGATCGCATACTGGTGGCCGCGGCCGCCCCGTCGGTACCGCAGCCGCTGCTCGACCAGCTTGCCGATGGAGGCCGGTTGGTGCTCCCGGTGGGGGGGCGTGGTTCCCAGCACCTGGAAGTCTGGAACAGGACAGGACAGGAATTCCATTGCAGGGTTGACCTGGCAGTGGCATTCGTCCCGTTGCGCGGCGAACTTGGCTGGAAATGAAAGCGAAGGGCAGGTTGGAAATCCGAAAGCACGGGGTCGGCAGCTCTACGATCCGTTTGGTTATATACCCGTCACGGGCGCAAATTGCGCCTTTTTACCCTGTAGGAGCGCAATTTTTGTGCCCACGGGTATTGTATAATCGAACCTGCGGTCCACTGATGGGTCAGGCAAAGATACATCTGCTGAGTTTAATGAAAGAAGAAATATGTCCCGGAGGTAAAAATGGATAAAATGAAATACGTAAAAATCGGTGAAGCCAACAGCCGTGCAGAAGCCGATATCATTGAAAGCTTCCTGGAAGCCGAAGGCATTGATGTGGAACTGGTCGAGGAATCTGTATCGCATTCAGCCTATTCGGTTGCATCCGCGCGCGTCGAGATCTTTATTCCCAAAGAGAAAGTGGAGCAGGCGCACGAATTGCTTGTTCCCTTCGATGATATATTCCAAAAGAATGACGATGAGGATTAGGAGGCACCAAGACCTCGTTGGTGGCGTCAGGTTCCAAATCCTTTACAGGGGCCGGGGTGCCATTTTCGAGATCCCGCGGTATGACGCGTACCACCGGGAGGCGGAAGCCGGGAAACTCCTGGCGCTTGAAATTGCCTGAACCAGCGGCTCTCCGAGAAGGATTTTATTATGCAGGGGCGATCCATTGGGTCGCCCCTGTTTGATTCTTATCAAGGCGTCTAATCTATTCGTTCCAGGATCGTCTCAACCGGCGCTCTTCGTTTTTCCTTGCGCCTGCAGCCAGGCATGCAGTTCTTCCAGGTGTTCTTGATGATGATCATAAGACGCCAGAAGAATGAATGCGAGCGGGAGACCATTCAACCAGGGGTATCTGCCCGCATCCAGCAGGTGGCGCTCAGGAATCCTTTCACCTAATTCCAGGAATTTTAGGAACCCCACTTTCCAATTCTGGTAGACCTGTGACCAGGGTTCTTGGCGGTGGGTCTCATAGATCCAGGCATTGAGTTGGTCGATATTATCTTCCAAATTCGGGTCCAGTTCCGCAGGCCAACTGGGGAACACCGGCTCACGGTTGGAAAGAGCGGCTTCCAGGCGGGCAATGGAACGCTGCTGCCAGGCCCATAAATGGGTGAGGTTATCCTTGCTGGACCAGGGGGAAGGTAAATGCGGGGTGAGAATCTGTTCCTCACTCAAACCCGCCAACAGTTCTTCCCAAAGGTCGAATTGCTCCCGCAGCGCGGTCAAGATATGTCCTTTCATATCCATGGTTGTTCTCCTCTATTTTCTACTGAGCTTTTCCGAGGTGCGCTGATCGCAGGTACGGGCTCGCAGGCTTCAGGCACTAGTCTTCACCCACCAGCAGCTTCAGCCGCTCCCAGGGTTTCAGATTTTGATCATCCGCCAGGATGGACTTCAACTCGTACATCTCATCCCGCAAGGCAGCGGCGCGTTCGAACTCCAGGTTCTTGGCGGCTTCCTTCATCTGCCGTTCCATCTCGGCGATGACCTTCTGCAGTTCACCGGAGGAGGTCACATCCTTGTGCTTGCCGGTCTTGTATTCGCCCTTCATCTCGGACACCGCCCTGGGCGACATTTGATCGGTCAGGTCGCGGATGGCTTTGTGGATGCTGACCGGCACGATGCCGTGTTCCTGGTTATAGCGCACCTGCTTGGCGCGCCTGCGGCTGGTCTCATCAATGGCGCGCTTCATCGAATCGGTGATGCGGTCGGCGTACATGATCACCCGTCCATCGATATGGCGGGCGGCGCGCCCGGTGGTCTGGATGAGAGCCGTATCCGAGCGCAGGAAGCCTTCCTTGTCGGCGTCCAGGATCGCCACAAGTGAAACCTCCGGCAGGTCCAGGCCCTCACGCAGCAGGTTGATGCCCACGATCACGTCAAACACGCCCAGGCGCAGGTCGCGCAGGATGCCGATACGTTCGAGCGTCTCCACTTCCGAGTGCAGGTAATGCACCTTGATGCCGAGTTCCATCAGGTATTCCGACAGGTCTTCGGACATGCGCTTGGTGAGGGTGGTGACCAACACGCGCTGCCCGTTCCCGACCCGCGCCCGGATCTCTTTTACAAGATCGTCCACCTGCCCCTTGGTGGGGCGTACCTCCACTTCCGGGTCCACCAGGCCAGTGGGGCGGATAATCTGTTCCACCACCTGTTGGGCGTGGCTCATCTCGTAGGGGCCGGGAGTGGCGGAGGTATAGATGGTGTTGCCCATCACCTGCTCGAACTCGTCGAACTTGAGCGGGCGGTTATCCAGCGCGGAGGGCAGGCGGAAACCGTATTCCACCAGGGTCTCCTTGCGGGAACGGTCGCCGTTGTACATGCCGCGGATCTGCGGGAT
>CAIKOL010000049.1 GCA_903829085.1 uncultured Anaerolineales bacterium | reverse complement strand
CCCTGCGCAATGTGTTTGTGGTGGCAGGCGATATTTCTGCTGAAGAACATGTCCATATGCAGGCTGCTCTCCAGTCGTTTGTAGACAATTCGCTATCCAAAACGATCAATTTTCCTGAGGGCGCCACCGTGGAAGACGTGGCTGAAGCCTACCTGCTGGCCTGGGAATTGGGCTGCAAGGGCATCACGGTTTATGTGACCGGCTCACGCGAGAAGGTGGTGTTGGAAACCAAGGCCACCGCCCAGAAAAAACAGACCCCTGCTGTTCCCACCGGGACGGTTATTCTGCCCTTTGGTAACAAAGGTGGTGGGAAACCCGTCTCGGAGACAGAGATCGCCACCCAACTGGCTGCCTGGCACGAATCCAAGAAACCGCGCCCGCGATTGCTCCCCGGCAGCACCTTCCGGGTCGAGACGCCGCTCGGAAAAGCCTTTATCACGGTCAACGAGAATGGCGGTAAACAGCCGTTCGAGGTCTTCATCAACACAGCCAAGGCTGGCTCTGAAACTGCTGCCGTCTCGGAAGCCATTGGACGGCTCATCTCGTACATCCTGCGACTGGCCTCCCCCATCGCACCGCGTGAACGGCTGGCCGAAGTGGTACGCCAGCTTTCCGGCATTGGCGGCGGACGCTCACTGGGCTTTGGTCCGAACCGGGTGCGCTCACTGCCAGACGGAGTGGGACAGGTGCTGAACGAATATCTGGATGGCAAGAAAACGCATCAGGTGGTGGATTCCGATGAAAAAACAGATCCCGTGCTTGCCAAAGATAGTGGGTTCTTCCCGCAGCTTGAACCTGCCGTCCCGGTTGTGAAGATGGGTGACCTGTGCCCTGAGTGCGGCGAGGCCACCATGGTGAATGAAGAAGGCTGCCGCAAGTGTTATTCCTGCGGATATAGTGAGTGCTAAACAACGAAGTAACAAATGAGATAGAATCGGCAGGGATAAAACTCTGCTAATTTTGTGTTAAGACAAGAAGCGTATCATTCTGCCTTGCCAGGTAACCCGGCGAATTAGTTGCATCGAGGTGTTTTTTGATCGGTAACGAAAATATGCAGAAGGGGAAAATTCCCCTGCGTGTGCAGGAGACCTTTGCTGCCCTGAAGCATTACAACTACCGGCTATGGTTCTTCGGCCAGGTCGTGTCGCTGATGGGCACCTGGATGCAGAGTACTGCCCAGGGATACCTGATCTACCAGCTTACCCAGTCCACTGCATACCTTGGCCTGGTTGCATTCGTGGGTGGGGTGGCCACCTGGCTCTTCACTCTCTTCGGTGGCGTGGTGGCTGATCGCATCCCCCGCCGGAACCTGATGGTCATCACCCAAACCTCGATGCTGGTCCTGGCATTCATCCTGGGCGGACTGACTTTTACCAATCTTGTCAAACCCTGGCATGTCCTTATCCTGGCATTCCTGTTGGGGGTAGCCAATGCTTTTGACGCCCCGGCGCGCGTTTCATTTGTGATGGAAATGGTCCCGCGGGAGGAAATGACCAATGCCATCGCCCTGAACTCAACCATGTTCAACATCGCCACCGTGGTTGGTCCATCCGTGGCCGGGCTCACCTATGCCGCTTTTGGGCCGGCCTGGTGTTTCATCCTGAACGGGATTTCCTTCATAGCAGTGATCGTGGCTCTGCTGCTCATGCACATTAAAGTAGATGTGCAGCCGGTGCGCCGGTCAAATGCCCTGGCGGAGATCGGCGAAGGGTTGCGTTATGTATTTACCAACCGCATGGTGCTCATCCTGACCTGCTCGGTGGGTCTGGTGGCCATGTTCGGTTTTGGGCTGATGAATCTGCTGCCTGCCTGGGCTACGGATGTACTGCATGGGAACGAAGTCACCAATGGGTTGCTGGTTTCTGCCAGAGGTTTCGGAGCGTTGATCAGTGCGCTCATGCTGGCATCCATGACCAGGCATAGGATCCGGGGCAAATTATGGATGGTGGGCTTTTTGATCGCACCTGTGGCGATGTTCGTCTTCGCCTGGGTGCGTTGGCTGCCGCTCTCCCTGGCAATCCTGGGGGTGATCGGGTGGGGGATGATGATGATGACCAACAACAGCAATGCCCTGATCCAATCCGATGTGCCGGATAATTTGCGTGGCCGGGTGATGGGAGTCTATGCCCTGGTATTCAATGGCTTTATACCCATCGGTGCTTTACTGGCGGGTGGCATTGCCGAGAAACTGGGTTCGCCAGCCACAGTCATTATCTGCGCAGCGATCCTGTTCGTCTTTGTAGTTGCAATCGGGATCTTCTTACCGGAGATCCGCCGGCAAGAATAGGGTTCGAAATATCAAATGACGGTCATCTTTGATGGGAAGATGACCGTCATTTGATCAATCTGGGGTTGGTTCAACGTTGTTATAATTTTCCAAAGCTCACACCTTTGAAAGTCCATCCGCTGGCTGCGGTGGCTTCCTGGATGGGTTTCTTGAGTTCGTTCGTGTTGAAGCGGTACTTGTATACTTGCCCCGGTGAAAGTTCCTCGGTGAATGCGTATGCCGCTCCAAATTCGACAGAAGTCATCTGTCCCTTGAATGAACTGACAGCCAGAGACAGACTCGGCACACCTGCCCGCCATGCCACTGTATACTCGTGATCCTGGGTGCGCAGTTCGTTTTTCTCCGGGTCGAGTTTCAGGTAGATGCGAAAGACCTTGGTCAGGCTGGCTTTGGCAAAAATTTCGTACCATTGGGCATCCACGATCTTCCACTCGGCGATCAGGTCCACCTTCTCGGCGCGGCCATCCACGATCTGGTAAGGGGCGCTTGGGCGGTTGAGCGCTACCAAACGGGTCACTAATTCCTGCGCAGAAACCGCAGGCACATTCGAAACAGGTTTTTTACCGAATATTCCCATAATTGGTCTCCTTTGGTTAATATAAATGACTATATCACCCATCCGCCTGAAATGGTAGAGGCGCAGGCTTGAACTTCGTGTACAATTGGGAAAATGGAGGCAGCCGTATGTCCAAGAGACTGGTAGTGGTGGCCGGGAACATCGGGGCAGGGAAAACATCCCTCACCGAACGCATTGGCTCGCGGCTGGGTTGGCGCACGGATTTTGAGTCCGTGGCTGATAACCCCTACCTGCCGGATTTTTACGCCGATATGCGTGCCTGGTCGTTCCACCTGCAGATCTATTTCCTCGGTCACCGGGCTGACCAGTATCTTGAAGCGGCACACGACCCGCGTTCTGCCATCCTCGACCGGAGCATCTACGAGGATGCTTTTATTTTTTCGCGTGCTTTGCACCATATGGGGAACCTGGCCGAGCGCGACTACCTGGCCTATCGCAACCTGTTCGACCTGGTGGTGGGCAGCCTGCCGCCGCCAAATTTGCTGGTTTATCTAAAGTGCCCGGTGGAAGTGTTGATGGCGCGCATCCAGCGCCGCGCCCGTAATATGGAAACCGGCATTTCTGCCAGTTACCTTTCCCTGCTGGATTCATTCTATGAAGAGTGGATGCGTGCCTTTGACCTTTGTCCCGTGCTGACCATCCGCACCGATGACTTGGACTACGTCAACCAACCCATGGCGTTGGAAGTGGTGGTGGCCCGCATCCAGGAGCGGCTGGGCGGGAAAGAAGAGCTGGACCTGCGCAGCAAGTAGACTTCACCTTATTTTGGAGAAATCAATGAAGAATTGGAAGATTGTAATGCTTGTGGTTGGTATTTTGCTTCTCATTGCCGGCTTTGTTGCCTATATTGCGCGCATCGCCTCCTGCTACCCGGCAGCGACCATCTTTGCCCAATACAGCCCGGATTATGTCAAGGCTTACCGGGAGAGCTGCCAGATGAATGCCGCGGTGACCACTCAATTCAGCCTTTTCTTGGAACTGTTCATCCCGGGGATACTCCTGTTCACAGCTTACTGGCTGATGACGCGACCGAGAGTCAAGAATCGCCGTGCCGGACAAATGCTGAACATGTTCCTGCTGCTGGTGTTGTTCGACAGCCTGCTGGTGATGTTTACTGGCCTGTTGAAATATCCTGCACCGGGCGACGCCAATGCACCGGCTGGCTGGGTGGTGGAATCCGTCGCCGCGCTGGGTTTCCTGTGTTACCTGGGCAGCCTGGCCCTCTGGCATTGGAAACGCTGGGGGCTGCTGGTTTTCCAGGGCGCGTCGATTGCCCTGGCCGTCTTCATCCTGCTGGGAGGCCAGTCGCTGGTCATGGCGGCGGTGATCATCGGCGGGGTACTGGGTTTATCATTGCTCTTTCGTTCTTTACGAAGCAAGCTGGTGTAGATGGCATTGCCGAAAAATAGACTGGCGACCACCAGCCTGACCCTGGGCTTGTTGGGCTGGGCGATCTACCTGCTCCAATGGTGCTTTGACCTGACCCTCGGCCTGTTGCTGGCTGCTTTTACCGCCGGGGCCAGTGCAATATGTTCGACAATATTGGATGTGGCTCCTTTTGCCCTCTGGTTGGTAGGGATCGTGACCGGCCATCTGGCTCTCGGTCAGATCAAACAGAGTCACGCTCCCGGTCGCGGCCGGGCGGTATGGGGACTGGTCCTGAATTATTTTGGCCTGTTCTTCATTATCGTAATCACTGTTATTATTGTTATTCTGATCGCTTCCGGGGTTGGCTTGGGTGTGCTGGATAAGGCGCTGCCCTTCCCTAAAAAATAATCCTTGCATTTTAGAGGTGTGAAATGGCTCAAACCATTCTCTTTAAAAAAGTCCCTCTCCTGAGCGATCTGCCCCGCAGTGAACTGGATAACCTGGCCACGACGCTCCAGGTCGTGCACCTCCAGCCTGGTGAGATCCTTTTCCGGGAAGATGAAAAAGGGGACAGCCTGTTCGTGGTGCTGGAGGGCGAGTTACAGGTGCTCATGGGCATGGGCGAGCCGGACGAAAAACTGCTGGCTGTGCTCGGTCCGGGTGAATTTTTCGGCGAGATGAGCCTCCTGATCCCCGGGCGGGCGCGCACTGCCTCCATTCGCGCCACCGGCACGGCACGCTTGTGGATGATGACCCGGGTTGACTTTGACGCTCTCCTACTGCGCCAGCCAAAACTGGCCGATACCATGGTCCGCACCCTGACCCGCAGGCTGGATGCCACCAACAGCTCTGCTTTCCGGGAATTGCAGGAGAAGAATCACCAGTTGCAGAAGGCTTATGATGAGCTCAAGGCAGCCCAAGCCCAGATCATTGAGAAGGAGCGACTGGAAAAGGAGCTGCAAGTGGCAGCTGAGATCCAGAACAGCCTCCTGCCACAGGAATTGCCGCAGGGCCCGGGTTACGATTTTGGAGCCTGCATGGTACCCGCTCGCACAGTGGGGGGGGACCTATACGATATCTTTACGCTGGAAGATGACAGGATCGGCGTATTGATCGGCGATGTGACGGATAAGGGCATTCCCGCAGCCATCTTCATGGCGCGTGCCCATGCCCTGATCATGGCGGAAGCGGTGCATGGCGGCTCACCCGGAGAAATCCTGCTGAGGGCCAATCGTCACCTGATCAAGTTACAGCAGGCAGACCAGTTCGTGACGGTATTATTTGGGATCCTGGACACCCGTAGCGGGGAATTGGAACTTGCCCGTGCCGGTCACGAATTGCCAGTGCTGGTTACGGCCGAGGGCCGGGTAATAAGCATTCCCCAAGGAGCAGGACAGCCGATCGGGATCCTGGATGCCCCTCTGATGGATGAGCAAAAAATAAGCCTGCCAATGGGAGCCACGCTGTTATTTTTCACTGACGGGGTAACCGACTGTGCCAACCCGCAGGGAGAACAGTTCGGGCACGCGCAATTGAACCAAGCGCTGTCTTCCCTGGCTGGCCGAGGTGGACAGGAGACCTGTAACCTGCTCCTGGAAACCCTCAAGCGCTACCAGGGTGACGCTTCCCAATCGGATGATATTGCCATGGTGGCGGTTCACTCTGGCAATAGAAGCTTGTCTTGACCGATTGTGCGCATCTTCCCGGATACCAATTAAGGATGTCAGAGAGATAAACCAATGCCCGAATTAATCGATCCCAACGATTTTTTGCCTCGCTACTATCAATTGGCGAATATTCTGCGCGAGCAGATCGCGAACGGCAAGCTTGAAGCGCATGACCCCATCCCATCCGAGCGCCAACTGGAGGAGATCTATTCGGTCAGCCGGACAACCATCCGGCAGGCGATCGATCTGCTGGTACGGCAGGGCTTCCTCTTCCGTGAGCATGGACGGGGCACTTTTGTCTCTCCCCAGAAACTGCAAAAAGGGATTTCCGAACTGACCAGTTTCACCGAAGACATGAAGCAGCGCGGGCTGGTTCCGGGGCAGAAGATACTGGAGATCGGGTATATCCAGCCGTCTGAAAAGGTGCGTCAGCACCTGGAACTGGCAGCTTCACTGGAGACCGACCAAGTCCTGCGCATCGAGCGTTTGCGCCTGGGCGACGGCGTGCCCATGGGACTGCAAACTTCTTTTTATACTCTCCCGGACGGTCAGACGATCACCCGCGAGGAGCTGGAAGAAGTAGGCTCGATCTACAGGATCCTGCAGGAGAAATTTCACCTTATCCCGACCGAAGCCGATGAGACCTTGGAAGTGACTCTGGCCACGCCACGCGAAGCCTCGCTTTTGCAGATCGAAGCGGGCAGCCCCTTGCTGCTCAGCGAACGCACCACGTATTCACAATACAGGCGGGTGATCGAATTTGTGAAGATATTATACCGGGGGGACCGGTACCGGTACATTGCCAAGTTAACCCGCTGATCCACAGTCCAAAAAACAATCCAGAGGGGAAAAAGTCTTCCTGGTTCCAGGAAAGCTTGACTTTTCCAAATCCCCGTGCTAATATAATCCTGTAATGTGGTCATGTGGTCATTACCAGTTTGAAGTTGTTCGGGTAAGAGAAGGAAACTCCTCGTGAACGCTATTGACGACAGGCAAATCCAGGAAATCGTGCAACGCGTGCTCCAACAAGTGTTGGGGAACTCGCAACATGGAGCCGTCCCTGGAGAGGCAGCGAACCCCAATAAGACCGTTCCCCAGGCAGAGGCGCAGAAGGAAGCTCGCAAAGTGGTGGCGATCGGAGCGGACCATGGGGGCGTCCAGTTGAAAGATATCCTGATGGTGGATCTGGTCGGGATGGGTTTCGAAGTCAAGGATGTCGGCACTTTCAGCAAGGCGGCAGTGGATTACCCGGATTATGCCCACGAAGTGGCAAAGCTGGTCAGTACAGGCAAAGCCTGGCGGGGGATCATGATCGACGGGGCTGGCATAGGCAGCTGTATCGTTGCCAATAAAGTACCGGGGGTGCGGGCCGGGATGGCCTATGACTATACCAGCGCGGTTAACAGTCGTGAACACAACGACACCAATGTGCTGACCCTGGGCGCCGGACTGATCGGCACTGCCCTGGCGAAACAGATCGTGAAAACCTGGTTGTCCACCGAGTTCGGCGGGGACCGCCACACCCGGAGAATTGAAAAAATCACCGGGGTGGAAAGGCTTTATTTTAAGTAGAGGTTATCCCATGGTGAATGATCCCAAAGTAGTGGAACAACTGGTCGAAATCATCACGCATGAAGTGCTGGCGGCCATGCTGGAACAGCAGGAAAAAACGATTGTGCCCGAGGGCGGACAATGCAAATTCACCTGTGCCGAGTCACAATGCGTGCATACCTGCTTCGACCGGGCCGGGAACGTGGTCAGCGCGGGGGCGGAACGCATCTCCTCCACAATGGGGGTCATCCCCCAGGACCTAAACCTGGCGAAGATGATCGACCACACCCTGCTCAAGCCGGATGCAACCCAGGAGCAGATCGCCCAGTTATGTTTTGAAGCCCGCAAATACGGTTTTGCTTCGGTGTGCATTAATCCCACCTGGGTGGAGTTATGCGCCAAATTGCTGCAAGGTTCACCGGTAAAGGTGTGTACGGTGATCGGCTTTCCGCTGGGCGCTACCTCGCCGGAGGTTAAGGCTTTTGAAACGCAGATCGCGTTGGAGCATGGCGCAACAGAGATCGACATGGTGATCAACGTTGGCGCACTGAAGGCTCGTGACCTGGAAATGGTTGCTGGCGATATTCGTGGGGTGGTCAAAGCGGCGCATGCCAGCAAGGCGATCGTCAAGGTGATCATCGAAGCCATCCTGCTGACAGACGAGGAGAAGACCATTGCCTGCCTCCTCTCAAAAGAAGCCGGAGCCGATTACGTAAAAACCTCCACCGGCTTTGCCAGCGGAGGCGCAACCGTACATGATGTGGCCCTGATGCGGAAGGTGGTCGGCCCGGAGATGGGCGTGAAAGCTGCCGGCGGAGTGCGGACGTATGAAGACGCCGAGAACATGATCAAGGCCGGCGCCACCCGCATCGGCGCCAGTGCGGGTGTGAAGATCATCCAGGGTCCCAGTGCTGCAGTGGCTCCTGCGGTTCCGACCGTGGCACCTACCAAGAATTATTAATTTCAGGAGAGCTTCCATGTTGATAGCCAGGGTGATTGGAACGACCGTCTCGACCATCAAGGATGAGAAACTTTTCTCCCGGAAACTGCTCATCGTCCGCCAGACGGACGAAACTGGGAATCCGGTTGGAAAGCCTTTTGTAGCTGTGGATACCGTCGATGCCGGCATCGGTGAACTGGTACTGACCTGTGCGGGTTCTTCAGCCAGGCAGACGGATATCACCAAGGATACCCCGGTGGACGCGGTCATCATGGCGGTCATCGACTCGCTCGAAGTGGACGGCCAAGTGTCGTTCCGGAAATCGTGAATCGGTTGATAAAGAAGGATATGCACGATGGGCTTCGATAAAGACCTCGCCTCCATCCAGGAGTCACGTGACCTGGTCAATGCGGCGCATGCAGCCTGGAAGACCTGGAGCCGGGCCTCGCAGGCCGATGTGGACCGGGTCTGCGCAGCCATGTGCGCGGCGGGGGTGCAGGCTGCCGAACGCTTGGGACGCATGGCACAGGAGGAAACGGGTTTTGGCGTGGCGGCCCACAAGAAACTCAAGAACGAGTTCGGCTCACGTGTCGTCTGGGAAAGCATCCGCGACCTGAAAACGGTCGGCGTGATTCGTCATGATCCCGCCCGCCGATTATATGAGATCGCCTGGCCAATGGGGGTGGTGGCGGCACTCATCCCTTCCACCAATCCAACCTCGACCACTTTCTTCAAATCCTTGATCGCGGTCAAGTCACGCAACGCGATCGTTTTTTCGCCGCATCCTTCAGCCAGACGCTGCACCTATGAGGCCGCCCAAGCCATGTCCCTGGCTGCCGAGAATGCCGGTGCTCCGAAAGGCCTGATCGGCTGCCTGCAACAGGTTTCGCTACCGGGCACCCAGGAGTTGATGACCCACCGCCAGGTTGCGGTCATCCTGGCGACTGGCGGAATCGCCATGGTGCGGGCGGCACACTCGACCGGTAAACCGGCGTATGGTGTCGGTCCCGGGAACGTGCCGGTCTACGTGGACCGGAGTGCAGACCTGGAAAAAGCGGCCCGGTATATCGTCGCCTCCAAGGCGTTCGACCATTCCACCATCTGCGCCACCGAGCAGGCGGTGGTGGCCGATCTCCCGATCGCCAATTTGCTGGCCGAGCTGATGCGGGCAGAGGGTGCTTACTTCACAAACCTGCACGAAACCGAAGCCCTGCGCACGACCGTTTTTCTCCCGGACGGCAGCCCGAATACTGCAGTGGTGGGTAAATCCGCCCCCTTCGTGGCTGAAATGGCCGGGTTCCGGGTTCCAGCGGAGACCCGCATCCTGGTCACCCCGTTGAACAAAACAGGGAAGGAAGAACCGCTCTCCCATGAAAAGATGACCACTGTGCTGGGATGGTACGTGGTGGACGGCTGGGAGCAGGGCTGCGAACGGTCGATCGCGATCATCGAAGCAGGCGGCATCGGGCATACGCAAATCATTCATGCCAACGACGAACGGGTGATCATGGCTTTTGGACTGGAGAAGCCGGTCTTCCGCATCCTGGTCAATACCATGGGTACGCTGGGCGCCATCGGGCTGACATCCGGGGTGATGCCCTCGTTGACCCTGGGCTCCGGGGGAGTGGGAGGCGCGATCACCGGAGACAACGTGTCGGCTTACCACCTGATCAACATCAAGCGCCTGGCCTATGAGACGATGCCTCCACCACCGGAAGCGTTTTTACCCGGCGAGAAAACCACCAGCCCGGACCCGGCTGAAATTGAACGGGTGGTACGGCAGGTGGTCAGTGAGATCCTGAATGGCAAGTGACTCTTTAAAGAAAGATAATCCAAATTTCGAAAGGAAGGTACAAAATGGCTTTAGATCCCTCTTTGATCGCCCTCGGAATGGTCGAGACGAAAGGCCTGGTCGGCGCCGTGGAAGCTGCCGATGCGATGGTCAAGGCCGCCAATGTGAGCCTGATCGGCTCAGAGTATGTGGGCGGCGGGTACGTGACGGTGATGGTGCGCGGTGACGTGGGCGCGGTCAAAGCTGCCACAGATGCCGGCGCGGCAGCCGCCAAGCGCGTTGGCGAACTGGTCTCGGTGCATGTCATTCCTCGACCCCACGCGGACGTGGAAATGATCCTGCCGAAAACCAGCAAGGGCAGCATCGGCGGCCGTTCCACCGAGCCAAAGACCAAGTAGTTTTCAAAAACCTGGCAGGTGACCGGTACCCAATAAGGGCCTGCCAGGAATAAAATCGCTGAGAACCTGCCGCGCCGGCAAAAAGGCGCGGACGCCCGGCATTGCCGGGGGAGGCCGGGCAGGGATCCCAGGGAGAAAGAGAGCTGAATATGGCAGATGCTTTTTCGCTGCGTTGTTACTGCTACCTGGACAAGATGCAGCCGCAATATGCATCCTTTGTCGGGACGATCACGCAGGGCGACCTTCCGACGGAGGGCATGGCGGCTTTATATGTGGAGATGGCGCCTGGAAATGAAGTTTTCCGGGTGGTGGATATTGCCGTGAAAGCCACAGAAGCCCGACCCGGCGCCCAGATCGTGGAACGCGAGTTCGGGATGTTCGAGGTGCACTCTCCCAACCAGGCGGCCGTTCTGGAAGCAGGCAACGTTGTGTTGAGTCGCCTGGGGCTGAGCATGGCAGACCGGATCAAGCCCCAGGTGGTTTCGATCCAGGTCATCACGCGCGTGGACCCCTACCAGGCGCAACTCATCAACCGATTCAGGCGCGGCAGCATGCTGGTGGCAGGTGAAACCATGCTGGTGTTGGAATGCGCACCGGCGGCCTACATCAACATCGCCTGCAACGAAGCCGAAAAAACCGCCAGCATCAAGCTGGTGCATGTTTCCTCGGTGGGGCGTTTCGGTCGCATGTGGCTCTCCGGAACGGAAGCGGAGATCATGACCGCCAGGAACGCGGCGGTGCAGGCGCTGGAAAACCTGGAAGGCCGCGCAGGCGTGTAGCCAAGGGATACGGCTCGAAAGGAGCGGTTATGGCAAAAGAATTCTATACCGAAAGAGATATCGAGGATATGTTCAAGCGCGGGGTTATGTCGCTGAACGTTACCGAGAATGTTGTGCTGACCGAACTGGCGTATGAGAAAGCCAACCGGCTGGGACTGCAACTGGTGCGCAGCCAGCCCGATAATCCACCCAGCGCACCCGTGCGGCCTTACCTGGCGAAAAGCACGACCCCGGTTGCGCCGGCTGTCATGAACAGCGTTCCCGCCGGACCGGCTGAGCCGGACCTGCAAAACCGAATCCATGCGGCGGTGCTGGCGCGCATGGGGAACCAGGTTGATCCAGAGTTGCTGGATGTCATCATCCAGCGGGTGTTGAAAAGCACGGGAGTGAAATAACCAATGCTGTTCGGACGGGTAAAAGGCAGCGCGGTCTGTACTCTCAAATACCCCGGCACCGAGGGGTTGAAGTTGCTGGTCGTCCAGGTGTTAAATAAGAACCTGGAACCAGTCGGCGCGTTGCAGGTGGCAGCCGACGTGGTGGATGCCGGACCGGGAGACCTGTGCGTGATGGTGCGCTCGCGGGAAGCTGCTCTGGCCCTGCCGGAGGTCAAATTCGTTCCTATTGACCTGGCCCTGGTGGGCATCGTGAATGAGCTGGCAGTCCACCTGGATGATGAATTCAATTTCACCCTTAGCCGCGGTGGAAACCAGTTTGCCTAAGAGGCCGGGATGATCCTTGGAAAAGTAGTTGGGACTATAGTAACCACGATCAGTCACCGGGATTATAAGAACCGCCGGTTGCTGGTGGTGCAACCGATGGGATTGGAAGGGGAGTTACCCGATGATGACTTTATCGCCCTGGATAATACCCAGGCCGGGATAGGCGACACGGTGCTGGTGAACCGGGAGGGAAATGGCGCCCGCCAGGTGCTCAGAAATCCGGATGCCTGCATCATTTCGGTAATCGTGGGGCTGGTGGACTCGGCCTATATAGAAGGATGACCAGCTAAGAACGTATGGTAGCATCTCAATAAACTGGGGGCGGCACAGCGCATATACTTCAGCTGCACGGAATTCCCAGAGACCTGGCATTTGCTTTGATTCTTCTCCGTTATGGTAAACTAAGGCGGTTTTGGTATTGAGCAGATGCAGTGAATGATTTTTATGGTCTCCCCACAGGCATCCTGGAAAACGACCTGGTCAGGTTGGAATACCTGACCAAGGCTGGTCCGCGCATTGTCCGGTTCTCCGCGAAGGGGGAGACCAATATGCTGGCGGAACTGCCAGACTTCGTCATTGAAACCACCCACGGACCCTTTTATTTTCGCGGGGGACACCGGCTGTGGTGCGCACCTGAAAGCAT
The DNA here is from genome assembly GCA_903829085.1 of uncultured Anaerolineales bacterium. Taxonomy (GTDB): domain Bacteria; phylum Chloroflexota; class Anaerolineae; order Anaerolineales; family Villigracilaceae; genus UBA877. Next base: position 13,263 of record CAIKOL010000049.1, on the reverse strand, counting down.
GCCCGAGACTTATTTGCCTGATAATGACGGTCTGGTGGTGGAAAAACTGGGCACGGGTGTCTGCCTGACACAACCCGCCCAAGACGGGATTTCCAAAAGGATGGAGATCCAGCTCCTACCGGGGCAGGCCGCGGTTACCGTTCGACACCATTTGCATAACGCCGGCTCCACACCTGCCAGGCTGGCTCCGTGGGCGCTCACCATGTTCCGGCAGGGCGGAATGGTGCTCCTACCCCAACCGGTTGGGAATGCTGACGCACAAGGGTTGCTGAATAATCGTATCCTGGCGCTCTGGCCTTACACAAGCATTAACGATCCGCGCCTCGTCTTGCGGGATGACTTCCTCCTGATCCACGCAGATCCAGGGCTGCCTCCGGTCAAGATTGGGTACTACAATCCGCACGGCTGGCTGGCCTACTGGTTGGATGGGTGCCTGTTTCGTAAAACATTCGACCTGCATCTGGGTGGAAATTTTCCAGATGGAGGCTGCAACTCAGAGACATACTGTGATGACCGGTTCGTGGAGTTGGAAAGCCTGGGGCCTTTGACCATGCTTGAACCGGGGGAAAGGGTAAGCCTGACCGAAAAGTGGGAATTATTCCGGACGCTGGGAGTACCAATCATCCCGGAGGAGATCCGCAAGCTCCTGGAAAAGGGCAGCTAGGTTCAGGTGGCTGTGCAGAGCTAATTTAGGTCAATTTACCCATCGAAATCCATTTGAACAACCTGCCTGGATATATCTTTCTGCAAGGTATCCATGCTCTTTTTAACTTGCTGAATCAAATCATCCAGCGGAACGAGAGACAATTGGGATTCCCGGCGGAATTTCAGCTCAATATTATTATTCTTCAGCGAGCGCTGGCCGGCAGTGATCCTAATGGGCATGCCCATCAGATCGGCATCATTAAACTTCACTCCCGGGCTTTCGTCGCGATCATCATATAATACTTCGATGCCATTCGCACGCAGGAGAGCATAAATATTCCCTGCAACTTGCTCCGCTCCTCTTAAAGAGACAAGATGAACCTGGAAAGGCGCGACCGTGATGGGCCAGATCAAGCCATTTTCATCATGATATTCTTCCGCAATACAGGCCAGGAGTCTGCCAACGCCAATACCATACGAGCCCATCACCACCGGCCTGGTCTGACCTTCTTTGTCTAAGAATGTACATTTCAGCGAGTCACTATAGCGCGTGCCGAGCTTGAAGATATTCCCGACTTCGATGCCTCTGGACGAATGCAGAGTATTTCCACAGTCACTGCACAGGCAGCCTTCTTCTGCTGCTGCAATATCCGTTACCATACCTGCCTCAAAATCCCGCCCAAAATTGACATTCATGAAGTGATAATTCTCCAGGTTGGCACCCGCCACCAGGTTGGGAGACGCAGGAATAACATCATCCACAATAACCAATGCATCCTTAACCCCGATGGGGGAGGCAAATCCGGGAACAGCACCGATCTGAAGGATCTCTTCTTCCAGCGCCGGCCTTAGCTCTTTGGCTTTAATTGCGTTGACGAGTTTGGTTTCATTAACATCCATGTCACCACGAACAATTGCAAAGACGAATACCTTCCTTTCTTTCTCTGCATCCGTGAGCGTGGCAATGTAAAAAACAGCCTTGGCCGTTTTTGCTTCAGGAACATTCAAAAAAGTTGCCAAGCCAGCGATCGTTTTAATCCCGGGGGTCAGCACTTTCTGCATGGGCAGAAGGGATTCTTTTTCGGCAGCGGGTTTCTTGAACCTGGCAATCTGCCGGTTGGCGGTATAGCCACAGGTATCACAAATAATCAGCGTGTCTTCCCCGATGGGCGATAAGAACATAAACTCATGCGCCAATTTGCCTCCCATCAGCCCTACATCTGACTTGACTGCGATCACAGGCAATCCACAGCGATGGAAGATGTTGAAATAAGCCTGATAATGCGCACGATACTGCTTATCCAATCCTTCCCAATCTGCATCCAGGCTGTAACTGTCTTTCATGGTAAATTCTCTCACCCGGATCAGCCCGGCTTTTGAGCGCGGTTCATCACGCCATTTTGTTTGAATATGGTAGACAAGCCGAGGCAGTTGCTTATAAGATTGAATTTCCTTGCGCGCCAGATCCGAGATCACTTCCTCATGCGTCATGGCGAGAACCATGTCATGTTGATTCCGGTCGAGGAAACGTCCCAACTCCGGACCGATCTGGTACCACCTGCCGGTTTCTTTCCATAAATCAGCCGGGTTCACGACAGGCATTGCAATTTCCTGCCCGCCGATGGCGTCCATCTCATCCCGCAGAATATTTTCGATCTTACCCATCGAACGTTTTGCCAGGTGAAGATAACTGAATATCCCTGCTCCCAGTTGACGGATGTACCCCGCCCGGATCAGCAATTGGTGGCTGGCAACTTCGGCCTCGGATGGCGATCCACGCAGGGTTTGTCCAAATAAATCACTCATTTTCATAAGCGCTGCTCCTGTAACGAATTTATTCCACTGCAATGCAACAACATCTATAAAGGTGGGGGAAGGGCCCTTTTCCTCAGGATATTGGGATATTACCGCAATATATTACTATATATCGAGCCAAGTTTCTGAAGCAATGCCTGGATCTCACGCGAATGATGATTTTTGTCATGGCGGATTGTAGCAGATTGTGCCTATTCGAAACCTGATAACAGGATACAATGATGGGCTGTTTACATGTGAAAAATAGAACATACGCCCAGAGCGTGTCATCAAATTAATCAGGAGAATAAATGTGAGCAAAGAAGCGATTACTAAACTGATGCAGCCCAAGTCCATTGCCGTGGTGGGTGCTTCCGCCACGCCGGGCAAGATCGGGTATACCGTCATTGATAATCTTATCAAAGGTGGCTACAAGGGCAAGATCTACCCGATCAACCCGACTGCCAGCACCATTCTCAACCTGCCGGTGTTCCCCTCGGTAACCGCCCTGCTGGAGCCGGTGGACCTGGCCGTGATCACGGTGCCGGTCCAGTTCGTGTCCCAGGTGGCTGAAGAATGTGGGAAGAAAGGGATCCAGGCGTTGAGCGTGATCACTTCAGGCTTCAGTGAAGTGGGACGGCGTGACCTGGAAGACGAACTGCTTGCGATCGCCCATCGTTACGGGATGTGCGTACTGGGGCCAAATATCGTCGGAACCCTTTCCAACTCGGACGAATTGAACGCCTCCTTTGCCCCCTTCCTGCCATTTGTAGGCAAGGCCACCCTCATTACCCAGAGCGGGGCGCTGCTGATCGCCATGGATGCCATTACCTACACGCGCAAGGTGGGGTTTGACAAAATGATCTCGATCGGCAATATGGCGGATGTGGATTTCGCCGACCTGATCTCATGGCTGGACACGGATGATAATACTTCCTGCATCTGCCTGTATATCGAAGGCCTGAAAGATGGACGGAAATTCATCGAGGCCTGCCGCAAGACCCAGAAGCCGGTCATCGCCCTTAAGGCGGGTGTTTCGGCGCATGGCGCAGCTGCAGCAGCATCCCATACGGGTTCCCTGGCGGGGGCGGTCAAGGTGTATGGGGCAGCTTTCCAACAGGCCGGCGTGGTACAGGCTTCGGATTTGAATAACCTGTTTGACCGCACCCTGGCGCTATCCCTCCAGCCGCCCCTGCGCGGTGAGAATTTGCTGGTCATCACAAATGGCGGTGGCGTGGGAGTGCTGGCGACTGACTCTGCTGAACGCTTCGGAATCCCGATGCACTTTGCCCCCGAGGATGTGCAGTTGGAATTGAAGAAGCATATGCCAGCCTACGGCTCCGCCAAGAACCCGGTGGATCTGACTGGTATGGCTGGAAACGATTGGTATTACGAATCGGTCAAGTTCGCCTATGCCCATCCCTGGACGGACGGCCTGGTGGTACTGTATTGCGAAACTGCCATCTCCAATCCGCTGGAAATTGCCCAGGCGGTCAAGAAAGCCATCGATGAGACCCGGATCAAGAACCGCCCGGTGGTTGTTTCGATGGTGGGCGGTACCCGCTGCGACCAGGCCATGCAATGGCTGGTGGAAAATGGCATCCCAGCTTACGGACCGCCTGACCAGGCGATGAACGCCATGGCTGCCTTGCGTGAATATAATAACATCCGCAATATGCTTTCTGATCCTTCCACGACCTGCGACCCACTTGGGTCCAAGACGGCGCGGGAGGTAATTGCCAGGGTGCGCGCGGACGGACGCTTTGCAATGACCGAGATCGAAGCCAAGCAGATCTTTACCGCCTATGGTCTGCCGGTTGCCCCGACCAACCTGGCAACCAGTGAAGACAACGCGCTTGAGCTGGCCAAATCGATCGGCTGGCCGGTGGTCATGAAAGTAGTCTCCCCGGACATCATCCACAAGTCTGATGCTGGCGGCGTGAAAGTCAACATCAAGAGCGATGCGGCAGTCCGGGAAGCCTACCAGACCATCCTGGCGAACTGCAAGAAATACAAGGCAGATGCCAACATCCACGGTGTGGCAGTGCAGGAAATGGCTCCCTGGGGCACCGAGGTGATCGTCGGTTCGGTCAATGACCCGACCTTTGGCCCGACCGTAATGTTCGGCCTGGGCGGCATCTTCGTGGAAGTATTAAAGGATGTCACCTTCCGGGTGGCGCCTGTCAACCAGAAGCAGGTCGAACAGATGCTCACCGAAATCCGCAGCGCGCCCATCCTGGGTGGCGTGCGCGGGGAATCACCGCGTGACCGCAAGGCGCTGGCGGAACTTATCTGCCGTTATGCCAGCATGGTCTATGACCTGAGCGATGAAATTGCCGAAACGGATGCCAACCCGGTCCTTGTATATGAAGAAGGCAAGGGTCTTAAGGTGGTGGATGCACGCATCATCCTGAAGAGAAAATAGACACAATGATGGCTTGAAACCAACATGGGCGCAGCCTGGCTGCGCCCATGTTGGTTAAGCAGGATTATAATCGCTGCAAATAAGCCTATGGTTTGATCCGGATTGTTACTGATAAGAGAGGAAACCAGATGCGTCCAGATTGGGATTCTTATTTCATGAAGATCGCCTACGCGGTTTCAGAGCGCAGCACCTGTGACCGGGCTTTCGTGGGTTGCGTCCTGGTGCTGGATAAACGCATCCTGACCACCGGGTTCAATGGCTCACCGGTTGGACAACCCCATTGCGATGAAGCAGGTCATCTCATGGTGGAAGGCCACTGCATCCGCACCATCCACGCTGAGACGAACGCCATCATCCAGGGTGCCTTGCACGGCGTCTCAACAAAAAGCGCCACCTGTTACGTGACCCATTTACCCTGCATCAATTGCACCAAGGCTTTGATCAATGCCGGCATCATCCGCCTGGTTTACAGCGTGGCTTATCGTACCGATGAGAATGCAATGAATTTCCTGAAGGCTGCCGACATCGAGGTTTACCAGTTACCTTTCACACCTGATTCCCCGCCAATCGAGCAAAAATAACTCGTTCGATTTATAGGGGTTCATTTCTCACCCTGTTTATTTCAACGGATCCGATGTCCAGCCACGCGGCCGGGTTTTCCAGCGTACCGGCAGCGAGCCGGCCTTGCGGGGTCCAGGCGGCGAACTGGTTATCGATCCAGATTACCAATCCAAGCGGAGGGGAAGGGGCGATGGCCGTTTGCAGGATGGTTTCTCCGTCTATTTTGAACGAGAGCCCTGCGCGTAGCCAGATGAAAGAATATTGGTGCCAGACGGTGTCGTCCACTGTTATCGCAACCGCGTCCTGCTGGAGCCTCCGGCTCGCCAGCCGGCGTAACAGGCGGGAGAATGGCCGGATGGTGAGCAGCGGCGCAACCAGCAATCCGGGTGCGACCAGCAGGGATGGGAGCGATGGGGATTGGATCATTCCAGCAAAAAAACCCTGGGCGGGAATTTCATCATGCACGGCCAGCCAGTTGGGCGGAGAGGCATGGAAGAACCAGGCAGCGTTCGGCAGGACCGGTAAGCGCCCTGCAGTACCGCCGAAGCCAAGTGAAAAGCCGAAGGGGTCGTTCCACAACCCAAACCCCCATGTGCCGGGGAGATTCGATGCGGAGACACGGGCGCGCAGGCTTAAAGTGAGAGGCGGGGTGTGGGGAAAATGCCGGCGGGAGATGGTCGTGTAATCGTCGAGCTGGGCCAGACGATAGGTACCTTTTTCCCCAGCGGGGATCTCCAGCCGCCAGCCATCGGCGATGCGGGTCAGTGCTGCGCCTGGGGTACAACGAGGTTTTAGTCCAATTATCATCCCTGCAATTATACGGGTATAATAGCCGTCACGGAGATATTTATGGAGATCACCTGGTACGGACATTCCTGTTTTCGACTGACCGAGCGCAGTATGGCGACGGTGGTCACCGACCCGTTCGATGCCGAAACAATTGGCTATGAGCCGATCAAGCTCAAGGCTGATATTGTTACTTCCAGTCACGATTCACCCGGGCATAACAACCTGGGAATGGTGAGGGGTTACAGCCACGCCATTACCGGGCCGGGTGAATTTGAGATAGGCGGGGTCTTTATTACCGGTGTACAAACGGATATGTCGGGCAGGAAAGCCACGGCTGACAAACCACGCAATACACTGTTCGTGTTTGATTACCTGGGGATCACAGTGGCTCACTTGGGTGATTTGCGCTCGGTGCCGACCCAGGCTGAGATCGAGGCGCTGGGGACGGTGCATGTGGCTCTGGTGCCGGTGGGCGGCGGGAGCGGGTTGAACGCGGCCAAGGCCGCTGAGGTGGTGAGCCTGCTGGAACCCAATATCGTGATCCCGATGCACTTCTATTCTCCAGAGGCCAAAGTCCCGCTCGACAAACTGGACAAGTTCATGAAGGAAATGGGGCTGCACGAAGCTGAAACGATGCCTACGCTAAAAGTCAGCCGGACAACCCTGCCGGATGAGACCAAGGTGATCGTGCTGGATTCCCAACGTGAATAACATTGTGCTTGTTCCCTGTGGAAATATGGTGAGTGAATAGAGATGGCTGTCAAACTTGTCCTGACTTGGGATATTGCCCCCGACCACGAACAGGACTATTTTGAGTTCGTGATCAATGAATTTGTCCCCGGTGTGCAGCGGATGGGGCTGCGGCCGGCGGAAGCCTGGGCGACGGTCTTTGGAGATTATCCACAGATCCAGGTGAACATATTAGGGGAAGACCTTCCGGATGTGCAACGGGCTTTGAATTCGGATAATTGGGCCCAGCTGCAGGATAAGCTCTTTGCCCTGGTGAATAATTTCTCTTACAAGATCATCCCGGCGCGTAACGGTTTCCAATTTTAATCTGCAAATGGAACCATTGATCAAGAAACGCAGGCATCAGCCTGCGTTTCTTATTATTCCGGACTCATTACCTGACAGAACCATAATATTACAGATTGCATATTTACATTGGGTGGATTTTGTATATAATTAAAATCAGATGAGAATTCAGAGTTGAGCATCCGAATTTATTGGCAAGTACGATCAGGAGGAGCTACAGAACCCAATAGATGCAGGTTAAAGATGCCGGTATGAAGTTGTTCTTGACCCAATTTTTAACCAACAAAGTTGCCATGTTTTTCCCGCGTGGTCATATAGCAAAAATCCATCTCCAAACGAATATCGGCTGCCCGGTTCTACGGGTGGCATGATCTTTCCTGATATTTTCGGTAGGTAAATTGCCCCTGACGGTCCGCCCGGCAAGGCTGATCGTCCAGGAATAGCGAAAATATATTTTTGGAGACTCCCGACAAAGGATTTTTCATGTCGGAATGGTGGAACTTGCAGGAAATGTGCAAATTCCGGGGGAATATCAAAAGGCTTTTATTCAAAGAAGATCTTTCCTAAATAGTGATTGATGATCGGGAAGAAAACCTGTCTGCTTGATTATGACATCCAGTCACCCCACAGGGCAACTGGATAAAACCGTTGTTTCATCCTTAATTCACCCGGGAGGAAGAAGACATGAACGCGAATGCCAGGTTACAAAGCATCCAAAGAGTAGTGAACATCACTGTCATCATTCTCACCGTGTTCAGCCAGTTTGGCTGGGCAGTGAGCGGCGCAGCCGCGCTCGGCGCGCCGATGGATTTCGGCAAGAGCAACCCGACGGATACCGCCAGTGATATTTTACCTTCCGGGCTGAGCCTCTCCTGGGGCGACAGCTTTGGCGCGGATACGTATGAATACTGCATCGATTCAACCGGAGGCGACACCTGCAGCGGTACCAACTGGGTGTCCACCGGCGCGAATACATCCGTAACGCTGGACCTATCTGCCAGCACAATCTATACCTGGCAGGTGCGGGCGGTCAATTCCGTGGGCACCACCCTGGCAGATACGGGAAGCCTATGGTCATTCACAACGGGTATTAATATTTCTTCACCGGTAATCACCGAGGGGGATTCAACAGACCTGACATCGACTGTAATATTTAATGAAGGTTTTGATTCCGGATTGGACGATTGGAATCTCTTTGGATCCCCGACACCATTTATAGATACCGGTAGAGGAAATCCTGCTCCGGCCTTTCAAATTAATGGGGATAGCATGTATTTTAATTCTGCACTTACGAAGCAAGTTTTCACCCCCACACCTGGAATGACTTTCCAGGCTGATATGAGAATTAGTGACCCGGATGACCCCAAATGGGTGGAAATCGGTCTTTCTAGGATCTTTGACCCGCACGATAATTATGATAACCTGCGCCAGTTTGTGGGGATCGGCGGAGTGGAGCAGGAAATCTATATTGGCGGAAATGGCGGGGATGCGTGTGAGACCTTCCCCTTGTCTTTGAACACATTCTATTCATTCAAGTTTGTGGTCACAGATACCTACCAATTATTGGCCTACATGAACGATACCTTTATATGCAAGCTGGCATATACCGTAGATGAATTCGTGAATAAACCCCTGGATATTACCGGCAGATCCGGCCTGGTGGATAATGTTATTGTGACAAAACCAGCCAGTTATCTAACCCTGCACGCCACGGACGCGGATTCGGCTGCCTTTACCTGGAGCATCATTTCCCCTGCAGCGCACGGAACAGCGTTGTTGCCCGATTCTGTAACGGATAGCAGCGTTGCGATCGGTTACTTCCCGGATGTCGATTATGCCGGCCCGGATTCCTTTGTGGTGCAGGTGGAGGATGGGAATGGGAAAACGGATGTCATCACAGTAAATGTGAACGCAGTTTCCAATACACCTCCGGCGATAAGCGAAGGCGATCCCGCCTCGGTGACTATGAATAAAAATGGGACCCCCACTGCTTTTGACCTGACCCTGCATGCCACAGATGCGGACGCGGATACCCTCACCTGGAGCATCAGCAGTCCGGCAAGCCACGGCACAGCCAGCGCCGGCGGTACGGGGGATTCGAAGGATATTGGTTACACACCGGACAGCGGTTATACCGGGCCGGATTCCTTTATTGTCATGGTGGATGATGGAAATGGGGGCACGGATACCATCACGGTGAATGTGACCATTAACTCAAACGCTCCCACCGAAGGAGTTGTCTTTTATGAAAACTTTGATGATGGTGAAATATACAGCAACCCCATATGGACACCATCAAACACTGCATGGGCTGTTATCAATGGGGAATTTAATAGTGATGGAATCAATAACGATACATCCGATCGCTATAATATGCAAATTGACAGTCACCCGGTTTTTCACGCCGGCGATTACCTGGAATTCTCTTATCGCGGGATGATAAAATCGAGCGGAAACCCTCAACCTGGGCGAGGCATTCTTGTATCGGTTGGTTCCATTGCCACTGGTGGATACGATCTGAATATACAGAATGGATATACAAGCGATTTTCCAACCAACCAGCATTCGCTTTCCCTGAATTATCGATCCAATGGCGGACTCACTGGCTTGATCGCCTCTAATTTCACCCCAGAGTTTGATCGAGTCTACGATGTAAAAGCCATACGACAAAATGGAACCTGGACAATTTATGCGGATGGGTCTGTAATTGGCTCGGCTGCTGATCCATTAGGATTGACCGATTTCGATATCGTCACTATCCCCATGGTTGGCAGTGTCATGTTGGATGATATTCGCATCGTGAATGACCGTTCTGCAGCAGCCCCCAATCCACCTCAGATCAAGGAGAGTGATCCGGTGGCGGTGGCGATGTCAAAAAACGGTTCACCGACGCCATTTGACTTGACTTTGCATGCAACTGATGTAAACGAAGACGATACCCTCACCTGGAGCATCAGCAGCCCTGCCAGCCACGGCACAGCCAGCGCCGGCGGTACGGGGGATTCCAAGGTGATTGGGTACACCCCGGATAGCGATTATGTCGGGCCGGATTCCTTTGTTGTGCAGGTGGATGATGGCAATGGTGGGCAGGATGCCATCACGGTGAATGTTAACGTTGGTGTCAATACGCCTCCGGTGATTACCGAAGGCGCTTCGATACCCGTAATTATGAATCGAACTGGCTCACCAATCGAATCCATTCCTTTCAACTTGACATTGCACGCAACGGATGTGGATACTGATACTATCATCTGGAGCATCTCCTCCCAGGCTACCCACGGTACAGCTACCGCCAGCGGAACGGGAAATTCCAAGTCGATCGGGTACACACCGGATTGGTATTATTTTGGCCCGGATTCTTTCGTTGTGCAGGTGGAGGATGGCAATGGAGGAACAGATACGATCACTGTGAATATGGATATACTCGCCACCCACTTCAAGGTTTACAGAGACGGTAATAATATTGGCGGATACCAATGGCTTGAGGGAACAGTGGTGACGATGACCATTGATAATCCAAATACTCCCCAATCTCCCGATTACACTGCTGAGAATCCTGTATTTGGGAATGGAGATGTCTATAATACTTACCTTAGTTTTTTTGATATCCCGTTCGATATCCAGCCCGGTTATACTGTCTCTTTGACGGATGGCACCATAACCCGAACTGTTATTGTGACGGATTTGTCCATAAGCGGTGTTGACCCGCTAACTGATACAGTTTTTGGTACGGCGAAGCCGGAAACTGGAGTTCAGGTTTTTGCCGATGGAAAATACCGATATGTAACTGCTGATCCAGATGGAAATTGGACTGCAGATTTCTCGGTCGCTGGTAATGAACCCAATGAGCAGGAAATATATGATATCGTTCCGGGTTCCAGTGGACATGCGGAGCAATCTGATCAAAACGGTGGGACATCCATTAGCTGGCGCGTACCCAAACCTCACATCGAGACCGCCATCCATGGTGGAAACTATATCCATGCCCGGGATTGGCCAGTGGGTACCAATCTCACATTGACGATTGATGATCCGACCACCGTTGAACCGATGGATTACACCCTTACTGCAACAGTCGTATCCAACCTGTGGGGGGACCCTGGAGCGGACTTTGGCTGGCCGGATGGTTTTAATCCACAACCTGGATTTATCTTTATTACCTCGGACGGCGGGAACAGCATATCCTATACCCTTCCGAATCTGAGTGTCACCTCCATTGACACGGAAACCGATATCATCATGGGCACAGGCACCCGAGGCGCGAATTTATGGGTATGTGCCAATATCCCGCCCAGTTGCTGGGATCGAAATGTAACCCCGGATATCTCTGGAAATTGGACAGCCGACTTTTCTGCCGCCGGCTCCACACCGGATAATCCAGGGACTTTTGATATCCAGCTTGGGAGTTCCGGATGGGTCACCGAGTTTGATGGCATATATCCAGATTCCAGCGGTAACTCGACCCAATATTTCTGGCATGTTTCCAATCCTTCGCTCAAAATCTGGCTGGGCAGTAATGCTGTGGATGGGTATGGGTGGTCTCCCAAAACGCCTGTTTCCCTGAGGATCCATATCCCCAGCGATGACCCGGAAAACGATTACATGGATCAATTGACCAGTGACGATGGAGGGAACCTGCAATTCCAGATCAACCGTGCCGCCCTGCAGCTTGCAGAAGGGCAGATCGTAACCATGACAGATGGCACAGATACAAGGATCCACACCATTTTTAAGCTAAACATCACGAGTGTGGACCCGGACACGGACATTGTGTCGGGTACAGCCGATGCGGGTGCGTATGTGGAAGTATGCATGCGCATCAACGGCTGCATCATGCGGCGTGTGACGGCGGATGGCGATGGCAACTGGAGCGTGGACTTTTCGGTGGCGGGCAGCCAGGGGGATGAGCAGGTTTACGATATCAAGTGGGGTGACAGCCTGGATGCGGCCATCTATGACTCGCAGGGGAGCGGCACCGGGTTTGATTACTTCCTGCCGGCGTATCGGCCCTGCGAGGCAGGGGATACGGTCTCGGGGCATGTCTACGGCCCGGATGGGACCAGCCCGATCGAGGCTGCGCAGGTGGTGATCGAAAATGGCGCCACAAATGAGGATCTGTATGGCGTCCAGACGGATGCCAGCGGGTTCTACGCTTGCGGGCTGCCGGATGGGGAATACCATGTCAGAGCTTCCGGTGGTGGGTATAACACCGTGTTCTATGACCAGACTTACCCCGATACCGCCAATGTGGTGGTGATACCAGACGATGCGCCGCTCACAGCGGACTTCACCCTGGATAACCCGTCCTTTGTATTTGACAACCTGATCTTCAACATGGACGACCCGATCGTGGGCAACCTGGCGATCCGGCAGGCGATCGCGCACGGCACCGACCGGCAGAGCATGATCGATATCACCTACCCGGGCTCACCCATTATGAATACCTATGAGCCAACCCGTTACTGGGCGTATCCCACCACCGGGCTGCCGGAATATGCATTCGACCCGAGCCAGGCGCGCCAGATCCTTGAAGGTGCGGGCTGGACTGACACCAACGAGGACGGGATCCGTGAGAATATCAGTGGAGAACCGCTCTCGATCATCCTGCTGACGAGCCAGCTCAATAATCCTTATCACCCGCGCTCGCGGCAAATCCCGCTATTCGTCCAGAACATGGCGGATATCGGCATCCAGATCGTTGTGGATAACACCTGCTGCGGCGATGTGACCAAGCCTTTTGGGATCATCCTGGTGGGTTGGGCAGGAACCGATCTCAACATGGATGCCGGACGACCCGGATCCTTTGCAGCAGGCTACCGATCAACCAATACAGATCTGAACTGGGGGCATTACAACAACCCGACGGTGGATGGCTGGATCGACCTGGCGGAAGCCCAGACCACGCGGGCTGACAAGCTGCCCTACCTGCAGGAGATCCAGGTGCAAATGATGAATGACCTGGCGACCCTGCCGATCGCCGAGAGGATCGGAAACCTGATCCAGACCGGCATCGT
>CAIKOL010000048.1 GCA_903829085.1 uncultured Anaerolineales bacterium | reverse complement strand
CCCTCAATGTCGTAGATGACCAACCCATCACTGGCTGCCTCAAAGATATTACGAAAGGGCTGCTCGTTTGGTTCAAGTGGAAGTTGTTTCGAGCTTTTAGCCACGAAAGCACCTTTTTTTATATTTCAGCCCTTGATGAGGATGAACTCATCCGATCCATCATTAAATATGCCCTCACTTTGGCTGTTTACGTTTGAGCTGTTCTTCCAGTTCCTGTTGTTCTTTTTGGCGCAGTTTCCGTTCTTTTTCCAACAGCTGTTCCAGTTGCTGCTGCTGTTCCTGCTTTGATTTTCGCTCCAACTCCTGCCCTATCTCCAGGCTCTTTTGATCCTGCTGGCGTTGGATTCGTTCCTGTTCCTGCTCATCGTGTTGTGATTTTGGTTTTTCGTTCATGCTGTTTTCCTGTTAGAAAATGTATCTGAATTGTTTTCCTGATAGATCAATTTTACCAATATGCCATAGATTATACACCGGGGACAGGTGCACACCTGGAAGAATCTTGGGGTTCTTTGGGAATTAACATAGTGCGGCAGGAAACAGGGGGTGTTGGGCAGGCCGAGAAGCGGTCCATCCAACACCCCCATCCCTTTCCCCACTTCAAGGAGATTCATAAAGAGCCACCTTGGGCTCTGTATGGAACGAAGTGGAACTTGATAAATGATGAAGGTGTCTGGCAGGCAACGCCTACACCAAACATCCCGATTTGCTTCCTAGCCACGGAAAAATCCAAAGAGGTGATCGAACTGTTTTCCCCATTATGGATATTTTGCTGATTTCCTTACTGGTCACGATGGACGATCCCACGCTGCCAGGCGTAGACAGCCACCTGAGTACGATCGGCAACGTGGAGCTTGCTAAGGATATTGCTGACATGACCCTTGACGGTGTTCTCGCTGATGACCAATTTTTCGGCGATCTGGCCGTTGGTCAGGCCACTCGCAATCAATTTAAGCACATCCAGTTCACGCTCGGTCAATTCGGTGAAAAGAGGTTCGGCATCCGGGTTTTCACCGCGCAAATTTTGCAAGACCCGTACGGCGACACGCGGGTGCAAAGTCACTTCACCCTGAACAGCGCGATGCAAAGCATCGACCAGTTTATCCATTTTCATATCTTTGAGAATATACGAGATCGCTCCGGCTTTCAAGGCTGGGAATATATGGGCATCTTCGTGGTAAGAGGTCAGGACAACCACCTGAGTGCGCGGGCTGATCTTCTTAATTCGACGGGTGGTCTCCACCCCATCCATCCCCGGCATAATCAGATCCATCAGAACCAAATCTGGAATCAACTCTGAGACCAGAACGATGGCTTCCTCGCCCGACGAAGCCTCGCCAACCACTCGGAAATCCGGCAAAGTTTCCAGATAAGCCCGCACTCCCTTCCGTACGACTTCGTGGTCATCCACAAGAATGATAGTAATTGGCTCGGCCATAATTCGCTCCTGTTTTTATAGTGAAGAAGTTGTTATAAAATAGGCAGATTGACTGTCAGGTGTGTACCACAATCAGGAAGACTGACAATCTCAACCACACCACCGAGAGATTCAATGCGTTCACGGATGGAACGCAACCCCACTCCGGTTGGTTTTATCTCCTGGTCAAATCCGCAGCCATTGTCAGCGATAATCACAACGACCAGATCTTGTTTATATATCAACGAGACTTCCACACGCGTAGCATGGCTATGACGGGAAACGTTGGATAGCGACTCCTGGATGACACGGTAAATAGCCTGTTCGGTGTTAAGGCTGAGACGCCGTTCGTTTTCGATATACACATCTGCCTGGATGTCGGTACGACTTTCCCATTCGAACACATACTCACGCAAAGTGGCTGCCAGGCCTTTCTCTTTCAATGCAACCGGGTACATTTCCTGGATGAGAAAGGTGAGTTCCTCGATCACCTCGTAGACCAGATTCTCCGCCTCCACAAGATGATTCTTGGCAGCCTTGGGATTCTTATTCAGAATTCCATTGGCGGTACCCAACTGAGCCAGGGCTGCGAACGCTTTTTGCTTGGCGCTGTCATGCAGTTCGCGCGCCAACCGGTTCCGCTCTTCAACTACAGCCAATTCCTTCGTTTTTTCGAAAAGTTTCTCGATCTCTTTCGTCCTATCGCGGACCTGGCGTTCCAGTTCGCGGTTATAGGATTGGATGCTTTTTATCCGCGCCCAATACGCGAGCAGGGCCAGGGCGAGGAGGGCACCCCCAACAATGAGACGGAACCAGAGAGTCTGCCAGAAGGGAGGCACAACTGTCATCCGGACAGAAATACCGGTTTCATTCCAAACGCCATCCTGGTTCGATGCAATGATTCTCAGGATGTAGGTTCCTCCCGGTAAGTTGGTGTAGCGTCCGGATCGTCCCTCTCCGACTTGGTTCCAGCCCGGGTCGAAGTTTTCGAGCATATAGGCATATTGATTCTTCCCCGGTTGGGCATAACTCAGGGCGGAATATTCAAATTCGAAGCTTCTTTGTGGCCAATGGAGGGTCACTTCCTTGAGAAATTCAGGTGAAGTATTCCCGTTCAACGGCAGGCCATCCTGGGTGATCGACTCCAGTACCACTGGAGGAATGAAAGGACTATCTTTGATCAAGACGGGGTTAAAAACTGTCAGTCCGTTCACTCCGCCAAAGTATAAGCGACCTTTCTCGTCCACGGCAGAGGCATTTGGATTAAATTCATTCCCCTGAAGCCCGTCATCGACGGTGTAATTCCGGACACCTTTTCCGATAGCGGGGTCAAAACGCGCAATCCCGTGATTTGTGCTGAGCCATAGAAAGCCACTGTCATCTTCCAAGATACCGAAAATAACATTGTTCGGCAAACCTTCAGCCTCCCCAAAGTGAGTAAAGGAATTGGAAGTGGAATCCAACCGGTTCAAGCCTCCACCATCCGTACCTATCCAGATGGTTCCGTGGCTGTCCTGGAAGATGGAGAGGATGGAATTAGAACTGATACTGGTTGGATCAGATGGGTCGTGCTGGTAGCGAGAGAATTGACCAGTGGATGAGTTAAACCGATTGAGACCATCGTTGTAAGTTCCAATCCATAAAAGCCCGGAGCGATCCCTGAAAAGCGTCTGGATCTCATTTCCACTAAGACTATAAAGGTCTGCAGGGTCGCTCTGGTAATGGATAAAAGCATAGCTTGTTCGATCGAACTGCTCCAAACCAAAATCCGTTCCAACCCAGAGATTAAGAGCGTTATCTTCAACAATAGCATATACAGGGGAATTAGGCAGGCTGGTCTGGTCACCCGGGATATGCTGATAATGAATGAAGATCTTTGAATTTGGCACAAGCATATCCAAGCCGGCGGAAGTACCGACCCAGAGGGTACCATACGAGTCGGTAAAGACGGACCAGACTTCATTGCTACCCAAACTGTCCGGATCGCCAGGGTCATTCTGGAAGCGCGTTACCAAACCAGTGGATGGTGCGATGCGGTCGAGACCACCGTCGAGCGTACCTATCCAAACGATCCCATTACCATCGATGTTAATACTGCGGACATTATTCCCGCTCAGGTTTTTTGGGTCATTCAGGCTGAGATGGTAATAACTAAAGCGATCCTGTCCGCGATAATACTTGTTAATCCCGCCACCATTGGTTCCGATCCACAACACTCCATCGCTGCTTTCGCCGATCGCTGAAATGATATTGTTACTCAGGCTGGTCTCCAACCCCGGATCATTTCGATAGTGAACAAAGGATTTCGCAATGCTATCGTAACGGTCCAGACCTTCGTTCGTACCAATCCACACATTCCAATTGCTGTCCACGTAAACGACCTTCACCGAGTTACTGGTCAAAGAACCAGGATCTCGTGAGGAGTGATAATAGCGTGTTACCAAACCGGTCTTAGGATAGAACAGGTTGAGACCATTATCCGTGGCAACCCAAAGGGCTTTAGATGAATCTTCCTGAATGGAACGGATCGTGTTGCTACTCAACGAGTAATTGTTTGCAGGCTCCACAGAATAATTGATAAATTTGCTGTTGCTTTCATCATAACGATTCAGACCAGCAGACGCCGTGCCGATCCACACAGTGCCAGTTCGATCTTCAAAAATGGCTGTGATGTTATCCCCACTGGGCTCCGAGGCAGGCAAGGCATTGAAGCTGTAATGCTCGAAGGTGTTCCTGGCAGGCAGGTATTGATCGAGACCTTCAGCAGTACCGACCCACAACCGTCCCCGACTGTCTTCAAAAACAACCTGAACCCGGTCACTCACCAGGCTGGAAGGATCGGCCGGATCGTTTGTAAAGTGAGAAAACAACCCGGTTACCGGGTCGTAGCGGTTGAGACCACCCAGGCGAGTTCCGATCCAGATAAGACCTTGTTTGTCCTGGACAAGGGAATTGATCCAGCGGTCGCTGATGCTTTGGGGGTCATTCGAAACTGGCCGGAACACCTTGAAGGTATGACCATCGTAACGGTTCAGGCCGTCTTGAGTGCCGATCCAGATAAAACCCTGATTATCCTGCAGGATGCAATTTATATCACCCTGGGAAAGTCCGCTGGATACCCCAATTCGCCCAAAACGGATGTTGAGCGAAGGGAAAGTATTGGAAGCTACTGCGGGAAGAGAAATAGCTGGATTGGTTGGGGTTGGGGTGACAGGAACAGTAACAGTGCCCGCTGCAGACCTTGGGCTGCCGCAGCCAACCAAGCAAGCATAGCTAATGGCTATTGTTATTAGAACTTGGATCGGTCTTCTTGTAACTGAATTCACTCTGCTCACGAGTAATTTCCTGGAACCCTGATTCTGGAGATGAGAATAATATCCAGAACCTGTATGTATGTGGTCGCGTTGGTCTTTCAAGTATAGTGCAAATTAGGGCAGGAACGCAAAACCCGCAGGGCGTATTTCTTTTCTTCATTTGAAGGTTTTTCGCATCATTTGTCCCCCCTCTGCAGAGGGCAATTTGATCTCTACCCCCAATACCGTGGAGGGGCTGCGCTCCCGGAGAAAAATGGAATAAATCCCTTCCAAAGAAGGATGATTAACCCTTACGCGGATTGGTGCATTTAATGCCAAAAATTGATATCCTAATGTTGCTTCCGGCCAAAAAGGAGGTAAATCGGTTCGTTACCATTGCAAGGGTGAACCTCTTACAGGATGATTTCAAACAGGTGCCCCGGACCTCCGATCTTTCCTCTTTCTTCTCCTCCAACGGAAAGTCGGGCACTCGAAAAGGTTCTTGAACAGGTCAGAGTGCTTGGGTGAGGCGCGTTGATCCCAGTATGGTGACTCTCTCAGAGGATCCACCGATTCCAGGTTGGGTGTGGGTGACACCCAACCTGGATCCATCGGTACTTCATTTCGCCACAATTTTCCGGGACACCTGTATGGCATCATCTTGATCTCAATTTTGAAAGGAGGCGATTGGCTGGCAAGCTTGTAAATATTCCTTAATCTCAGAATAAAAAATACCTATACCAAATATTTCAGAGGAGAATCATATGTCACGTAATCGCTTTATGGTCGTTTTGGGATTTCTGGTGGTCGCGAGCATGTTATTGGCCGCGTGTGGACAGAAAACAGTAACCCCCGCAGCTGTTATACCTTCAGCCCCTACCCAACCACCCGCTCCGACCGAAACACCTGCGCCCAAGACATTTGTAGTTTGCATGGCCCAGGAGCCAGCGGATCTGAACCAGTTCACTGCCACCCCCCTGGTCAAAGCTGCTGTCCTAGAAGCCTTGAATGAGAATAACGGCATGGACACCCGTTCGTACACCTACCAGGCTGTCTGGGTTCAGAAAGTACCCAGTTATGCAGATGGAGATGCGAAACTAATCACGGTCGATGTCAAAGTTGGCGATATTGTTTATGATTCTGCAACCGATTCAGTTGTGACGCTTGCAGGCGATTCGAAGGTTACTCTGACGCAGGCGGATGGCAGCCTACTGGCGGTTGATTTTGCAGTCACTCCAACAGCCAAAACAGTCAAGCAGTCAGTCACCTGGAAACTGGTGGATGGCATGACCTGGGAAGATGGCACGCCGGTCACCAGCGATGATGAGATTTTCTCATATGAGATCGCCAAATCACCAGATTCACCTATCGGGAAATACAACTACGAGCGTACCGAATCGTTTACCGCTTCGGATGCGCAGACTTTCACGTGGATGAGCCTGGCTGGTTACACCACCGGGACATATTTCACCGACCTGTTGATTGCACCGACCCCGCGCCATGTCTATGGGGCCAATGGGAGCCACCCATTGACGGTTGCCGAGATGATGGGAGATGAAACGTTCAACCGACATACAATGGCGTTTGGACCTTTCAAGATCTCGGAATGGGTTCCAGGCGATCACATCACGCTGGTCAAGAACCCGACCTATTACCGTGCCAGCGAGGGTCTGCCCAAGGTTGACACTTTGATCTACCGCTTCATTGGGGATACCAACCAATTGGTCGCTCAATTGGCCTCCGGTGAATGCGACCTTGGCACTGAGGATTCCGCTTTTGATTCCGTGATGCCTGCCATCAAGGATTACGAAGCCCAGGGCTTGTTGACCGCCCAGATTGTTGCTGGGTCCTCCTTTGAGCATCTAGACTTCAATGCTTTACCTGTGGATGGCTATACCGGTTTTGCCGGTACGGTTAAGAATCCAGATGGCTCGCCCATCTTCTCCAATCCGGAAATCCGCCAGGCATTTGCCTATTGTATCGACCGCCAGGCAGTGATCGATGCTGCAGGAGGGGTGGGAGTTCTTCAGCAAACCTACACCAACCCCACAGCCCCGTTATACGCCGGCGATGCGAATATCACGATCTACCCATTCGATCCAGCCAAAGGATTGGCATTACTGGCCGCGAACGGTTGGACTGATACAGATGGCGATGGCATTCTTGATAATGGCCATGGTCAGAAGTTCTCGATCGTTCATAGCACGAAGATGAATAACATGCGTCAACTGACCACCCAGAATATCCAGCAGCAGTTGTTGGAGAACTGCAAGATCGAGACCACGATCTCAGGGTACGGTACAGAATACTTTGACCCGGGTCCCGATGGTCTGGTATATGGACGCCAATTTGACCTGGGTGAGTACACAACTTCTACTGGAGTTGAACCTCCCTGCAACATGTACATCACCAACTCGATCCCGAACGAGGCAGATGGTTGGAATGCCAACAATGACAATGGCTTCAGCAATGCAGAATTTGATGCCGCCTGTACGTTGGCGTTGAATACTTCCGATCCAACCGTCAAACAACAGCAACATGCCCTGGCACAAAAGATCTTTTCTGAGCTGGTACCTTCGATCCCGCTGTTCAACCGGGCGAAGATCTGCATCGTAGCAACCGGCGTTGAAGGTGTGATCATGGATCCTACGGCAAATAGTGAACTTTGGAATGTTGAGAATTTCGATATCACCGCACCCTGAGATTTACTTGTTCTGAAATCAGTGGGATGGCGGTTCAAACCGCCATCCCACAAATATTATCAGTCGACCTATATCAAAATTTTCAATTCATTCCTTATGCTGGAGGAAGTTATTCTGTGGTTAATTACCTGGTACGCCGCTTGATCCAGATGATGTTGGTGGTCATCGTTTCTTCCATGGCTATCTATTTCTTGTTGTACCTGTCTCCCGGGGGCCCTTTGGCGGGTCTAGGTGGCGAATCCGGATCCCGTCAAAGCAAAGTGACTGCCCAGGATATCGAACGCATCTCGGAATACCTGGGTCTTTATCGAGGTCCGGCGTGGGGATACATAGCATGGCTAACCGGTGAAGATTGGATGGATAAAATTCCGCAGGCGCTATGGCCAAAAAACCCGCTGACCAGCGAACCGATTTCGCTGCAATTGAGCGCTTGCAGGGAAAATGATGAAAACTGCGGACATGGGGTGCTGAGGGGAGATTTCGGATATTCATGGCAAGTTGCGCGCGGATCGGCGGTTGGAGATGTGCTACTTTCACGAATGCGAAACACACTAATCCTGATGGTGGGGTCAACACTCCTCTCCCTGGTGGTTGCCATCCCCATCGGAATTTTTTCTGCCGTGCACCAGTACTCGCGGCTGGATTATGCTTTCACCACCTTCTCGTTCATGGGCACAGCCATGCCAGTGTTCTGGTTCGGCCTGATGGTAATCATGGTGGTGGGAGGCAACCAAGCACCTATTTATAAATTATTACACCTACCTTATTTACCCACCGGCAATGTAATTCTTGTGCGAGCACCCCTGGCTGGTTCTTTGGAATTGCTCATGAGTATAAAGCCCGGGACCTGGCTGGACATTGCCGTCCATGCCATCCTACCGACGCTGGTGCTGTCGTTGTCTTATATGGCTGGCTGGAGCCGGTTTATGCGAACATCCATGCTGGAAGTGTTGCGCCAGGATTATGTGCGAACGGCGCGTGCCAAGGGATTGCGCGAGCGGGCTGTTATTTATAAACACGCCCTGCGGAATGCGTTGATCCCGCTCATCACGATTGTGGTGTTCCAGATCCCGGGAATTTTTGGCGGGGCGACGATCACTGAAACGGTATTCAACTGGCCGGGCATGGGCTTTCTGTACGTGGCTGCCGTAGGAAGAACAGATTACCCCATAGCAATGGCATTCCTTTTCATCAGCGCTGTGCTAGTAGTGATCGCTTCCTTATTAGGCGATATTCTGTATACGGTTGTCGATCCCCGTATACGGTTCAATTGATCTGGAGTTCATTATGGCAATTGCAGAATTGAAATCTGAAAACCTTACAACGGTAAAACAAGAGAACCAGATCGTCCTTATTGCAAGAAGATACTTGAAACACAAGCTTGCGGTAGCCGGGATGGTACTCATCATCCTTTTTGTCCTGGCAGCCATCCTTGCGCCATGGATCGCACCTTATCCGGTATATAAACAGAACCTGGCGCCGGTCTACTCCAATCCTTCCCCCCAGCACCTCCTGGGTACCGATGAGTTAGGACGAGATAATCTCAGCCGCCTCCTGTATGCAGCCCGGTTGTCTTTGTTCATCACACTGCTGGTCAACCTGACTTCAGAGACAGCTGGCGTATTGATCGGAGCCTTTTCGGGTTACTTTGGCGGCTGGGTGGATGCGACCATCCAACGGGTGGTGGAATTCATGCTGACCTTGCCAACCCTACCGTTATTACTGTTCTTTTCCGCCATTTTAAGGGGGATCACGGTTCCCGGACTCCCAGCGGAATGGTCCCAGGCACTTATTATTTCCTTTGTATTGATCGCCTTCGGTTGGATGGGATCCACACGCCTGGTACGCGGGGTGGTGTTGAGTTTACGCGATCAGGATTTTGCACAGGCGGCGCGTGCCTTGGGCCGTGACAAGCTAGGCATCATCCTACGGCACATGATCCCCAATGCCTTGGCGCCGGTCATCGTCAACCTGACCCTCAATCTTGGAGGGGTGATCGTGCTCGAAGCGGCCTTGTCGTTCCTGGGTTTTGGGATCCAGCCTCCAGTCCCCACATGGGGGAACATGTTACAGAATGTGCAGCAACGGATGTGGGAGCAACCCTGGCTGGCTTTCTACCCCGGCTTATGCATCTTTCTAACCTCACTTTCTTTCAATTATATGGGTGATGGCCTGCGAGATGCTCTCGACCCCCGGCTGAAGATGTAATTCTTCTGGAGACCCAATATGAGAAAAAGCCTTTTCCTTTTCTTCATCCTTCTCCTGCTTTATGGCGTATCTGCCTGTCAAAAAAATTCAGACTCGACTGCGGGAGATGCCAGCGCCACTGCCACAGCGCAGGAGATGGTCAGCCGCATCCCTGAGGATATCCCAGTGATGGAAGGTTCATTCAACTTACGGGTTTCTTCCTCGGGTAACGATATCTCCTATCGAGTAAAAGCTGTGTTCGAGAAGGTGATCAAGTTCTACCAGGAACAAACCATTACGATGGGTTGGGAACAACTTGGTGGTGAACAGATCATGAGCGATTCCATCACCATGCAACGAACAAAACCGGACAGGAACATGAGTATCCTCATTGCTGCAGTTCAGGGAAGTGATGAAGTGCTGGTGCAGGTAATGATCGCTTCGAGATAGGAGAATGAAAGTGGATGAATCGGCGGTCAGCGTAGGAAAGAAAGCCTCCTTCTTGGATTTCTTACTTACCATTTCACTGATCATTACGGTATCTCTTTACTTGATGTTAACTGCATTCTCCCATGACCCATTGTGGTTTTGGCCAAAATTCGATATTCTGCCCAAGGAGATCATCATTCAATGTTATGGGAGCGAGCTTAAGCTGGAAGAATCATCCTCGGAGGCAGGAGAGATCGCAGCTCTGGTAAACAAACAAATTTCTGGTGATAAACGTTTCGACTCATTAAGCCTCACCACTCCGACCTATGAATATTATCAAAACGATCCAAATGTGGTGACTCTGGAACTGGTTTATGCCGAACCTGTTCGCATTCACATTCCAAACATGTACTTTACAAACATTACATCTCTGGTAATCCCACTCATTGGACGTTACGCAGACTCGTCGATCGTATTCGGATTGATCAATGGCGTTCCAGCAGGCGGATCGATCCACGTGGCTAGCAACCAGGCGATCATTGATTACCTAACAAGTATGAGGTTATGTTCTAAACCTTGATGTTATGACGGAGCAATAAGACATGGAAAATGTTGAGAATAAGAACATGAAACCGTTGTTGGAAGTACGGAATCTCAAGACCCACTTCTTTACTGAAGATGGCGTAGTCAAAGCCGTGGACGGAGTGGATTTCGATGTATTCCCCGGTGAGGTGTTGGGATTGGTAGGCGAGTCAGGATGCGGCAAGAGCGTCACATCCCTGTCCATCATGCGCCTTGTCGGGCAACCAGGCAAAGTCGTTGAAGGCGAGATCCTTTTTGATGGGATGAACTTGCTGAAACTATCGGAAGAGGAGATGACCCATATTCGCGGCAACCGCATCTCAATGATTTTTCAACAGCCCCAGACGGCGCTAAACCCGGTTTTTAAGGTGGGTGACCAGATCGCGGAGGTTCTGAATATTCACCAGGACCTGGGAAAGCAAGCAGGGTTACAAAGGGCAGTTGAATTATTAAAGATGGTAGGCATTCCGGAACCTGAACGCCGCACACAATCTTTTCCACATGAACTCTCAGGAGGTATGGCGCAGCGCGTAATGATCGCCATGGCCCTGGCCTGTGTGCCAGAATTGCTGATCGCTGACGAACCGACCACTGCCCTGGATGTCACCATCCAGGCACAAATCCTGGATTTGATGCGCGGCCTGAGAACAAAGGTGGGCGCATCAGTGATTTTGATCACACACGATCTGGGCGTCATCTCTGAATTGGCAGAACGCGTAGCGGTGATGTATGCCGGGAGGATCGTGGAGCAGGCGGATGTAAGAACTATATTCGCAACGCCACTCCAACCCTACACGATCGGATTGATGGGTTCCATCCCGGTATTGGGAAGGATCAAGGACAAGCTGGATGTCATCCCTGGCAGCGTACCAAACCTGGTCAACCTGCCAGCAGGCTGTCGTTTTGCTCCACGATGCCGCTCCAGGGTCGAACACCAACTAAAGATGTGTACTGAACATGAACCCGACCTGATCGAAGTTGCGCCGGGACATGCCGTTCGGTGCTGGCTGTACCAGGATGGCGGTAAATAAATATCGGATGATGAAAGATAGACGCTTATTGAACAGTTTTTTTTTGAGATGGAGTGACAATTAATGAGTAATTCGATGGTTGAAAATGGTGGTTCCAAGAAAACCTTGATCGAGGTTAAGAACCTGGTGAAGTACTTCCCTGTGAGGGCGGGGCTGCTGCAGAGAGTGGTGGCATGGGTGCAGGCCGTGGACAACGTTAGCTTTTCCATCAGGGAAGGAGAAACCCTGGGACTCGTGGGCGAATCCGGATGTGGCAAGACAACCATAGGCCGCTCGATGCTGCGCTTGATCGAACCTACTTCCGGGTCAGTTACTTATGATGCTATTGACATTCTAAAGTTACGCGGCAGACAGATGAAAGATATGCGTCGAAATATGCAGATCATCTTCCAGGACCCGTATGCATCGCTGGACCCGCGCATGCCCATTGGCGAGTCGGTAATGGAAGGACTCAACGTGCATGGTATTGGGACGCGCCGCGAACGCTTCGAGGTCATGCTCGATACATTAAGAAAAGTGGGGCTGGAAGATTATCATGCCCGGCGTTATCCGCACGAATTCTCGGGTGGACAACGTCAACGGATAGGAATTGCGCGAGCACTAGCACTGCGGCCAAGATTCATCATCTGTGACGAACCAGTCTCTGCACTGGATGTATCCATCCAATCACAAGTGCTGAATATCCTTAAGGATCTCCAGCGCGAATTTGGCCTGACCTACTTGTTTGTGGCTCACAACCTGAGCGTAGTTGAGCACATCTCGGATCGTGTAGCGGTGATGTACTTGGGAAAGATGGTGGAGTTGACCGGCCGCGAGGAGCTTTATCGCGATCCTTTACATCCGTATACCAAGGCATTGATGTCAGCCATTCCCATCCCAGATCCAACACTTAAACGTGAGCGTACCATCCTCAAAGGCGACGTGCCCAGCCCTCTCAATCCACCGAAAGGCTGCAGATTCCACCCTCGTTGCCCAGTGGCAATTGAGCGTTGCTCCAGGGATGAACCGGAATTCAGGATGCTCCGCCCGGATCATTGGGCAGCGTGCTGGCTAGCCGAATAAATCGGAACATCTCCAAACCCCAATAAACCTTGCGATCCAGGAAGGTTAATCCGCATTTTTCCAATACATGGATTGAGCCGGCATTCTCCGGATGCACCAACCCAATGATGGCATGCAGACCGGCTGTTTGAAGCCCAAACCTTACAGCAGTGCGGGCTGCTTGGGTTGCGTAGCCGTGTCCCCAAACCTGGTGGCTGAGCAGGTAGGCCACTTCGGTCTCGTTCGTTTCAGGAAGGTATTCGAGGCCGTTCCAGCCGACCAGGTGCCCGTCATCTTTCAAAGTGACAGCCCAATGTCCATAGCCGTATTCCTGCCAGTGGTTGAGCTGGTGGTTGATGTAACGTTGTGTTGTCTCCAATGTGAAGGAGGTCGGTGGAAAATATTTCAGGATGTCGGGTTCCTGCAGGATACGGAAGAGTCCCTGCGCATCATCCAGCTTCCAGGGGCGCAGGATTAAACCAGGGGTCTCAAAAGTGGGAATTATCATGCAGCGCCTCCAATAAAAGAGTCGACTAATTTTTCAAGGATCATGAACGGTAGGCTACCATTGGACAGGATTTCCTGATGGAAGGATTTCAGATTGAAATTGGTTCCCAAGGAATCCATTGCCTTTTGGCGCAATTCCAGGAATTTCAGGAAACCGATGTAATAGGAGGTTGCCTGGCCCGGCCAGACGCTATAACGGGTGATTTCCCTTTGAGCTTCGCTGGTCGGAAATCCGGTGGCATCCGCAAGATATTGCACCGCCTGGTCGAAATCCAACCGCTTTGTATGAATTCCTGTATCTACAACCAGCCGGGCAGCGCGGAAAACCTCCATGCGCAAGCGACCAAGATCTCCCTGTGGGTCGTTGGTGTAGGCACCTAACTCCCACATCAAACGTTCCGCGTAAAGAGCCCAGCCCTCCGTATAGGCGTTGAACTGCATACCCTGGCGGAGGGCGGGCAACCCGGCCTGTTCCTGGGCAATGACAATTTGAAGGTGGTGCCCCGGGATAGTCTCGTGGTAAGCCAGGCTCTTGACGCTAAACTTGGGTGTATTGCCATTGGTACGAACATAAAAGAGCCCTGGACGAGAACCATCGTACGAAGCAGGCATGTAATAATCGCCATCCGTACCACCCACCACCTGTACCTTCGCGGTAGGGATGGATTCAAAAACCTCTGGGAGCAATTCTACGGCTTCTTGGATGGCTTGTTCATAAGCGGTCACGGTTTCCAGCCCCTGGTAGGTTCCGCTGTCTTCGATCAGGCGGTTGTACAAGGTTGGAATACTTTCGCCTTCTGGATAACCCAGGCTGGCAAACAGCGGTCGCATTTCTGCTTGGATGCGTTCGACGTGCTGTAGTCCCAAGTCATGGACATCGCTGGCTGTCATTTCAGTGGTCGTCTGTCGGCGCAGGGACTGGGAATAATAAGCCTCGCCGTCCGGGAATTGCCAAACCCCGACCACCTGCGGGGCAGTGGACTGTAGGTTTGTGAGGAAACCTTCCAATTGCTGATAAGCCGGGATAACCACCGTAGCGATCTGTTGCTCTACCTGATCCAGTAAAGATTGTCGTTCTGTAGACGAGATACCGCTAAGACGTTCGTTGAAGGATGTGTAGAATGGATGAGAAACTGGTGTAGTGCGGACAATATCATTGATATCACTAAACACAATTGGGATCATGAATTCAGGCAGGATTACGCCAAGTGTCTTCCGTCGCTGGAGGCCGTCGATCAGCTGTGCAAGCTTCACGTCGACTTGAGAAAGACGGGAGATGTAATCGGCTGCATCCTGGCTGTTATTGAGCGGTTGGTATGCGGTGAACAGCATGTAAAGATTGTAATGAACGCTGGTGATGATGGGATTGAGAGGGTAATCGTCATACATGAAAGAATGGCCTCGTATCAGGTCATCCAGAAACCAGGCGTATACATCCGCGGTCATTGCTTGGGCACGGGAAAGGGCCGAGTGATCGTAAGTTCGCAGTTGTTCAAGTGTCCCGGATTCCAGGATTTGGGTCCGGCGTATGAAGGTGTCTGATATATCGGTCAGATTCCCGTCACCTACGCCATAGAAATCAGCCAGACCAAGCGTGGTCAGCGTTTCGGGGTCGCGCACCAACCAGCGCCGGTAGGCTTGTTCGAAAAACGCATCAATACTCAACCCGTCCAACCCGGCAAGCAAATCCTCAGTTGGTTCAAGCGAAGGTGTTATTGGGGGAGACCCTGTCGGTGCCAGGTTGCTGCAGGCCTTAAGGAAAGGGGCAAGAAGGATGGTCCCACCCGCAGCCAAAGCCAGGCGGAGGAAATCACGTCTATTCATGGTTGGCTTCCGATCCAAAGTGTTTCTCCAAATACTCTCTGAATTCAACCTGCTACCTAGGCAAGTCATGAACCGGTGTTAGGGTAGTGATCGAAGCTGGTGGTTCGTAAGTGATAGTGGCGTGACCGTCTATGGGATTCACGGAGGTGGTAATTGCTGGTTCCTGACATAACTATTGGAAGCCAGGGTTTTCCCAAGATCATAGGCCTGCTGAAGCAATTCGGGATGTTTTTCAACATCGCCTACATCCATCAGAGACCCATGAACAATGCCGACAATCTCGCTTTTCAGGAAACGGCACATGGTCTCAAAGGTGTGGATGGCATTAATGGCTCCTGATGTGTAAAGGTCTGTGTCACCATAGGTTAGAATGATCCCATAAGGTTTATGAGACAGCTCCTGCCAGTGATGGGATTGGAAACCATACCAGCGATCGATACAGAGTTTGAGTTGGGCAGTGTACGTAAACCAATAGATCGGAGAGGCCAGAACGATGGCATGCGCGGCAGCCAGCTTGGGGTAAAGCGGTTGCATATCATCTTCGATGACACATTCTCCAGTGTTGCACAGGTCACAACCATCACATGGACGGATGTCCAACCCATGCAGGTAGATGCTCTCCACCTGGGCCCCAGCCTCCCGTGCGCCTTTCGCAGCCTGGTCAGCGAGTACGGCGCTGTTGCCTTTTTCGCGCGGGCTGCCTTTCAGAATAAGGATGTTCTTAGTCATAGGATCCTCCTTGTTTTAGTTTACTCATTTCTTGTGGATCTTGCACGAGCCTGTAGTAGGGTTTGGGTTCTTTGGGTATTAGCGTAGTGAGGCAGGAAACAGAGGGTATGGGCGGGGGCAGCTTGCCCAACACCCCATCTCTTTCCCTGCTTCACGGAGATTCTCAAGGAGCCAGGGTTTG
>CAIKOL010000047.1 GCA_903829085.1 uncultured Anaerolineales bacterium | reverse complement strand
GTCCCGCAGGTGTGGGCCAATTTCCGCCTGCATTCCACCGGCAAGACAGTTGTGGCCGATGACCGCTGCTGGCCCGAGATGCTCAAAGTGCATTACCGGGATGGCGGCTCCTGGTTTTCCATCCTCCAGGCCAAGTACTATCTGCGTAAAGCGCTGGGCCCGATCTGGCGCTTGCGCATGCAGGCGCGCCTCCACAAGCGCGGGTAAAGGCCTCCTCCTTCAGGATCGATCGCTGAAACGG
Source organism: uncultured Anaerolineales bacterium (assembly GCA_903829085.1). Classification (GTDB taxonomy): domain Bacteria; phylum Chloroflexota; class Anaerolineae; order Anaerolineales; family Villigracilaceae; genus UBA877. The sequence continues at coordinate 4,196 of CAIKOL010000047.1, read as the reverse complement.
GAGGCCTCGATCAACTCTTTTTCACACTATCCTGGCCAGGAGTTTTACCTGCAATAACCACCGCGGGCGGGAGAGGCCGGTACCCACTGGCAGGCCGGATTTAATTCGCAGCTCTTCTCGTCGCTATAGGAGGCGCAGGAGAAGACCAGCGTGGGGGTGGGAGTTGGCACATCCAACAGTACCCGCAAGCCCGAGGTGTCCCCGGACGGCATACCCGTCCCGGCTGGCACCCAGCAGCCTGCCGAGGCTGAGATCATGATCCGGTACCAGGTACCCTCCAGGTTGCGCCCATCCATCAGGTACGCCTGGCCTGTCATGGCGATATCAATGGAAGAGAAGGAGATGTCGGGGCCAAAGCGGCAGTAGGCATTGATATTCGGGGTGAAGGAAAGCGGAACATGCGTGGGCGTGAAAGTGGGAAGCACCGGGGTGGGGGAAGGCCCAACCGGAGTCGGTGTGCTTCCGATAAATTGATACCTGCCAAAATCCTGCCCGGTCAGGATCTGGCCTGCAGCCAGGTAGATCTGCCGGTCAGCCAGTGCCAACCCTTTCGGCGAGGTCCAGTGGGTATCTCCCAGGAACTGCGGATACAGGTCGGCATCGATGGTGAGGGCGTATTTTCCCGGGGGCAGGGAGATCTGGTACATGCCGTTCATATTGGTGACCGTCGAAGCAACCACCGTTCCAAAGTAATTCGGGGAATAGACCTTTACAGGCACCCCCAGGATCGGGGGCTCGCCTGCCTGGTGGATCGCATCTGCATCGATCCCCCAGCCGTCCACGATGCAGCCGGCGGGCAGGGGGTTCGGTATCGGCAGGGTGTCGGCTGCCAGCGGGCATTGGTCAAACCATAATACACCCCGCACAATGGCGGGCGCTTCTGCGGCGCAAGTACCGCTGGCATTGGTACGGAAGGTCCATATTTCGGAGACAGGTCCGAGGGATGAGTCGTTGAAAGGCCTGACCTTCCAGAAATAGGTGGTGCAGTCAGCCAGCGGATCTCCCGGGTACCAGCGGGTGGATGGATTCCCGGTTGCACCGCTCAGGCTGGTGTCGGCAAAGGTCGGGTCCGTGGAAAGATCGACGCGGTAGCTCTTCGACAGGCAGCCAAAGGGATACTGCCAGATCAGTGCCGGCTGCAGGGTGTTTATCACTGCTCCATCGGCTGGCTGCAGCAGGGTGGCGTACTGGATCTGCGTGACCGCCGGGTCGCACAGCGGGCCGGTAAAGAAAAAGCGGTTGGTTGAAACAGGCCCCAGGCTGCTCCCATTGATGGCCTGGACGGTCCAGTTATATTCACCGGCGGGCTGAAGCGGGCTGCCCGGGCTCCAGGAGGTGGACGGGTTGCCGGTTCCACCCCCCAGGCTGTCGGTGAAAAAGGGCCCGCTTTCCAGGTGGATGGCATAGCCCTGCGGGTTGCAGGTGGAGTCAGGGTAGGTCCAACTCAACGAGGGCGAAAGCGAGTCCACCACCCCCCATAGCGCCGGGCTGGCCAGGAGGGGAGCCTGCAGGCTGGCGGTCGCGCAGGTTGGCGTGCCCCCCGAGGGACCACAACCACTGAGAACCAGGAGCAGGATTGATCCTGCCGCAGCCATGAGATTCCATTTCGATTTCATTCCAGCCTCCTTTGCCGACTGATCCTACCTCGCCAATTTTAGATTAACTCTTCTTAACACAAAGGGCACGAAGGCGCACGACGGAAACATCATTTCTTCTTTCCTTGGTGTCCCTCACCTGCACTTGCGTGCGGTGCAAGTGTTATGGCCTTTGTGGTGAGGCTTTTTTCTCGCAATCTGAAGTGTAACATTGTCGAGCTACCTACTTAGAGTATAGGGATTTTGTGAAGCGGGGTCAAGTGGTTCGGCAGGGTGTTCTCAAAGTCTACTTTCGAAAACGCAGTAGCCTGTGAACACATAGGAAACCTCAACTTTGAGAAAGCCATGAGTGGTTCGGAAGATCGGGACACTAAACTTGTTTATAATTCTCTTACGTTTTGATTGCCCTGCAATCCTGCCAGTGGATTAAAATAGAAGGCAGACTAAATATCTATCCGAAAATTCAGGAGGAGTTCGCATTTTGTGTGTGTGCAGCTTCGCTGCACACACACAAAATGCGGTTCTTCAATAATTTCCGGATAGGTTCTAAACGCATCATTCCATCCAGGAGGCCAGCATGTCCGACTCAAAACCAGAACCCGTCCAGAACGCAGCCGAATCATTATCCTTCAAGGCCGAGACCAGGCAATTATTGAACATCCTGATCCATTCCCTGTACAAGGACCGGGAAGTGTTCCTGCGGGAGCTGCTCTCGAACGCCTCGGATGCCCTCAACCGCATCCGCTTCGAGATGCTCACCGAACACCAGGTGCTGGACCCCGCCGCCGAGCTGGCCATCCATATCACCGTGGATAAGGATAAGCGCCTGCTCATCCTCCAGGATACCGGCATCGGCATGACCCGCGAGGAGATCATCGAGAACCTGGGCACCATCGCCCAATCGGGGGCGCGCAAGTTCATGGAGGCCACCCGGGACTCGAAAACGGACTTCTCCCAGGTCATCGGCCAGTTCGGGGTGGGCTTCTACTCGGTCTTCATGGTGGCGGAACGGGTGCAGGTGACCTCGCGCTCCTTCAAGCCGCGCGCCCGGGCGGTCAGTTGGGTGGCCACCGGCGAGGATAGATTCGAGGTCAGCCCGGCGGAGATGAACACCCGCGGCACGAAAGTGGAGATCCTGCTCAAGCCGGATGCCGCCGAGTTCGCCGAGGAATACCGCCTGCAGGAGATCATCCACAAACACTCCGATTACATCGGCTTCCCGATCTTCCTGGGGGATGCCAAGGAGCCGGTCAACAAGCAGGCCTCGCTGTGGCGGACGCCCAAACAGGAGCTGACCAGCGAGCAGTACCAGGAGTTCTACCGCCAGGCCACCCTGGACTTCGAAGAACCGCTGCTGCACATCCACATCATCACCGATGTGCCGGTGCAGTTGTTCGCCTTGTTATTCATCCCGGGCAAGGCGGAACGCGGCCTGTTTTCGCTGCGCAAGGAGGACGGGCTGAAGCTGTATTCCCGCAACATCCTGATCGACGAGTACAACAAGGCCCTGCTGCCCGAATACCTGCGCTTCGTGCAGGGCGTGGTGGATTCGGAGGACCTGCCGCTCAACGTCTCGCGCGAGACCATCCAGTCCACCGGCCTGATGACCCGTCTGAAGAAAGTGCTCACCAACCAGGTGCTCAAGGACCTGGAAGCCCTGGCCGGCAAGGAACCGGAAAAATACCAGCAGTTCTGGCACGAGTACGGCCCCTTCCTCAAGCAGGGGGTGGCCATGGAACCGGCCGAGACCGAGGCGCTCGCGCCCCTGCTGCGCTTCAAGACCAATCTGCACCCTGAAAGCTGGTGCTCGCTGGAGGAGTACGCCGGGCGCATGCAGCCGGACCAGAAAGTCATTTACTACCTGGTGGGCGAGAACCCCAAATCCATCCTGCTCAGCCCGCACCTGGACTACTTCCAGGCACAGGGTACCGAGGTGCTGTTGTTGACCGAGCCGGTGGATTCGTTCATGCTGATGGGGCTGCACAAATACAAGGAGCTGGAGCTGAAGAACGTGGCCCAGGCGGAGCTGCCCGAAAAGCCCAAGGAGGAACCGAAAGCCGAAGAGATCCCTGCCGGCGAGTTCCAAACCCTGCTGGAGCGCTTCAAACAGGTGCTGGGCGAACGGGTGGGCGAGGTGCGCGCCAGCGAGCGGCTTTCGCAATCGGTGGCGCGCCTGGTGGACCCGCAGGGAGCCATGAACCCGGAGATGCAGCGCGTCTACAAGTACCTGGGCAAGGAATACGAGGCTCCCCACAAGATCCTGGAGTTGAACCCGGCCCACGCCCTGCTGGGCGCCCTGCTCAAGCTGAAACCCGATTCGGCCCTGCAGGCCCTGGTCATCGAGCAGATCTACGACAGCGCCCTGCTGGTCGAAGGGCTGCACCCCGACCCTTCCAGCATGGTGCCGCGCCTGCAGCAGCTCATGCAAGCTGCCCTGGAACACCCGGAAGAATAAGGAACAGGTCCTCGTCCCAACACCAACCCCCTCCGGCCTTCGGCCACCTCCCCCAAATGAGGAACATTTGGGGGAGGACGGGTGGGGGTAGCCTTTCGGGTGCTGCGCGAAGCCGCCTACTCCGAAGGCCAATGCCTTCGACACCT
>CAIKOL010000046.1 GCA_903829085.1 uncultured Anaerolineales bacterium | reverse complement strand
TGGCTTATTACAGGCTTCTGGCGAGGCCGTAATTGTGATGGCCTCCGACTTGCAGGACCCTCCCGAAAAGATCCCGGAGTTTATCAAAAAGTGGGAAGATGGCTATAAAGTAGTGGTCGGGGTCAAAACCCACAGTGAGGAGTCTGGATTATTTTATTTTCTGAGATCGGTATATTACCGCACGTTGAGAAAATTATCTGATACAAAACTGATCGATAATTTCACCGGCTTTGGTCTGTACGATAGGCAGGTGGTAGAAATACTTCGTAGTTTTAACGACCCATACCCCTATTTTCGTGGCTTGATAGCAGATATTGGTTTTGAATATGCCCGCATTGAATTTACCCAGCCAAGAAGGAAGCGTGGGATCAGCAAGAACAATTTCTACACACTTTACGATATGGCTATGCTGGGGGTGATCAGTTATACCAAATTGCCCCTTCGTCTGGCTGCCATGCTGGGTTTTCTTTTAGCTGTGCTTAGCTTCATGATAGGGATGGTTTATTTGGTTTACAAATTGGTGGATTGGCAAAACTTTTCCCTTGGCCTTGCTCCTGTGATAATAGGGTTATTCTTCATGGGATCCGTGCAATTGTTTTTTCTTGGGATCGTTGGAGAATATATCGGTTCCATTTATACCCTCGCGATCCACCGCCCTCTGGTCATCGAGCGGGAACGGATCAACTTTTGAATCGTGGATCCGGCTGTTCCTTTCTCGCATGCATGGGTACATGATCAAAAGCGGGGGAAAAGGATGGTGTCGATTTTGTTTGCCTTCTTAAGGATATCCAAATGAAGAAAACTTGGTGGCCGGTTATTATCCTCCTCTCCAACCTGGTCCTGATCAGCTTAGTAGTGATCGCTTTCCTAATTCGTGCCTATCCGATGGTTGGTCATGATTATGGCCTGGCTATTCCTATATTGCTGGATACCGATCTTCATTTCCGGTTAAATGGACTGATGATCCAGTGGTACACACCCAGCTTTGGAGGTGGATTGCCGGTATTTCCAGACCCAAATAACATTCAATTCTCCTTATTATCATTTTTCACATTGCTGGTCCAACCCTTGCAGGCTGTGATGATCTCCACCGCTATATACATTATTGCAGGCGGACTTGCGAGTTATCTTCTTCTCAAACGGGTGTTGAAACTCCATTGGACGGCTAGTATTTTGGGGGCGGTTTTCTTTTCTGCGAACGGATTCATGCTGCAGCGGGTGGCAGTGGGGCATCTCGGCTATATCATCTTTCCGCTGATCGCCATCTTATTGCTGGCGTTATTGGACACTTCCCTGCACTGGAGTTTCGCCGGGATCCTGATGGCTCTGGTATTTGCCATGATGCTCCACCAGGCGGGCTATTTTATTCCGGTGGTTTTTGGGCTTACCCTGCTTATTTCACTCCCCCTGATCTATATTTACAGGCCAGGTTCCATTGTGTGGAAACGCCTGGTATTCGGCGCCTTATTGGCAGGTGGGCTGTCCCTGGTGATGTCGGCCTCCAAGCTGGCAGCCGTATTTGCTTTTATGCGCTTCTTCCCTCGCCAGATTGCAGATTCCTATCCCACCACGGGCATCCTGCAGGGGCTCTTCGGGATTGGCTTGCAGCTAGCCGGAACAATGACCCTCGCTCCATTGCTCAATTTGATCGGATCCACGCCTGCATTATTACCCAATTACCTGATCTCAGTTACCGGGGCGCATTATGGCTTTTGGGAATTCGATATGTCCCTGTCCCCGATCGTCATCGGGATCCTGGTCGTTGGGATTTATTCATTTCTACGAAAACCCAGGCAACACACCGGGTTGTTCACAAGTCAAAAAAGATGGATTGCCTGGATTCTCCTGGCCTTTTTTACCTGGCTCACGGTTGAATTTATCCTGGCAAAGGGAGTGATCTATCCTTATCTCCGTGACCTTCCAATTCTGGGTTCTTTGCACGTGAACCCGCGTTTTACATCCGCCATGATTTTCCCATTGGGCATGCTTGCCGCCATCATCTACAACCGGTGGGTCTCCGGTTGGTCGAACCGAAAAGCGATTGTTGTCTTCTTCATCGTAAATGTGCTCACCCTGGTTCCCTTGTCCAACTACTTCATGATTCAGTATGACCTTCAGGCTCGAACCTATGATATGACCGAATCGGAAAAAATCTACTCTTCCATTCATGCCGGAGACACGTTCACCATCACCGGTATTGCGGATAATACCGATAATACTCAAGCGTTGTACTACCATTTGAGCAACCTGGATCCCTATGATCCCATCTTTGGGTATAACCTGGAGAATTTCCACCCGGAAATTAAAGTGGGTTCCATTTGGGAAACGTCGGATGGCTATTACAACATGACCAACCCGACCGGTTATGTATTTCCAGAGCTCAATGGAACCAGGCCCTTTGAACGCATCCCAGTCAGCCAGAAAGACGAATTGGAAGCCTTTGCCAGTCACAAACAACCCGATTGGAAGATTCCTCTCTACCAACAAATACTGGACTGGGTGTCAGGGTTGACTGTTCTGGTGGGGTCATTAATACTCGTTTTCATCGGCATGAAAAGATTGGCTTCTTTTCTTCGTCACCCAGAAAATGCTCCCCCAAAAGCATCATAAGAGTCACAGTTGTTTTTTTGGCAGAAAAATCTGTATCATCTCAATAATGTGGGGTGTACGGGTGGCGAAGCTGCCTGCACGCCCCACATCTTCCCCTTCTTTTTGAGAAGATACAAAAATCTTCTTGAAAACCAGTTCAGGATATGCTAAAGTAGTATAAATAGTCCGCTGCTTCGAAGGAGGAGACAATGACTGAAACCGTGCGCATTATTGCTTTTTTGGGGATAGCCTGTTTTTGTGGTATCCTGCCGCTTGGCTTTGCAGCTATCTTGTTTTTTACCTCCCGCAAGCGTGGGCAGGTTGGTTCTGCGGTGGGCGCCGCGAGAAAGACAACAGTTGCCGCCCTAAAGCCGGGAGCGGGACTGGCGCGTTTGCAGGGGCGGATTGCCCCTTCGGCAAATGCAATTGACGGATCTGCGGAAAACGCCCTGGTTTACCTTCGCTTGAAGGTGGAAGTCTATGAAAGCGATTCTGACAGCTCTGGTTGGAAAGGCCTGACCGATAAAGCCCGCAACATCCCATTCCAACTGGATGACGGTTCTGGGACCGTGTGGGTTAATCCCGATGGGCTGGATAAGCAATTGCTTGGTGAAGGGGTTGTCCCCAATGATGATCAGGTTCAGGCAGCTTGCATTTTGCTTGGTATCTCACCCAATATCCTGCGGGGTCGCTTGCGTTTCCAACTGTGGGAATTCCGTTCCGGTCAGACGGTAAGTGTTGTCGGGGCGGCCTCCCGGGGTCAGAACGGGTTGGGAATCGTCCGGGTTCAGGGTCAGCCGTTTGTAGTCAGTCCACTGCTCGGGCCAGTGCTGGAAGGGAAAATCTCCACCCAATCGAAACTTGCTCGCACCTGGATGCTGGTACTGGGTATTCCCGGGGCACTCATGTTGCTTTGCGGATTGGGCGGCGCGCTCATCTCGCTGATCAGTGTGTTATTGAATCGATGACGTCCACGAATATCTGTCCGCTGACACCTGATCACTGGGACGATTTCGAACGACTCTTTGGTCCGCGCGGCGCCTGCGCCGGCTGCTGGTGTATGTATTGGAAACTGTCGCGTAAAGCCTTTACTGCCGGGCAAGGTGAACAAAACCGTCTGGCCCAAAAGGAAATTGTTGCTTCCAGCCAAACCCCTGGCCTGCTTGCCTTTGTGGATGGGTTGCCGGTCGGGTGGGTGGCTGTTGAACCCAGGCAAAACTACCCGGTTTTGAATAATTCCAGTATCCTGAAGCCGCTCGATGATTTCCCCGTCTGGTCAGTAACCTGTTTCTATGTTGCCAAAGGATATCGTTCCCAGGGGCTTACAGTGGCTTTGCTGAAAGCTGTGATTGATCATGTAGCCAGGCAGGGAGGCGAAGTGGTGGAAGGCTATCCCGTGGAACCGCGCCTGGCAGGTAGGATGCCGCCAGCGTTCATATACACTGGACTGGCTTCAGCCTTCATGCAAGCCGGGTTTACAGAAGCCGGGCGCAGGTCTGTTACCCGGCCGATCATGCGTTATCCCATCAGAAAATAGAAAAACTCCCGCAAGTTTCACGCTTGCGGGAGTTTACCTTAATCCAAGTCTTCGATTAGTTCGGCAGGTACTACTGCCGTCCCCACAATGCCAGGACCGGTATGCACACCCAGCACCGGCGAAATTCGCAGGATCTCCAGTTTCTTTATGTTCAGGCGCTCGCTCATGGATTTCGCCAGCACATCCGCGCTTTCAGCGAACCTCCCGTGCAGGACAGTTGCCCAAAGCGGGATCGAACCGTACATGTCGGCAATATGGTCCACAATGGTACCCAGGTTCTGGGTCACGGTGCGGCCCTTCGCCACGGTAGTGTACTTGCCATCCTTATGATCTACACGGATAATGGGTTTGATTTTGAGCACCGAACCCATCAAGGCTTGGACTCGTCCAATGCGTCCGCCGCGCGCCAAATATTCGAGGGTTTCGAGTGTGTAAATGACCTCGGTGTTATCCCGGATCTTTTCAAGGCGTTCCAGGATGGCTTTCAAGTTCCAGCCTGCTTTTGCGGCTTTAGCGGCTGCCAGAACCTGGAAGCGTTCGCCACCGGAAAGCGTCATGGAATCGAATACGTTGACCACGCTGTCCTTGATGTGTTCTGCGCCGATGCGTGCGGAATTGATCGTTCCGCTCAAACCGGAGGAAACATGGATGGATAGGATGTTCTTGCTGGCATCTGAGATCTTTTGATAGATATCAGAAAAAATCCCACTCGAGGGTTGGGCGGTGGAGGGAATAGCCGGACGCATGGCTTCCAACCGGTTATAGAATTCATCTGCGCTGATGTCGGCGGAATTTACTTCCCCTTCTGGAAATTGTATATAGAGAGGTGCCTGGATGATACCCAATGACTCCAGTTCTTCGTTGGGTAGATCGGCTGCGCAGTCGGTTACTATTTTCATTTTAGTCTCACTTTCGGTAATTTTGATAATTATAATCCAATACAAATGCACAGGTGAGGTTAATTTTGGCTCATCTGCTGGATACCAGCCACTCTAAGGCTAATTGTAGTTTAGCGTCGCCGAAAATTCCGTCTTTTTACATATCGGTTTCCAAACAATTGGCTATCAAATTTGCCGATATTTCTTCTCTTCCAAAATTAACAAAATTCTGCAAGAAGCAGTACAATCGCTCCCATGCAAATTTACCAGCCTGTTATTGCCGCCAACGGAGGCATTCGCCCCACTTGGGCCGAGGTTAATTTGACCCGGCTGAGCCAGAATTTACAGGCCATCCGCACCCACGTTACCCCGGCAAAAGTGATGATCGTGGTAAAAGCCAATGCTTATGGACACGGCTTGGCCGAGGTGGCCAGGCACCTGTCTCCTCAGGCAGATTATGTTGGTGTGGCGGTTCTGGAGGAAGGGATTTTCCTGCGTGAAATGGGTGTAACTGCCCCCATTCTCGTACTTGGGGGTATCTGGGGAGACCAGATTCCGCAATACCTTCAGCATGACTTGACCCTGACAGCTTCTTCGGTGGAACGATTGGAGCAAATTGACGCTGTTGCCGGGCAAATGGGCCTGAAGGCCAAGGTTCACTTGAAGATTGACACTGGGATGGAGCGGATCGGTGTTCATTATTACAGCGCTCATACCATCCAGGAGACTGCGCTACGGTGTTCTAATGTCATCGTGGAAGGCATCTTCTCTCATTTTGCGAACGCGGATGCGCGTGATTTGACCCATGCTCGGCTGCAATTGGAACGGTTTGACAAGGTGTTGCAATTTTACGAAACCCGCAGTCTGCCTATGCCCATCCGGCACATGGCAAACTCGGCTGCGATTCTTCAATTGCCTGAAAGCCATTTTGACATGGTGCGACCCGGGATCTTGCTCTATGGTGTTTATCCATTTGCAGATGCACCCCGGAGTGTTCTGGTCCACCCGGCTCTCTCTTGGAAATCGCGCGTCGTATATTTCAAGGTTGTCCAGCCAGGCCACCCGGTCAGCTACGGTTCCACCTGGCAGGCGGATCACCCGGTGCGCATCATCACGCTCCCGGTCGGGTACGGCGACGGGTATTTCCGCAGCCTGTCAAACAGGACCTGGGTGATCATTCGCGGCAGGAAATATCCACAGGTGGGGCGTGTCTGTATGGACCAGATGATGGTCAATATCGAAGCAGATTCGGCGTTTAATGGTGATGAGGTGACCCTCATCGGTGAATCAAACTCTGAAGCGGTCACTGCCCAGGATTTGGCTGATTGGGCTGGTACAATACCATACGAGATCTTGACCAACATCAACACGCGCGTCCCGCGCGTCTATTTCACGGAGGCGAATACTTAATGGAATCTCCCCAACCGACCGTTCCGGTGAAGCGTTTCAACGTGGGTGCTATTTTCAATTATTTGAAAGACCACGCCATGGATTACCTCATCCTGTTTTTGATTGCCGGGATCATCATCGGCTTCGACCAGTGGACCAAAGCCCTGGTGCGCGCAAATATTCCCCTGGGCACTGAATGGCTCCCTGGATGGCTTTCGTGGTTAATGCCTTATGCTCGAATTCGCCACTGGTATAACTCCGGCGCGGCATTTGGCATATTCCAGAACGGTAACCTGGTTTTCACCACCCTGGCTATTATCGTGATCCTGTTGGAACTCTATTATTACCCGCGCACGGAACGGAACGATTGGTGGCTGCGTGCAGCCATGGCTTTGCAATTCGCCGGGGCTGGTGGCAATCTGGTTGACCGTTTGTATTTTAAACAAGTCACCGACTTCATTTCGGTGGGAAACTTTGCAATTTTCAATGTTGCCGATGCAAGTATTTCTGTTGGTGTGGTTGTACTGCTGCTTGGCGTATGGCTAAAAGAACGGTCCGAGAAGAAGCGGGCAGGGAAGGTGGCTTTACCTCAAGAGGAGCTGCCTGTTCCTGGCAAAGACGAGGCGCAGGGTGGCTGATCGGATCGAAGTATTTCGTTTTGAGAAACAAGCCCGCGAGCGTCTGGACGTTTTCCTGACAACCTGCCTGCCGGAGTTTTCCCGCTCCAGGATCCAGGGATTGATTAAGAATGGTTTTGTTAAGGTAAATTCTGAGGTTGTCATGAAGGCGGGGGTGGATCTGGAGCCTGGCCAGAAAATTGAGATAATGATTCCTCCGCCGGTCCCGAGCGGGTTGCTGGCTGAAAACATTCCTCTCGATATCATTTTTGAGAACGAGGATCTGGTGGTGGTAAATAAACCGGCTGGGATGGTGGTTCATCCTTCTCCAGGGCACGAAAGTGGTACGCTGGTTCATGCCGCCCTCGGTCATATTCCGGATCTGGAAGGCATCGGCGGTGAAGAACGCCCCGGGATTGTCCACCGGCTTGACAAGGATACTTCCGGCCTGATTGTGATTGCTAAAAATGAGCAGGCTCATCGCTGGCTCCAGGAGCAGTTCAAATCCCGAAAGGTCGAGAAAATCTACCTCGCCTTGGTGGATGGCAGGCCGCCCACCCCTGCCGGGCGCGTGGAGGCTCCAATCGGGCGGAACACCACCCATCGCAAATTGATGGCAGTTGTTCCGCTGGAAAAAGGCCGCGAGGCCGTCAGCGAATATCGCACGCTGGAAAGTTTTCCCGCCCACACCTTGCTCGAAGTCCATCCACTCACCGGGCGAACGCACCAGATCCGCGTCCACTTGGCGTTCTTGGGCTGCCCGGTGGCGGCGGATATGGTCTATGGAAAGCACAAGCCGACGGTCGATTTGGACAGGCATTTCTTGCATGCTCGCAAACTGAAGATCATCATTCCTGGCGAAAAGCAGGCCAGGATATTTGAAGCGCCCATTCCCAAGGATTTACAATCTATCCTTGAGCAATTACGCCAGAAATAGGAGAGCTTTTTATGGAATTTGTTGACCTTCGTTCTGACACGGTTACCGCGCCTACGGCTGCCATGCGTACCGCCATGGCGAACGCTGAGGTTGGAGATGACGTTTATGGTGAGGATCCCACCGTCAACCGCCTTCAGGATTTGGCAGCTGAAATGCTGGGTAAGGAAGCTGGTTTATTCGTCGCTTCGGGGACGATG
>CAIKOL010000045.1 GCA_903829085.1 uncultured Anaerolineales bacterium | reverse complement strand
CGTGATGGGAAGCCTGAATGGGCTGTTCTTCCCTACAAAACATACCTCGATCTTGTCGAGCAGTCTGAGATGCTGCAAGATGTTCGCGATTTCGATAATGCCAAAGCCGCAGTAGATAGCGGGAAAGAGGATTTGATCCCTGCCGATGTTGTATTTGCCATTCTAGATGGTGCCAATCCTATTAAGGTCTGGCGTGAGGCTCGCAGCTTGACCCAACTGCAATTGGCAAATGCGGCGGGGATTAGCAAGCCGTTCCTCTCGCAGATTGAAACGGGCAAACGGAGAGGTAGTACTGAAAGCCTTGCCTCGATTGCAGCGGCATTGAATGTATCATTGGATCAGATAGTTGATCAGAAAAAATCGAGCGGATAATTAGCCGCCGAATTTCTTACCTACAAGGGCTTTTAATCTGGTTTTGTTGAATTCTTGCCGAGAGTGAAGAAATAGGGGGACTGAAAACGAGTTTCCAAGAAGGCTTTAAGAACCGATAATACTGTGGGGGATATCGTTTTAAACCTAATACCAACCTGGATTATTTCAAAGTTATGTCCCACAAGGAGCAGTTCTTTCACCCCTGGCTCGCCTTCTGCTCTGCTTTTTCCCAGGGGGATTCGCCTGGTTGCGCTTCTGTTAGGTGGAACAATGTGGTTGCATAGATAAAAATCGGAACCATCTTCTTTTTGACCAACCAGAAATTTATTTTTCCGAGCAAAGTTGTCATTTGGTTTCTTGCTTCGGTAACGATACAGAGAACTCCCTGGGATGCTCTATAAGCGTTTGTGAACTTGGAGTCCCAGTAATCGGCTGTCTCGGTGCGGATATGTTCACCGGTCTCGACCTCAACAAAAAAAGTCGATGTGTCTTTCTTGATGATCAGGTCTGGTGCGGAATATGTCTTGTCGTCGAAATAGATACACTCCGGGTCGTAATCCACTTCCCAGCCGAGCGCCTCAAAGCGGGACCCTACTCTGATTTTCAGCCGCCCTTGATTCCCTGCCTTGGCTGATTTTATCAGCGACTCTTCTTTCGGAGTTTCTGGGGTCTGAACACTCCCGCGGTTAAAGTACCATAACCCTTTGGGGGAATGGGTATAGATTTTTTCAGACTGACCACCCTCCTCTAAACTCAGCGGTGCGTCCTGCTCTATGAGCAGATTGCATCTGTCCGTCGCGTACTTTGCGAGCTCTCTGGTAATTAACGGATCAAGCCCTATGCCTTCTGCTATTTCCAAGGTTATGGTTTTACCAAACTTTCCCAAATATTCCACGATCCGCTTAATTTGTGCTTTTGTCTCTTCTGGTTCTTCAAGTTCAAAATTTGATTCCCAGGCTTCCCAATCTTTCATCCCGCTCAGCATTTGGGACTCTGCGTGGGCAACCGGGGTTTTGGGACTATCCTCCCTTGGCTCGGTTCTTTGTCTTGGAGCCGATGTGTTTTCTTGATGCCTGTTCCCCCCACCTGGCTGGCCGCGGCCTCTTGCTGCTTTCGCGACTCTGGCTCGTTCGGCGTCCAAAGATTGCTCTGCATTGGCTTTTGATCTTTCAAATAAGTCAGCGCGCCTTTTTTCTGCTCGCAGGAGGCCCTCCAATTCCATTACTCTGGCAAGAAGTTTATCTTCTTTGCTGCCTGGGCTTTTGGTGCTATTTGCTGCAATCAGGCGGAGAGTTTGAGCCACCCCCTTCATGGTAGTGATCAGTTCTTCAAGTGGCAATGTCGATGCAGAGAAACCAGGGTGTTTTCCGGTCAGGACATCCACCTGGTCAGGACATAGGACGCGCGCAACGTCCGCGAGTCCCTGCCTGGCAACAACCAGTTCGCTTTTCACTGCCTTGATCGTTTCTTCGAGTTGGCGGGCGTACATGGCCGACTGCCCCTCGGAGATCGTTTTATTCAATGTCTTTGGGTCTGTCATGGCATGGGAACGGTAACCCAGGGGTTGTTGTATACCTTCGCCAGGGTTGTCCTGGCGGTTAGAATAGCATCTTCGGCAATTTGGAGGGATGCGTCCGAAGGTGCACTAGCCCAAGCTGCAATGGCCGCGGCTGCCTGTTCGTTGGCGTACGCCGCATCGAGCATCAAGGATCGAAGACCAACGAGGGTGTCTGGAGTGGTCGTGCCATCGATGGATACTGTCAGATTTTGAGTCCGCTGCATGGTATCCTGGATCTGGCTATCTTGCTGAAAGAGATCGGTTGACTGGTTGTCCAGGATGCTTTGCATTTCTGCCTGCGCAGTTATTATTTCACTTGCCCACCGCTGCACGTTATTTTGATAGGCTGCGATCCGGGCCAGGCGCGGGCTGAGTAATAGCTGCTTCCCGTCATTGCTTAGAGGGGTTTCCTTCCACCCGATCAATATCAAGAGAACAGGCAGAAGAAAATATAAAGATATCCGGACAAGTATTTTCTTACTAATCACGATCTCGTCTAATCGCATTGGTATCCGTAACCTGTCTCGCCGTCAGTCATCTTGCATTCTTTTCTGCGCGGCTGCTCCCGCATCCCAATCAATATTGTCCAGGAACACCATGTGTTCGGTGATGACCTCAACAACTTTTTGACTGGTTGATCTGTCACGCGTCTGGATATGCCCATCCACTGCAATCTCCGATCCAGGTCGCAGATAAGGATATGCCAGTTGGGCAAGATTACCAATTGTCACCACTCTGAGGTCCTTTACAGTTTCTTCACCACCAGTATTCGTCAGCAGCAGGCGCATATATGCATATTGGTGATTCCCTTCACCTTCTTTCGTTCGCCACTCAAAGTGTATGTCATCTCCCACGGTTCCAACCACAAAGACATTGTTCGCTCGGGGCTTGAGCAGGGCTGCGCGTCCATTTGTTTCTCCGGCGCCATTCCAATTTATGTTTCTCAAAAGAATCAGATGCTTCGCTTCCACTTCAGTGATGATCTTGTCCTCGTAATCGCGTGTCACAATATGGCCTATCACACCCAACTCGGAGCCCTTCGTCAAGTAAGGGAAATACATGGTGGCCATATCGTCCCACATGATGACCCGTAATCCTTTAACGATCCTGGGTCTACTGGACATCAATAACAGTCGCAGGAAGGGACGATCGCGCCCATCCCTGTTCACAGCGTTGAAATGGATGTTTCCTGTGATGTTGCCGACGATAAAAATACGGTTCAAGTTTATTCATCCTTTTCTGAATCAGATTTGGCAAATCAAAGCAATATTGGTGATCATTTTTCATCCTTGGGACCTATCCATTCATGATTAAATGGGTGCCCTTGTCTTTCAAGATACGATTGCTGTCCCAATTCCGACCAGGGTTGCACTTAGAAAATCGTGGGTTCTAGACTTTCTCATCATCACTCCCGCAAATTGCCTCCGCTTGGCTTTCCGTTGGAGTTGTAATCGTCAAACGTCAGAAGAACCAGTTTAAAAACAGGTTGACCATATTTCGCAGACGCAGAGTGGGGAACATAGCCAAGAAATAACGACCCGCATGGAAGGGTAATTTGTAAAAAGGGTTCAGTGACTTTCAGTTGGAAAAGTGTTTCGATGAGAAAAGTTCTCAAAACGGATAGTAGAGGCACCCCCTTGTAGGGTCTTGAGTCCGCAACATGCTTGTAAAGTTCAGGAGTCTTCCAAATCCTAGGCGCAAATGCCACATGACCTTGCGAGGAGAAATCGACCAGCAAAGTGTATTGCAATATCTCGGACAGATTTCGGGCAGGAAGGCAGGACTGGTGACATGGTGGCTAAAAGAATTTCGCTCCAATTCAATATTGTCTTGGAAAATTACCATTCAAAGGGGAAATCGAGAGCCTATTACCACTATTCTTTCAAGGTGTTGGCGAGTAGCAAGAACAGAAGGATCCCGATCATGATACTTCCGAAAAAAATTGTGAAACCTGCAAGAAATCCAAGGATCATGCTACACCTCGGAAATCAGAGCAGTTACCGAAGTAAAGG
>CAIKOL010000044.1 GCA_903829085.1 uncultured Anaerolineales bacterium | reverse complement strand
CGCTAATTCCCAAAGAACCAGTAAAATAGTAGAAGCAGTTTTCAGACAGCTGGAATTTTTTAGAAGGTGAATATGAACTCGAGAGAACGCGTCCAACTTGCCCTGAACCACCAGGAAGCCGACCGTGTCCCGCTGGACCTGGGAGCGGCGCCGACGACCGGCATGCACGTCAGTTCTGTCTACCTCCTGCGGCAGGCGTTGCAACTGGACCCGCCTGGTACGCCGGTTAAGGTTGTCGAGCCGTACCAGATGCTGGGTGAGATCGCCCCGGACTTGATAACCACTCTCGGTGTCGATGTGGTCGGGCTCTGGCCGCGCGGGAATCTGTTCGGTTTTCGCAACGAAGGCTGGAAGCCCTGGACGCTCTTTGACGGAACCCCTGTGCTGGTGCCGGAGGCGTTTAACACCGACTCTGAACCAGACGGCAGCATCCTGATGTATCCGGAAGGCAACCATTCCGCTCGCCCCAGTGGGAAGATGCCGCAGGGGGGTTATTACTTTGACAGCCTGCCGCGGCCCACTTTGCCGGAAGATCACCCGCTGGATGTTAATGAAAACCTGGAAGAGTTTGGGCTGGTCACTGAAGACGAGCTGGATTATTTTGCGACCGAAGCGGAGCGGCTTTTTAACCAGACTGACAAGGCCATCCTGGCGAATTTTGGGAATACCGCTTTTGGGGATATCGCCCTTGTGCCGGCGCCCTGGGCGAAGCATCCAGGCGGCATTCGGAACGTGGAAGAATGGTATATCAGCACTATCAGCCGCAAGGAATATGTGTATAAAGTTTTTGAGCGGCAGTGTGCCATCGCATTGGAGAATTTACCCCGGCTTTACCAGGCGGTTGGCAATCGCATCACAGCGGTCTACATGAGCGGCACCGATTTTGGGATGCAGACCGGTTCTTTCATCTCCCCAAAAGCGTACCGTGATTTATACAAGCCTTTCCAGAAACAACTCAATGATTGGGTGCATAAGAATACAGCCTGGAAATGTTTCATCCATTCCTGCGGCTCGATCGTCAACTTGATGCCCGACATGCTCGAAGCCGGGTTTGACATTTTCAACCCCGTTCAGACTTCAGCGGCTGGCATGCACCCGCAGACGTTGAAAGCGCGTTTTGGGGATCAGGTAACATTTTGGGGTGGGGGAGTGGATACCCAGCGGGAATTGCCCTTTGGAACACCGGATGAGATCCGCAGCCAGGTTTGGGAGCGAATGGATGTTTTCGGCCAGGGTGGCGGTTTTGTGTTCAACCCAAGTCATAATGTACAGGCAGGGGTCCCGGTTGAGAATCTGCTTGCGCTCTATCGAGCAGTGAAGGATTTTGGCCCGTTCCCAGAGCGGGAGAGACCCTGCACGAATTACAGTGTACTGCGTAAATAATGAACTTGTGCCGGCTATATTCCACTGCTTAATGGCATTTTCAATTCAGTTATTTATGCAAGAAGCAGTAGAACCATGAAATAAAAAATTCTCCTGCTCATGGGCGTGTCAGGGTGTGACAAGTCCACGACCGGAATGGAACCGGCGCACCGTTTGGGATGGCACTTCTACGCGGCGGATGAGAGTGTGAAGCTGCGGATTCCTTACCGGCAGGTGGAACAATCCAAGACCAGCATACTGCCATCCTGATAGGTAGTTATCATCACGGATAGCTTCTGGCTGCCCTTCGACCAATTTTGTATAGACATACCGGGTGTTTCGACGGCGGCGCCATCTGCAGCCCAACCCGCCTCCTGCAATGTATTCATATAAAAGGCCAGCACCGTTTCGACGCTGGCGTCGATCGTATATTCAGCCGTTCCCGGGCTTGCCATCGTCAGAACCGCACCCGTATAAATGGGCACGTCCTCGGGTAACCCGACCGAGGACAAAGCCTTCATTGTGAGACTCACATGCAGGTGCGTTGCGTCTCCGTGCGGAATGATATCAATCTGGACCTCATTCGTATCAGGCATGATGTACAGAAGACTGATTTCCTGCCGTAAATCGAATGTGGGGGTAGGCATCAAGGCCGCCTCTGACGGACACCCCCCGCCTTCATCGCCGCAACCCGGGTCATCACTGCCGCAACTGGCTTCTATCTGTGGTAAAACTCCGTTGGCCGACCAATGCAGATCCAGTAGTTTTTGTTTATAGAACGCCTCCACGGCTTTGTAATCCTGCAACACATAAAACTCCCAGGAAGTTGTGGAACTGTAAACCAGTTCGGAGGACTCGGGCAGGGGAAAATCCGCCAGATACTTATTCAGGGATTGCGCATCCACACGATTGAACTGGACATGAATATAGAGGCTGGAATTCTCATAGCCGAAAATTAGCAAGAGGTAGATGGTATCGTTCTTCCAATCCTGCTGGACTCCACAGGGGAAATTGGGGTCGGTGTAACGCAGGAGCCAACCCTGCTTGGGAAGCTCTGTCTCGTAGAACTTCACCACTGTCGCAATGTCTGCACTGGAAAGGATCCGGAACGATCCGCTGGTGGCTTCCGGGTCATTGGGGATCGGGCTGCTGGAATCCATCTGCGAATCGGGCGGGATGGGAAAGGATTTCAGCGAATCGGACACCGATGTCGGCAGCACTTCGGAGGCGATTTTTTTGTCGGCGCAGGCATGGCAACGCCTGGCTGGGTGCTGGCTGTTGGAATTGACTTATTAGCCGGTGCCTTCGCTTGATTACCGCAGGAAGTTATAAAGAGCGCGACGAGAAGGAACAAAAGAAAACGAAAGGGTTTCATTTTTTATCTCCTGTCGAGTATCTTTTCAAAAATCCGGGGTGCGGGGTGTTATTGCAGGATTCACCCGCCAAAAACACCCCACTCCTCTCCCATTTTTCGATCAAATATGCTTTAAGCCATGAAAGAAGAGGAAATGCACCCATCAGACATCGTCAGATCGGCTCTTTGGAAGATGCCGGGATTGGGGTAGAGATATGGGGGTAGTGGGCGGGCGAAGCCCCGCCCACTACCCCCTATTAATTCCATCACTCCAACGATTCCCAGAGAACCGTCAGATCTATCGCTGGTCATGAGCTATTAAGGCGTATGTTTGATCACGATATGGATATTGCCACTGCCGGTAAAGGCACCCTCTCCTGCAGAGCCGGAGCCGGAAAAGTTCTGGTCGCCCAGGGTCTTGTTCAGGTTTTGCATGGGGACTGTGAACATAAAGAACCCCGCTTCCCACCAATACTGTTTCAAAGCGGCCCTGGACGCAGCCCCGGCGGCGTTCCTGCCTTCCACATCCTCAATTCCTGAAAAACCGCTCAGCACCACGTCAAAGGTCTTGGTCACACAGGCATCCCAATTCTTCAGCCACATGGTGCCGGTATACGGAGAGGGCACAGAATGGGCCCCAGTCGGATTTGTGAAGGTCCCGGTTTTGACCTTTAATTGCAGATTATCAAGGTCTCCCCAGAAATCTATACTGCTTGTTTCCAGCTTCAAACCCATGACGTCCGCATTTTGTTCCACGTGACCGGTTGCATAAAGATTACCACTGGAATACCAGGTACCATCAAAACTGGTATCGAGGATCACTTCAAAGGTCATGGTCTCCATAAGTTCTTGAAATCGGTCTGTGCCGCCTAATAATGCAACATTCTTTTCCAGAAAAAAAACACCCGGCCAAGCGCGGTAATCGTGCTTGGTTTTCAACTCGTTGAGGTAATAATCGCGGATGGTCTCAGCCCAGTATGTGGCATAAGGAAGCAGCGACGTTCCCGTGTCCTCGCCGGTGAGCAACTGGATCTGCTTCTCGACTTGCAATGCAGTCGGGATCAAAGTAACCAGCCGGTCGGGCGGCTTATCCTGTGCATACTGCCTGCCAAATACCAGGACGTTGTTTTTTTCTATAGTATATATTTTCACTATCACATTCAACGCCCGCGCCTTGTCGGCCTCAGTTGCAACACCTTTGAGTAGCATATTTTTTTCCGCCGCCAGGATCACCCGGACGATTTCCGTGTATGGATCCGTAAAATCACGCATGTACTCATAGGCTTCTTCCAGTTCCGGGTTGTGTTCGGTGCCGCGGCAGAACATGCTGATTTGCGGCGCTTCGGGCGGACGGGGTGGGTTCTTGATGAACTCCTCGCCGGCATCCAGCGCGGCGATAAAGTCTTCATAGGCCCATTTTTGCAAAGATTCCATTGTGTTGTTCCCGCCATGATCAGCGCTGTCGGTACCCGCAGAACTGAAATGCCAGATCTCGGCGACTGCCGTTTTCCCGCTGCTGGTATTGGTGGTGGGCGCGAAAGCCACGTTCGAGCCATCCTGGTTCATGGAATAAATCAGGCCCACCCCGGGTTTGTCGCTGGGAGCGGTGACGGATAGTCGAACCACGTCTGTAAATTGCAGCCCGTCCGGCTCAAGCAGGACCCCGCTGATCAACTTGGCTCCCGATCGGGAGACGTCCAGCGTGGCGAAAGGCGTCATGCTGATCGTCTCGTTTAAAAACAAAGCATCTGCAGGGATCGAAAGCATCCAGCCATAGCCGTTAGCATCGCTGGTGGTCAGAACGATGTCCCCCCCTGTAAGGAAGTCAAAGGTCTGGCTCACCTGACGGGCGGTATCGAGGGTATAGCTGATCGATCCCAGGTCCCCCAACACTTGCGAATCCCGGGTGGGGACAATTTCAGGCGAACTGGCGGATGGTTGCAAAGATGGTGCTGGAGAAGATGGCATTGGAGCAGAGGTGAGGATACACGCTGGGACGCTGGCAAAGATCAGAAATGCCACCATAAGGATATTCAGGTGCGTTTTCATTTTCATGAAACCATCTCCTTTTGTGACCATTTCAAGTATCTTTTCAATAAGTGAGGGAGGAGT
>CAIKOL010000043.1 GCA_903829085.1 uncultured Anaerolineales bacterium | reverse complement strand
CGCCGGAAGGCGAAAACGCGCCCCTGCAGGTCCGGGGCTACCTAGGCCTGCCAGATGGCCTGGCTGCAGGCATTCGTGAAGGGGCCAAAGAACATGATCGCAACCCCGCAGATGGCGATGAGCGGGAGAGACACGCGCAGTCCTACGACGCTCAGGAACAGGTCGCTTAGCAGCGCAGCTCCCAAAAGGGTGTAAATCTTGCGCTTGCCGCCGCCCCAGGCGCTCATTACCAGCGTGCCTCCAAGCATGCCCACTCCCATCAGGGTGCTGATATATCCCAAAGTGCTGGCATCCCAGTTGTCCAGGATCAGCGGGACGATTAACGGGCTCATGACCCCCGACAGGAAGTTGGCCGCCATGAAGAAGATCAGCAGTGCCAGTAAATTTTTCCGCGAGGTGATGTAATCCCAGCCGAAGCGCATCTCTTTCCAGATCGAGCCTTTGGCCTCCAAGGCTTGGATGCTGCGCTCCGGGTTGGGGATGCGCACGAATAACAGCATCAGCAGCGCTGAGAAGGCGTAGGATGCAAAATCGATCAGCGCCATATTGCCGAGGTGGATGGCCACGTACAGCGCGCCAGCCAGGGCCGGTCCGGCGATCTGTGGCAACGCTTCACCCAACTGCACGAAACCGTTTGCCCGTCCGTAATGTTGTTTGGGGACCAGTAGTGTCGTCGCTGCTGTGAAGGACGGCCACATCAGGGTGTTGAAGGCTGCCATCCATAGATTGATCGGGATCACCATCCAGGGCTGCAGGTGGTGGCTTAGGTAAAGGCCGCCCACCGTCAGCACCGCCAGCCCGGCACCGAAATCACTGACGATCATGGCGGTGCGCCGGTTCCAGCGGTCAGCAAAGACCCCCGCGATGGGAGAGAGCAGCACGTAGGGCGCTTGTTGGGCCACCTGCACCAGCGCCAACAGCAGCACCGACCTGGTCTGGTCGTACACCCATACTCCCAGGGCGAAACCGGTCAGCTGACTGCCGACCAGCGATACCAGCTGTCCGAACCAGATGGTCAAGAAGACCCGCATCCCTTGTGAGGAGGATTTTACTTGCACAGGTTGGGATTGTTCCACGGTTTTAATTTTACCTTTCCAGGCCATTTTCAGAAGTTTCCCCGGGCTGGGATGCTGCAAATACATCTACAGGAGTTATTCTAACGCAAAGTCAGCCAGCTTTCAGGATTAAGTCTTTGGTTGACCCCATCCCGAATCGGTTGATCTCGCTGGAGAGTTCCCCCACCTCCTGTAGGATCGGGCGAAGTTCCACCCCTGCCAAGCGGGCCTTTTTGCAAATATCCTGCAGCCAGAGCAGCGCGTCGCGTGTGTCCCTGCCCTGGTCTTTCAGCGAGAAGAGCAGCAGCTCACTCCGCAAACCCTCTGGGGAGGAATTCTGGGGCAGGGCAGCTGCCCAGGAAAAGGCCTGGTATTTTTGGAACAGGTCTCGCAGAGCAATTCGGGTTGCCTCGTCGCTTTGAGCGTAAAGATTGAGGATCTCCGCCAGCGAGATCTCCACCTGCTCCCGGATGCCGGCCTCATCCAGGGCGGGAGGATTTTTGATCAACTTTTCCAGCCATTTAGGGTTGGTAATATCCACCGGCCGTTTGGCGATGGGCGCCAGTTGGCTGTCAAACTGGGAGATTGCTTGTTCGATTTCAGCAAGATTTTTCATCTGCTATTAACACCTCGACTCTCTCTGCCCACACTTGACCGCTGAACCCGTTCACCGATGCCTGATTCCAATCTTGCCGGTTTCTCGTCGCGCGGGCCGTTCG
>CAIKOL010000042.1 GCA_903829085.1 uncultured Anaerolineales bacterium | reverse complement strand
GGAGTACCCTGCTGGCTTACCGGAAAAGCGATGGCAGCCTGGCCTGGCAAACCCAGATGCCCGACAAATTGAATTATGGCGATAACACCCTGCTGGTGACAGCCGGGCGGGTGATCACCCTGAACAATGATGAATCGTTGCAGGCCTACGACGCCGCCACCGGCAGCCTGGTCTGGAACCGGCGGCTGGCCGGTAACGACAACACCCTGCGGCTGATGGGTGGCTCCTTGGTGGTGCTCGATTACACAGACAGCGACTCCTATAACTACGGTCTGTTCTTTATCAACCCTCTTGACGGCAGCCAGCAGCGTATGGTTGCCCCCACCTGCCAGGTTGATCAATATTCGTCTGAATCGCTGTACATCGATTCAGGGCTGGTTTACGTGGAAGCTGAAAACGCCCTCTACCTGTTCTACGACTCGTCCTCCGGGTGCATCCAGCGCCTGGACTTCTCCAATGGAGGCGTAGCCTGGCAGACCGTCACGAAAGAAAGTTTTAGTTTTTCACCCTACGGCTTCAATTACCTGGTGACCGATAAAACCTTTTATTTCAGCACCGGCAGCCAACTGCTGGCCGTGGATAAAAGCAGCGGAGCAGTCCAGACCCTGCTGACCAACGAAGATTACGACCTCGTCCCGCTGGCAGCCACGGGCGATACCATCCTTGTCCGCGCCCGGCGGACGCGCGGCACAGAACGTTATGAACTCTGGGGTGTGAATACCACCACGGGCAATCAAACCTGGCAGATGGTGCTCCCGGATGGCGGGCCAATTGATCCACCCGATGAAATGTCCGGCCTGGTGGACAACACCGGTACGGGCTGGACATGGAAACTGGTCCCAGCTGGATTAATGTTGATCAAGTTTCAGGGTGGTCCCAACCAGATGACCCTCGACACCATTAACCCAAATGACGGCACCCTCCTGGTCGAACAGACGGTGCCCCTGCCAAAGGTGTACGGCGATTTTTACACGATCCCATCTGTCATCGGCTGGCAGGATAATGTTGTTTATCTCAATCTCGATTCAGAAATTTACGCACTGGATGTCACCACCGCAAAAATACTCTTCGATTACTAAACCGGCCCATCCCTGTAATAACTGCAAAAAAAAACGCACAGCCAAACCTGTGCGTTTTTTGTATCTTCTTCTGGTATCTTCTCAATAAGGAGGGGAGGATTGGGGGGTGTGCGGGCAGCGACGCTGCACGCACACCCCCCGTCCCCGGTTTATTGAGAAGTTACTTCTTCTGGTATTTTTTTACTCAAGATCGGCAATGGCTTTATCCAGCAAAGCCAGGAACCCCTCGGCATCGTTTTGTAGAATGATTTTCGTCCGCATCACACGCGGCAGGCGCTGGAGCGCCAGGTAGCGCATGGCATGTTTGCGGAATAAGATCAGCCCTTTGTGTTCACCGTAAAACTGGACACTGCGCTCCAGGTGCTGGCGCACCATCAGGCGCACCATTTCCGGCGTGACCTGTTCCCGGTCAAGGCCGTTAAAGATCCAAGGGTTGCCAATGGCGGCCCGCCCGATCATCACCCCCTCACAGCCGGTGTGTGCTTTCATGCGCCCAATATCTGCAACCGTTTTAACATCCCCGTTGCCAATAACCGGGATCTTGACCGTTGCCTTGACCTCGGCAATGGCGTCCCAGTTGGCGTCTCCGCTGTAGCCCTGCTCCTGCGTCCGCCCATGGACGGCGATCAGTGCGCCGCCGTTCTCTTCCACGATGCGGGCGATTAACTTGTAAGTGCGGTTATCCTCCCAGCCCAGGCGGATCTTGCCTGTCACCGGCACATCCAGCATTTTGCTTAACTTCTGGAAAATGCGTGCCACCTTGAGCGGCGTGCGCATTAATCCCACCCCCGCACCCCGGTTGGCAACCGTCCGTGCCGGGCAACCCATGTTGATGTCAATGATGTCGGGCCGCTTCTCCTGGACGCGGATCGCCGCTGCGATGATCAGGTCCGGGTCATCTCCGTAAACCTGGATGACGAACGGACGCTCAACTTCATCGTAGGTGAAGCGTTCCGCGATATGTTCGAAGGCATTTACAATGAACTCTGCCCGGGTGAATTCGTTATAACTCATCGCCGAACCAAGCCCCCGGCAAATGGAACGGAAAGGCCAATCCGAGAATCCGTCCATGGGTGCGAGCATGGCATCGCCGTAGATCGGAATTTTACCCACCCGGAACGTGGGCTGCGTTTCGGGGAGTACAGAAGCTGTGACCTGGGTCTGAAGGACTTGCATGTGGAAAAGTGCTTTCGACTTCAAGAGTGGATGTCCGCCAGCCGTCCCCTGGTGAAACCGGTTCCCGGCGGGCATCCCAAATATATCACTTCTTTCCCGTGCTGGAGACGGGACTATCGCAAGCGTTCCATAAACTGCATACGGAACTTGGACACCTTGGGTGCGATGACGATCCGGCAATACGGCTGGAAGGAATTGTGGGCAAAGTATTCCTGGTGGTAATCCTCAGCCGGATAAAATTGATCAAATGGCGTCAGCTCGGTCACGATTGGATTGCTCCAGATCTGGGAGTCGGCAATTTCCTGGAGCACCTGCCCGGCCATCTTCTTTTGCTCCTCGTCGTGGTAGAAGATCGCCGAACGGTACTGGGTGCCCGCATCCGCACCCTGGCGGTTCAGCGTGGTGGGGTCGTGGATGGCAAAGAAGACCGTCAGCAGGTCATGATATGAAAGCACCTGCGGGTCAAATATGATCTGCACGGCTTCCGCGTGACCGGTATTCCCGTCACACACCTGGGCATAGCTTGGGCTTGGGACCGCCCCGCCGCTGTAACCGGATTCGACCGATTCCACCCCTTTGAGTTCATCGAAAACAGCTTCCAGACACCAGAAACAGCCTCCAGCAAGCGTTGCTACAGCTAATTGTTTACCCATAAAATACTCCAATAATCGTATGTCGTTGCGAGGAGGGGGTTCTTTCCCCAACGTGGCAACCCCCTCGCAACGTACAAATCTACACTGAAATTACACAACCAGTTCAGGCACCTTTTCGAGTGTCTCCACCCGTTTCAAGATCACGCCATCCTCCACAGCCTCCACCAGAATGGTATCGCCTTCGTGGAACGTACCGGAAAGCAGTGCATCTGAGAGCGGGTCTTCAACTTTCTGTTGAATGACTCGTCGCAAAGGCCGGGCACCCATCTCCGGGTCATACCCCTGCCCTGCCAGCAGATCCAGGGCAGCTTCGGAAGCGGTCAATTTCACCTCGTGTTCAGCCAACCGTTCGGTGACCTTGTTCAACTCCAGGTTAACGATCTGGCGAATGTCTTCCTTGTTGAGCGACCGAAAGACGATCACGCTGTCGAGACGGTTGATGAACTCGGGCCGGAAGACCTTCTTGAGCGACTCGGTCAGCTTCTTGCGCATCTCCTCGTAGGAAGTGCGTTCCTCAGTCTTTTCGTCGCGCTTGAGCTGGAAACCCAGCGAGGTCTGCTTCTTGATCTCCTCCGCCCCCACATTGGTGGTCATCACGATGATGGCGTTGCGGAAGTCCACTGTGCGACCCTTGGCGTCGGAAAGGTGGCCTTCCTCCATGATCTGGAGCAGCATGTTGTGCACTTCGGGATGGGCTTTCTCCACTTCGTCGAAAACCACGATGGAATACGGGCGGCGGCGCAGGGCTTCGGTCAGTTGACCGGCGTCATCATAGCCAATATAACCGGGAGGCGCACCCACCAGGCGACTGGTGGTATGCCGTTCCATGAACTCGGACATATCCAGTTGGATCAGGGCTTCCTCGCTCCCGAACATGAACTTGGCCAGGGCCTTGGTCAACTCGGTCTTGCCAACCCCGGTCGGTCCCAGGAACATGAACGAGCCGATCGGGCGCTTCGGGTCCTTGAGCCCGGCGCGCGCCCGCCGCACCGCCTTGGCGATGGACTGGATGGCTTCCTTCTGGCCGATGATGACCTTGTGGAGTTCCTCTTCCATCTTGAGCAGACGTTTCGACTCGGCCTCGGCGATCTGCATCACCGGCACGCCGGTCCACATGGCCACCACTTCGGCAATATCCTCACCGGTTACTACCGGGCTTTTGGCGCGTTCCCAACTGGATTTCATTAGTTTGAGCTGTTCGTTCAGGTCGGCTTCCTGGGTTTCCCAGGTATGCACATCCTCAACTTTACCTTCTTCCTGAGCCTGGGCGCGGTTGGCACGTGCCAGCTTCAATTGCTTGTAAATATCCTTCGCCGATGTGGACGCTCCCGACTTATACATGCGCACGCGCGAAGCGGATTCGTCGATCAGGTCGATCGCCTTGTCGGGTAGGAAACGGTCTGACACGTAACGGGCCGAGAGCTGGGCTGCAGCTTCGAGCGCCTCATCAGAGATGACCAGGTGGTGGTGCTCTTCATACATCTTGCGGATGCCCTTGAGGATCTCGATGGTCTCTTCCACGGAGGGCTCGTCCACCACGATGGGCTGGAAGCGGCGCTCAAGCGCCGCGTCGGATTCGATATGCTTGCGGTACTCATCCAGCGTGGTGGCACCAATGCACTGCAATTCACCCCGCGAGAGTGCCGGCTTTAAAATATTGGCGGCATCCACGGCTGAACCGGCTGAACCGGCGCCCACCAGCATGTGGAACTCATCAATGAACAGGATGGACTTGGTGGATTTGAGCTCATCAATGACCCGCTTGAGGCGTTCCTCGAACTGGCCGCGGTACATCGTCCCGGCTACCAGCGAGCCTACATCCAGTTTCAGGACACGTTTGCCCAGCAGCGGCGCGGGTACATCGCCATCCGTGATTCGCTGGGCCAGTCCTTCCACAATGGCTGTCTTGCCCACGCCCGGTTCACCGATCAGCGCCGGGTTGTTCTTGGTGCGCCGGGCCAGGATCTGGATGACGCGCTCGATCTCGGTCTGGCGGCCGATGACCGGGTCCAGCTTGCCCTCTTCAGCCAGGGTGGTCAGGTCGGTCGCCAATTGATCCACCAACGGGGTCTTGGGTTCCTGCTTGCCGCCCGGCTTGGCAGTCTCCGGTACAGCGCTGGTCTGGGACCCGCTGCTTTCCTGGAGCACGCGGCGGGTCTGGCGCCGGACCTGGTCGGGGGTGACGCCCAGTTTCTTAAGCACTTCCATCGCCGCGCCTTCCGAGCGCACCAACCCAAGCAGCAGGTGTTCGGTTCCGATGTAGTGATGACCCATCTTGCGGGCCTCTTCAATGGCATATTCCAGTACAAGCTGGGTGTCGGGGGCCAGCTCGATCCTGCCGCTGTCGGAATGTCCCTCAGCGCTGACGCGTTGGATCATCTCGCGTACGCGTTCCGTCTCCAGACCCAGTTCGCGCAGAACGCGTCCGGCCACCCCGCCGTCTTCCGTTAATAAACCGAGCAGCAGGTGCTCGGTACCGATCATTCCCTGGTGGGCGCTCTCAGCTTCCTGGTGAGCCAGGGCCAGCACTCGCCGCGCCCGCTGGGTGAATTTTTCCATACTAGCCATAAGGATCTCCTGAATCAGCAGGATAAGGCATCATCCTGCATTGCAATAAGACAAAATGTATCTGGTTTGATTGTACCAAATAATAAAAAGGTTTATGTATGAGGATGATTAGAATTCGAACAGATCCCAGACCCCCCGCCAAAACATCACTCAAGATTTTCTCTGCACCGCCATGGACCGCGGCGGGAGCAGGTTCCCACAGGCGGTCATGGCCTCAACGACGCCTTCCCTTTTTCGGAAGCCACTCAGGCGCTTTTTTGGAATGGGAATTAACTTTCAGGGTGAATTCCGTCCCACAATCGGGGCATCCAAACTGGCATTCGATCACATCCGGCCAACTGCCGTCATCCTCCACATCTGCCAGGTCGGTAAAAGCCGGGAATTCGACGATCTTCCCGTTTTCCACGTAGCCTCGCAGCCGTTTTATGAATCGGGTCAATTCCCCGCCGGATGAAAATTGGCGTTTTTCGTTCAGGGAGCTGCAATTCTTACAGTCCATCCGCCATCCTCTCCTTGTTTATGCGCTTCACTCTGCGTCACGCTTTCTGAATGTAGTTTCCTACCACCGCAATGGTCAACAACACACAAATCACCGTGCAGATCAGGCCCACACCCCACCAGTCCATACAACCGGCAAGGATGCCGATCAGAACCACGCCCGTGAAAATGGCCATGGCCGTCAGTGCGATCCGCCCGGGTGCCTGGAGCGGGTGACTGCCTGCCAGCCAGAGGCCCCAGCCGGCTGCCATGCAGACCAGGATGAACGCGATCAAAATGACAAAGAGTTGGATGCCGGTCAAACCCGGCAGGTTGACCACCACGATGCCACAAGTGTTGTCCCGGGAGGGGAGCGTGTATGCGCTGTACACGTACACGCGTGCCAGGATCAAATGACCGAAGACCATGTCATCCGGGCTTACCATCCAGCTAAAGTTGCGGGTTTCACCCGCTGCCAGCGGGTAGTTGTTGCTGTCTACCCGGGCCGCGCCGTAGTAGCTGATCTCGGTGCGAATCATCGGCGAGAGGTCCAGGCTTGTGGTGTTGGTAAGGCGGATGCTGATGTTGCCCGTATCGGCAGTGGTCATCAGCAGGGGGCATTTTAACGTAGTCAGGGTCGTATCCGCGGGTGCGGTATACCCAAAGAAGAAGTACGCTTCAAAGTTCGCCCAGTTCATGAGCACAAGCATCACGAACCCCACCAGGATGCTGGCGGTAAAGGAGATGATCCCCAGGGTGCGGAGGGTTTTCTTTTTGCTTTCCATAATATATCCTTGTCTGATTCGTGCAGGTTGTGACAATAATCACAACTCCACCGGGCAGGATTATACCGCTTCCAGGCCTTTCCTAGCGGTTATCCCCGTCCCCGCCGATCTTGCCGCGCTCCAGCCGCGAGGAGAGCTTTTCGATATTATGCTCGGCCACCTCATCCAGCGAAAGGTCCAGTTCAGTGCAGACCTGGGCCAGGTACCATAGTACGTCGCCCAATTCGCCCTTGAGGGCTTCGCGCTCGGCTGCCCCGATCACGCCGCCCTTGTCGCGGAAGATCTTCTTAACCTTGCCGGCCACTTCCCCGGCCTCGTTGGTCAGCCCCAGGGTGGGATAGATGACGCCGTGACCGATGGACGGGTACAGGGCGGTCTTGCGGGATTGAGTCTGGTAGTCGCTAAAGTTCATCGTAATTCCTTATCCATGCAGGAGGATTTCCCCGGCAATGCGCTCGGCGGCATGCCCATCCCACAGCGGCGGGCGCTGTCCGTGCTTCCCCTGTCCGGCCAGGATGCGCCCCAGTTCAACCTGCAACCGCTCGAGGTCGCCTCCGATCAATACGTTCGTACCCATCGTCACGGTCACAGGACGTTCGGTGCTGTCGCGCAGGGTCAGGCAGGGCACCCCCAGGAAGGTGGTTTCTTCCTGGATGCCGCCCGAATCAGTGATGACCACCCTGGCATGGCTTTGCAGGGCCAGGAAATCCAGGTATCCCTGCGGTTCCATCAGGTGCACCGATTGCGGCACAGCCAGCCCGCCGTCCGCGATGGATTGGCGGGTGCGCGGGTGCACCGGGAACAGCACGTTAAGCTGTGCTCCGATCCGCCCAAGTGCCGCCAGCAGGCGCTCCAGCTGCCGCGGGTCATCCACGTTCGACGGGCGGTGCAGGGTCACCAGGGCGAAAGGCCCGCCCGGGAAAGCCGTTTCCAGCCGGGGCCAGCGCCTCTCGGCCTGGGGCAGCATGCGCACCAGCGTATCGATCATCACGTTGCCCACCAGCCTGATCTTCTCCGGTGGGATGCCTTCCCGGAGCAGGTTTTCATCCCCGTCTGCGGAGGGAGTGAAGAGCAGGTCGGCCAACTGGTCGGTGAGCAGGCGGTTGATCTCCTCCGGCATGCTCCGGTCGCCCGAGCGCAGGCCGGCTTCCACGTGCGCCACCGGGATCAGCAGCTTGGCGCACACCAGGGCCGCCGCCAGGGTGGAGTTGATATCGCCGTAGACCAGCACCAGGTCCGGGCTGCGTTCCAACACCACCGGCTCAAAGCGCTGCATGATCTGGGCGGTCTGGACGGTATGGCTCCCCGAGCCAACCTCCAGGTTGACATCCGGCTGTGGAAGCCCCAATTCCGTGAAAAAGATCTCGGACATGCGGGCATCGTAATGCTGCCCGGTGTGCACCATGGTCTGCGTCACCGCCCGCGCAGCCAGGGCGGCTGCCACGGGCGCGGCTTTCATAAAATTCGGTCGTGCGCCAACCACATGAAGACAATGCATATTGAAAAATTACTCCTCCAGCAAGTACGCCATCACCCACTTGGTGGTTGCCACCAGCGCCTCGGTGTGGGTGCGCTCATAGCTATGCGAAGCGTCCACGCCGGGACCGATCAGCGCCACCGCCGCGTCCGCGCCCGCGTTCCACCAGGCCTCCCCATCTGAACCATATTGTGGGTAAATATCCACCATATAGGGGATCTCGTTTTTCTCAGCCAGCGCCCGCAGCCGGTTGGACATGTCATGATGGTACGGCCCGCCGCTGTCCTTGACGCACAGCGAGGCATGGTACTCGTCCGAGTTCTGTCCTTCGCCCACCGCGGCCATGTCCACCACCAGCAGTTCCTCCACCTCGGGCGGAATGCCCGCCGCCGCCCCGTGACCGACCTCCTCGTAGTTGCTGAACAGCAGGGTCGTTGTGTGAGCAGGTTGGCGCCCGGCCTCGCTGAGGGCCTTCACGGCGGCCACCACGGCTGCCACGCAGGCCTTGTCATCCAGGTGCCGCGAGCGCACGAACCCGGCTGCCAGTTCCACGCGCGGGTCGAAGGCCACGAAGTCGCCCACCCCGATGCCCAGGTCGCGCGTTTCCGCCGCCGACAGCGTGCGAGCGTCCAACCGCAGTTCCAGCGTGTCTTCGCCGCGTTTCAACTCGCCCACCTCCGCCCCGAAGACGTGAGTGGAAGCCTTGGTCAGCAAAATGGAACCGCGCACCTGCCGCCCGGAGCGGGTGAAGACAGTGCAGCCCTCGCCTTCGATGGTGTTCCAGGCAAAGCCGCCGATCCTGGACAGCTTCAGGCGCCCATTGGATTTGAGCTCTTTGACCATCCCGCCCAGTGTATCCACATGCGCCGTGATGGCACGCGGTCTCTCATCCTGGTCGCCGCGCCAGGTGGCGGTCAATGCTCCCTTGCGGGTGCGGGCCAGGTTGAGCGCCGGGAAGCCCCGGAGACTCTGTTCACAGAATGCCACCGCCGCCTCGGAAAAGCCGGTGGGCGAGGGGGTATTCAGCAGCTTGGTCAGGAAATCGAGCAGGAAGGGGGTGTTTATTTCTGGCAGGTTGGACATGGTTTCCTCCGGTGGGGGAATTATACGTTAAAAATCACCCGGAACATGATAGGATATACCGTATGCGACCCATCCGCGCCTCCGAAGTCGGCTCCTATCTCTACTGTGCGCGCGCCTGGTGGTACCAGCGCAAAGGCATCGCCTCTTCCAACCAGGCCGAAATGACCGCCGGCTCCGAGCTCCACCGCCAGCACGGGCGGCAGGTGCTTGCCTCCGGATTCACCCGGGCGCTGGCATTGATCCTGCTGCTGGTGGCGCTGGTACTGCTGGCTGCCTTCTGCACGCAACAGGTTTTCTAGTTCTGATGACATCCCTTTTTCTCGGCCTTGCCTTCCTGTTGATCGCCCTCGTCCTGCTCTTCGTGGCGGGGCGCCAGCGCCGCGCGGCCGGGCTTCCCGGCGGGCGGGTGGTCTATTCCGACACACGCACCTGGGGTACGGTCGAAAAGCCGCTCTTTGACACCGACCTGGGCCTCACCGGAAAACCAGACTACCTAGTGGAGCAGAACGGCAGGTTCATCCCGGTGGAGGTCAAGACCGGGCGCACCCCCGCGGCCCCCTACGACTCACACATCTTCCAGGTGGCGGTCTACTGCCTGCTGGTACACAAGACCTACGGCAAACGTCCCCCGCACGGCATCCTCCACTACTCCGGCCGTGACTTTGCCGTGGATTACACCCCGGCGCTCGAATCCGCCCTGCTTGACCTGCTGGCCGACATCCGGCGGGACGAGCACCGCCCCGAAGTGCCCCGCTCCCACGACGATCCCCAGCGCTGCCGCCGCTGCGGGTTCCGGGACGCCTGCGACCAGGACCTGGCCTGACCTGTTGCGCGTGGGTTCAGTCACCGCCGGGGGGTGCCGGAGCCAGGCTCACCCTGGGGAATACCGGGAATAGATCCCAGCTTTCTTCCTTCTTTCCAGCGTTGATACTCTGCCGGATGGGGTCCAGCACCGTCTCCACCGCCCGCGTGAGCAGGGCCTGGTAGCGTTTCACATCCACACAGCGCGGGTCGGGCTGTTGAGCAACATCCCAGGCCTGCACCCCGGGCTTGCCCAGGGTGAAGAGAAAGCGCACGCGCTGCCCCGGGCGCACCAGCTTGCCGGCTGCTTCCAGTTGCCGCACCGCCCGCGCGGCCGGCGAGGGGCTGGAATATTCCCCCAGTTCCCGGCTCAGCTTCTGGCTGACCAGCAGTTTCTCCAACGGCACACGCCCCGCCCTGAGCGCTTTCATTTCGCTGTCCGCAAAGCTGAGCGCCCGGGGATAGACATCCTTTAAATGCTCGGCATCCCCGGCCCTGGCCAGGATCTCCATGATGCTCATCTGCGTCTCGGCGATGAATGGAGCGGTATCCCTTCTGCGGGCCTCAATGCCGCGCACCTTGATCGAGCCGTCCTGGAAGACGCCAAAATAGCGGTTGGCCACCGGCACGCGTTCATCCAGGCGCGACGGCAGGAACACCACCCAGTGGTAAACCCCGTCCAGCGAGATGGGCAGCCCGGTGCGTTCGGTCACATCCGCCAGCAGGGTCTGAAAATCTGCCGGCGTCTTGCAGCCTTCCTTGTGCACCCACAACCCGTCCACGTACATGTGCAGGATCTCAAAATCCAGGTCTTCGGCGGCTTCCTTGGCGCGCAGCAGCGCCTCGCGCCCGTAGGCGGTGACCGCCTCGTGGGCTTCGATGCGCCCGAAGCGGGCATTCTTGTAGCCCAGGTAGCCGAAGCAGGTCACCAGCAGCCACTTATGGGCGCTGGCCAGCGCCTGGTAGACCGGCCTGCGGCAGTCCCAGCGCGGCAGGGTCAGCAGCGCCTGCTTGAGCGCCAGCCTTTTCTTCAACAGCGGCGCCAGCGTGAGGGGGATGATGCCCGGATCGCCGGGCGCCGGTTGCAGGCTTTGCGGAGGCCCCGCCCGCTTTACTTCCGGCGAGATGTTGAATTTCACCATGATGCCCGGGTACATCGAGATGAAGTCGATCCCGCCCACGTCGCGGTGCAGCCCGATGGTCGGTTGGTACACCATCCCGCCCATGTCGGAACGCATCAGCTCCAGCACGGTCTTGGGCGTCTCTGCCTGGTTCTTGTGCCAGGGGATCAGGATGTCCTTCTGCAGGGCGGTCACGAACTGCATGGACGAGATGCCCGTGCCCGGGGAGAGCCGGGCGGCATCCTGCACCGGCTGGCGGGTGACGCGTGCCATCTCCAGCACGCCTGCCAGGCCGTAGTCGTTCCACAACATGGCATTGTGCCGGTCGAGGTGCCAGCGCCCGCGCAACTGCACCTGCCGGCCGCGGTAAACGATCTGCCCATACGAGAAATAAGTATGTTCCTTGCGTTCCACCAGCGCCTGGCTCTCGTCCCGATTCAAGGGCAGCCTCATCCCACTCTCGTTGCAGAGTTGCATCAGCCGTGGCAGCAGCCAGGTGTCGCCCCAGGAGGTCAGGATCACGTCCGGGTCGTAGCGCCGCAGGTCGGCAGCCAGGCCAATGAGCAGGGGAATTGTTTTTTCCAGCGGCAGGCTGTAGCGCACGCGCTCGTATGAGACGATCAGTGCCCGGGGTTCCCAATGCGCCGGGTCGCAGTCCGGTTCCAGCGACAGGACGCGCAGCGGAGCGGGGACAGGCTCCAGGTCCCAGGGTGTATCCAGCGGCGTGAGGCTGGCAATTTTTTCCCCACGCAGCTCCACAACGCAGCGCGCCAACGGGAAGACGCCGAACGCCGCCGCATGGCGCAGTGCCAGCGAAATATCGCCGTCGTACCAGGTCAGGTCGGGGAAGGCCGCGGTCATGGTTCTAAACAGCTCATCCAGCCTGGCCGGCTGCTGCACTTCCACAGCCAGGGTAACCGTCTTCCCCTGGAACACATCCGTCCTCTCCGCGCGCGACAGGCGCACCGGCACCGGCTGCTCCCGCAGGCTCCTCCACAGCGCCCGCAGGCGCGCGGAAGGCCCTGCCGCATAGACCGTGGCGGAAAAGTCCTGGAAAAAGCGGTGGCGTTGCCCGTCCTCGCCGATCAGCCAGAGGGTCAGCCCCGTTTCGTTCGGGTAGATGTCGAATAACCATCCGTTAATGGTCTGCATTAGGCCTCTTGAGCCTCCAGGCTGCCAAAAGCCGGTGTACAGTTTTTTAGGAACAAAGCATGCATCTTTTCAATAAGTGGAGGAGGATTGGGGGGTGCCCCGCCCCTGGTTTATTGAGAAGTACCCAAATCAGGGCGTGGACAAAACAATGAGGAACAATTCCCCCTGGGAAACGGTCATTTCCCAGGGGTCAACGCATCCACCCGTTGCCTCAATTTCATCACTTCCTTGTGTTCTTCCAACAGCATCGAAAGCAGGAAGACTTCGAAGGGCAGGGCGTGCGAAGCATATTGTGCGGCAGCCAGGTGCTGCCGGGCGGACACGAACAGGTCATCCAGCGCCAGTTGGTCCGACCTGCGCAGGGCGCGCCGGAAACGGGCAAAGGCAG
>CAIKOL010000041.1 GCA_903829085.1 uncultured Anaerolineales bacterium | reverse complement strand
GAGAAGCGAATCGAGGCCTGCCAAAATGCTGACGGGGATATTACGCTTGAGGGCATCCACCCGGAAATGCGAGACAGCCAGGGTTTTTTCTGTCTTGAAACCTGCCTCCTGAAGCCAGACGTGCACCGCACGCGGGTGGAAGTCAAAGTTTAGGGGAGCGAACTCGACCGGTTGCAACTCGAAAGGATTCCAAGCCTGGAGGCGCAGCGTATAACGCAGGATGGCCTTCAGGTTGCGCTTGTTGGCATATTCCAGGATGAAAGTCGCGCCAGGCTGAAGAACGTTTCGCACCTGGTGTAATGCAGCCGGCGCATCCGCCATGTGGTGTAAGGTACGGATCATCGTGGCTGCATTGAACAGGCTGTTCACAAAAGGGAGGCGGTAGATATCCGCTGCCACATATATGTAACGGTCAGAAGTGCCCAGGCGTTCCTGCGCTTGTTGGAGCTGGGTGCGGGAGTAATCCAATAACACGACGCGGTTAAATCCCTGGTAACGCAGGGTGTTTCGACCTGCACCAGCGCCCAGTTCAAGAATTAGTTTTCCACTTTGGGGAAGCAGGTGTCTGAGAGCGATGGCTTCGCAACGATCCTCATACTCACGTCCTCCCGATTCCCAGAAGCGAGTTTGATAATCGGAGCCTTCGTAATCGCAGACTGGGGGGCGTTTTTCGTCTGGCATTTTATTATTTTCCATTAAAACCAAAGTCCGCGCGGCGCGATTTAAAACCGAAAGGGTTTTGATCCGACGGATCAACCTTTATTATCTGTTTTTTTGGCCCGCAAAGCTTGTTCAATATCTAAGGCAAAATTCTGGATATTGATGGGTTTTGAGATATATCCATCAAAGCCCGACTCGATGGCCCGGTTGCGGTCACCAGGCAGTGTATGGGCAGTAAGCGCCAGCAGGGGGATGGAGGTTGTCTGCGGATCTGCTTTAAGTTCACGGGCAGCCGTCCATCCATCCACTCCAGGCAGGGAGAGATCCATCAGAATCAAGTCGGGGATTTCCTGATGTGCAAGATCCATTCCCATTTGACCATCGTGGGCTTCCAACACCTGATAACCAGCGCGTTCAAGTAGAAAACGGACCAGTTCAAGGTTATCATTATTATCTTCAACTACCAAAATCCGGATTTGTGCCATCGCCTCTCCAGTAAATACACTATACACAAACTAACGCATTTCGTCAAATATTTTCCAGGACAGGTTTGTGGTATATTGACATTATGCGACTCCTGTTTGTCGCCGACGGGCGATCACCAACAACATTAAACTGGTTGCGCCATTGGGTGGAGCGCGGGGATGAGGTTTACCTGGCTTCGACATTCCCCTGCCAGGGGGATCCGGCGCTCAAAGGTTTCGAGCTGGTACCAGTGGCATTCAGCGCTGCCGCCCGGCTAAACCCGGGCGGAGAAAAAAGCGGGTTGCGCGATAGCCGGTTGATGGGCCTGCGCACCTGGATCCAGCATTGGCTGGGACCGTTGACAGTGCAGTCTTCAGCGAAAAAACTACGGGCGATAATCGCCGAGGTGAAACCAGACCTGGTGCACGCCATGCGCATCCCCTATGAGGGTATGTTGGCCGCTTGCGCCGGAGGACCAATTCCGCTACTTGTCTCGGTCTGGGGGAACGACTTTACCCTGCATGCGCCATCTTCCCCATTGATGGGCAAGCTCACTACCCGGACCCTGATCACTGCGGACGGGCTCCATTGCGACTGCCAGCGGGACATTCGCCTGGGAGGCGCTTGGGGTTTTGCAGAAGATAAACCCAGCCTGGTTGTTCCCGGGAATGGCGGTATCCGGGTGGACCAGTTCTTTCCCCCCTCAATAAAATCCGAAACACCCCTGGTGATCAACCCACGCGGTTTCCGTTCCTACGTTCGGAACGATTCTTTCTTCCGAGCCATCCCGCTGGTGCTTGAAAAGCTGCCGGAAACAAACTTCCTATGCACCTCGATGGCAGGAAACGTTCAAGCAATGGAATGGGTGGCGCGACTTGGGATTGGCAATTCAGTGAAGCTTCTGGCTCCAAGGCCCCACGCCCGGATGGCAGAACTCTTCCAGGCAGCCCAGGTGGTCGTCTCCCCCAGCGTCCACGATGGAACCCCCAACTCACTTCTGGAAGGAATGGCCTGCGGGTGTTTCCCGGTGGCTGGCAGGCTCGAATCGATCGAAGAATGGATCCACGATGGAGAAAATGGTTACCTGGTGGAGGCTGCTTCACCACGGGCACTTGCAGATGCAATCCTGGCTGCTCTTGAAGATGGTGAACTGCGCCTCTCCGCTCAAAAACAAAACGCCCGCCTGATTGCAGAGCGCGCCGAATACGGGCGCTGCATGGCGAAGGCAGAAGCGTTTTATCTACAACTCAGCAGCGGTAATGGTTGAGGCTCCCCAGGGGCTTATACCCGTGGAGAACGCAAGGTTTCCAACCGCTCCTGCAGTTCAATCCGTTTTGAAATGGCCGCATGCCGAATATCCGCAGCCAAACCCTGGGTGCGATCATTGATCTGAACGCGCAGTTCCGTGCCTGGTAAAGGAGCAAAGAGTAGAGCCAGCACCGCACCAATGATCCCGCCGATTAATGAACCGATGAAGAAACTAAAAGCCCGTCGCATAGAT
>CAIKOL010000040.1 GCA_903829085.1 uncultured Anaerolineales bacterium | reverse complement strand
TGGTCTGGTTCGCTTTCTTGCCTCTTGCTGCTTTTATCGTCACATTCTGGGTCCCGAACATGCTCCGCAAGGAAAAGGTGCTTGCCGCCCTGCCAGGTTTTCCGGAATACAAAAAGAAAACCAGGTCCTTCTTCCCGTTCCTTTTCTGAGGTGAAACTTGCCAAGTTTTCGCAGCGTCATCATCCAGCGCATCATGCGCGATTCAAGAAATGCTCTCATTGGCAATCTTCCGGTTGAAGTTCGACGCCGGAGGATTGATGCTGCCGCCCGGCGCGCCATCCGTGTTCCGCGCAGCGTCTGCCTGCAGACCGTTTCAGCCAATGGTGTTCCGGCTGATTGGCTGGAACCCGATAACGCTGTTCCTGGACGCGCCATTCTTTACCTCCATGGTGGTGCATATGTCATCTGCTCCCCCTCCACCCATCGCGGCCTGGCAGGTAGGATCGCCCATGCCAGTCAGGCGCGCCTGCTCCTGATTGACTACCGTCTCGCCCCCGAACACCCTTTCCCGGCCGGGCTGGAAGACGCCCTCGCTGCCTACCATTGGTTGCTTGAAAAAGGCTATTCTCCAGAACATATCGCCATTGGAGGCGACTCGGCTGGTGGAGGTCTTACCCTTGCCACAGCCCTTTCCCTGCGTGACATTCATGAGAAATTGCCTGCCGCCCTTTTCCTGCTTTCCCCCTGGACCGACCTGACCTTTTCGGGGGATTCCGTCCGCACTCGCGCCGACCGCGACCCGCTCCTGCAAATTGATGATGATGGTTGGCTGGTCACAGCCTATGCCAATGGGCATCCGCTGACCGAACCCTATATTTCTCCATTATTTGCCAACCTGCACGGTCTTCCGCCCACATTAATCCAGGTCGGGACGGAAGAAATCCTATATGATGATTCCACCCGCTTGGAACAAAAGGCTCGTCTGGCGGGTGTGAACGTATCATTGGAAACCTGGCCCGGGATGTGGCATGTTTTCCAGGGGTTTGCACCCTATGTCCCCGAATCACAACAAGCCATTGAAAAGATCGGGAAATTTATCCGCCCACGCCTATGACGGGTGTGCATCATTTTTTCGGGAAACATGCTTACCGATTGGGCATTCCCCTTTTCTTTAGCCCGCTTCAGCGGGCGCTGCTTCTTAGCCGTGGGATTCATCCCACCAGCGGACATGACGATGGGTGTGTGCTGTTACTTCACGGATCTTCGCGAAATTTTGACGCACACCCGCCTATGATCTCTCAATCCAGTGCTATACTATATTAGAGGAATCCACCAAAAGGAGAAGCTATGAATCATATTGAAGGAAATTTCAAAAGCATACGCGACCTTAATATTTATTACCAGGCTTGGCTCCCCGACGGGGATGTGAAGGCGGTCCTGCTCATCGTCCATGGATTGGGTGAATATTGTGGCCGCTACATGAATGTTGTAAATCACTTCGTACCGCTCGGCTACGCCGTCTACGGATTGGACCACATCGGCCACGGCAAGTCGGGTGGCGAGCGCGAGCTGGTTAATCGGTTTGAAGATTTCACCGACACGCTTTCAACCTACCTCAAAATGGTCAAGGGCTGGCAGTCGGGAAAACCCATTTTCCTGCTCGGCCACAGCCTGGGCGGACTCATCAGTACCTATTACCTACTCGACCACCAGGCTGAATTCAAAGGCGCCATTATCTCTGCCCCAGCCATCAAGGTTAGTGCTAGCATTTCTCAAGCCACCATCAGCATGAGCAAAGTTCTCTCTGCCATTGCACCAAAGGCTGGTGTGCTGGCGTTGGACACATCCGGCATCTCGCGTGATCCAGAAGTGGTCAAGGCCTACATCAACGACCCGCAGGTGTTCCACGGCAAAACTCCTGCCCGGCTGGCAAGCGAAATGTTGAAGGCCATGCTGCGTGTCACCGCCGAGGTGGGGA
>CAIKOL010000039.1 GCA_903829085.1 uncultured Anaerolineales bacterium | reverse complement strand
GCTTTTTATGCGCAATCATCGATAACTATTATCTCTGGTATGGCTACATTATTGGGTTCATTGTGATGGGCACATCTCTCCATGTCAGGGATTTCATCCGCTTCAAGGGCTATACGCCCGGCATCATCACCACCGTGCTGATATTCTTCCCCCTCATTTGGATCCTGTACCAGGCGAACACGATCCTGCACTATAACGCCCTGGAGATCATATTGTCCACGATCGGGTTCGGTGCCGTCATGAGTTTCTTTGGAGTCAGATTCCTGCATAAACTTTCCATTACCTGGGCAAAATTACTGTCCGGGTATGCAACACCACGGAGCGGGGAATAGCCCGCCAGGGATCGGGCACGCTGATCGTAATGTGCCCGGTTTGAACTGAAGCTTTCCGATCGCGATCCGGATCGCCGCGAAAAGCCGTCCTCGAGACAGGTATTGACTGGGTATTCCTGCCAGCCTGGAGATACCCATGGGACCGCCATGGCTGCATCATATCCAGAAAGTGTGCCAGGTGCCTGTCCCCAGGCTTGTGGGATCAAGGGTGTGCTTTGCAGGAACAGAGCAACCTTTCAGTTCACCGCACTTCGACAACATCATAAACATCAAGGTAGCATCAAGCGGGTCTGAAGACCCGATCCATACCCTTTGGAGTTGAACAAATGATCAAAATGCTCTCCGGTAATGAAGCCGTGGCACGCGGGATGTGGGAAGCCGGCGTGGGAGTCGCGTCTGCCTATCCTGGCACGCCCAGCACGGAAATTCTCGAGAACTTTTCCCTCTTCCCCAACGTTTACGCCGAATGGGCGCCCAATGAGAAAGTGGCTGTGGACGCGGCCATTGGTGCGGCCTACGCCGGGCGGCGCGGCATTGCCTTGATGAAGCACGTCGGGCTGAACGTGGCCGCCGACTCCTTCATGTACGCCTCGATGACCGGCATTGAGGCCGGGCTGGTGATCGTCTCGGCCGACGACCCGGCCATGCACTCCAGTCAGAATGAACAGGACAACCGCACCTTTGCCAGGTTCGGGCGCGTCCCCTGCCTGGAACCAAGCGACAGCCAGGAGGCCAAGGATCTGACCGTCGCCGCCTTCCGCCTGAGCGAGCAGTTCGACACGCCGGTGCTGCTGCGCCTGACCACGCGCATCTGCCACTCCGCCAGCGCGGTGGAACTGGGCGAGCGCACCAAGCCGTCAGCAGAACACAAACCCTTCCCGCGTAACCCGGACAAGTACGTCATGGTTCCTGGCAACGCCGTCAAACGCCACCCGGTCATCGAACAGCGCATGAAGGATGTGGCGGCATTCGCCGAGACCTTCCCCTTCAACCGCGTGGAACGGGGCGAAGATAAACTCGGCATCATCACTTGCGGCATCTCCTACCAGTATGCGAAGGAGATCTTCCCGAACGCTTCCGTCCTGCGTCTCGGCCTGACCTGGCCCCTGCCGGAAAAAATAATCCGCGCTTTTGCCGGGTCAGTGAAGCGGCTGATCATCATCGAAGAGCTCGACCCCTTCGTCGAAGAGGCTGTGCGCCTGATGGGCATCCCCTGCGAGGGCAAGAGCATCTTTCCCATCACCGGCGAGTTTGACCCGCGCGTGGTGCGCGAAGCAGCCATCCAGGCTGGACTGCTGCCCGCCTCCGCCCACGTTGCCCTGCCCGAGGTGGAAACTGGCCCGCTGCCATCGCGTCCGCCGGTGCTCTGCCCGGGCTGCCCGCATCGCCCGGTCTTCTACATCCTGAACAAGCTCAAGGTTCCGGTGAACGGCGACATCGGCTGCTACACGCTGGGTTTCATCCCGCCGCTGAGCGCCATCCACACCTGCGGCTGTATGGGCGCAGGGATCGGAGTGGCTCATGGCGCGGCCAAGGCCGGGAGCCCCGAGCATCATGTGGCGGTGATTGGTGATTCAACGTTCTTCCACACCGGCATTCCGGCGCTGATCAACGTTGTCTACAACCGCAGCGCGGTGACGACCGTCATCCTGGATAACCGCATCACTGGCATGACCGGGCACCAGGAAAATCCGGGCACGGGGCGCACCCTGCTTGGACAGGAAACGGTGAAGCTGGAACTGGAGCCGCTGGTTCGCACCCTGGGTGTCAAACACGTGCAGACGCTGCCAGCCTACGATGTGAAAGCCATCGAAAAAAAGCTCAAGGAATATGTCAAGCTGGACGAGCCGTCGGTGCTTATCGTAGTGGAACCCTGTGCGCTTCTGCCCGAAGTACGCAAGCGCTGGGTGCCGCTGGAAGTGCTGGCCGATAAATGCAACGGCTGCACGCTGTGCTTCCGCATCGGCTGCCCGGCCATTCTAAAGAGCGAAGAACTGGACGAGAAGACCCAGCGTCCCAAGGCGCTGATCGACGCCAGCATGTGCACCGGTTGCGAGGTTTGCGCGGAGATCTGTCCGCGCCTCGCCATCCCATTCAAACCGGTGAAAGTGGAGGCAGGTGAGTGATGAAAGAAGCTATCAATTTCCTTCTTGCAGGGGTAGGGGGACAGGGAACGATCCTGGCCAGCGATGTGCTGGTCAGCGTGGGGTTGGCAGCTGGACTCCAGGCCAAGCAAGCCGAGGTGCATGGCATGTCGCAGCGCGGTGGAAGCGTCACCAGTTTCGTGCGGTGGGGCGAGGTGGTCTTTTCACCCTTGGTGGGAGCAGGGGAAGTGGATGTGCTGCTCTCATTTGAAAAGCTGGAAGCGCTTAGGACATTGAACCAACTCCGATCCAATGCGGTAGTCTTGATCAATAACCAGGTCATCGAACCGCTAACAGCCATCTCCGGAGACCAGAAATACCCGTCGGATAAGGTGATCAAGGATGCCTTCGCCAAGGTCAGCTCACACGTAGAATTCATCGGTGGAGAGGAAATTGCCAGGAGCCTGGGCAACCCACGCGTGGCAAATGTAGTACTTTTAGGGGCGCTCTCAGCGCTCCTGGAGCGGGATGGAGTTGCAGGTCCCGAATTGACTTCCGAAACCTGGTTGACGGTCATTACCGACCGCGTGCCCCAAAAGCATATTGAATTAAATCAAAAGGCATTCCAGGCAGGCAGAGATGCCATCAAGAAAACAGGGATTTGATCGGACCGATTCGCTCTGACCGGGCAAATGCAGACAAAAGGATATTCAGGAGACCACATGCGAACCATTACAGGCGGCAATATTCTTTCCAGCAAAATGGCAGGGATGAAACCATCGGGGATACGCAAGATCCATGATCTGGCTGCAACGATGACCGATGTCATCTCGCTTGAACTTGGAGAGCCGGATTTCACCACGCCAGACCCGATTATCGAAGCAGGCATACGTTCGTTGCATGCCGGGGGAACCCATTACACCGCCAACCCGGGGAAGATCGAACTGAGAAGAGCCATTGTCAGCAACCTGGAGCGTCTTTACGGCGTGAGGTATGACCCGGCAAGCGAGATCATTGTCACCGTGGGTGTTTCAGAAGCGCTTTACCTGTTGACCACCGCCCTGCTTGACCCCGGCGATGAGGTCATCATCCCCAGCCCGGGTTTTGTTTCCTACCCAGCTGAGGTCAGGCTGGCGGGCGGCGTGCCTGTGGAAGTGCCTTGCCGCCTGGAAGACGATTTCCAACTGGACCTGGAGCGGCTGAGGATGGCGATCACCCCGCGCACAAAGCTGCTCTTTCTCGGTTATCCAGCCAACCCCACCGGAGCGGTGTGTTCCCGTGAGAGATTACAACAGATCGGAGAGATCGCCAATGAGAACGGTCTGATCATTGTCTCGGATGAGATCTATGACCGGCTGGTTTATGGTGTTGATCATGTCTGCGTACCATCCCTGGGAGAGGAGATCCAGGAACGCACGCTCCTGCTGGGAGGACTTTCAAAATCCCATGCCATGACCGGCTGGCGGATTGGATATGCCTGCGGTCCGGCAGAGATTATCCAGGCGATGGTGCGCATCCACCAGTTTTCGATCATGTGCGCCCCTACCATGGCACAGGATGCAGCCATTGAAGCGCTGACAAACGGGGAAAAATATGTTCAGGAAATGGTCGCTGAATGCGGGCGCAGGCGGAGATTGATAGTCGATGGATTGAACCATCTGGGACTGCGTACTTCTGAGCCGCACGGCGCTTTTTACCCCTTCCCCATGATCGCAACTACTGGCATGGATGACGATACCTTTGCTGAAAAGCTCCTGCTGGAGGAAAATGTGGCTGTTGTGCCAGGCAATGCCTTCGGTCAAGGCGGCGAAGGATTTGTGCGCTGCTCTTACGCCACCTCCTGCGAAAAGATCGAAGAAGGCTTGCATCGTATGGGAAAATTCATCGATCGGTATGGGCATTAATACC
Source organism: uncultured Anaerolineales bacterium (assembly GCA_903829085.1). GTDB lineage: Bacteria > Chloroflexota > Anaerolineae > Anaerolineales > Villigracilaceae > UBA877. The sequence continues at coordinate 674 of CAIKOL010000039.1, read as the reverse complement.
TTGGTGAACATTTGCCTTTCCCAATAAAAACCTCATACCTGTGGAGATCATCCTTGTTCCTGCAGAGAAGGTTTAGCCAGTCTGGCACGTAAATTTTTGTCCCCTTGGTCACAAGAAACTGAATACCACCATGATCTATGCCCGTGTTCATAACCAGACTCTTGTAAAAGAATATTTTGGCGCGATCCAGTGAGAATTAGTGAAGAGACTGCTGTATCCGCTTTTTTCGGTAGAACGTAGGCTCTCTAAGCTTACGTTCCACCTTTTCCAGAAAGCATACAATATGCAGATTCCACCATTTTGTTGGCTTATTTTCAGAGCAGGCGACCAGACTCGAACTGACGACATCAGGCTTGGGAAGCATGTGTTTTTTAGGTTACAACGTTCTAGCCAAACTGAACGCACAATTGTTGTTTCGTTGTTGGTGGAAGCAGATCCATTCAGGGACGCTTTGGCATAGTACGAACCCCCGACCTCATCAATGTTGGTGATGCGCTTTTTATCGGGATGTTTTGGCGTGATATCAAAAATCACCCACTATATAATGAAAAAAAGACCACTGTAAAAGTGGTCTTGTGGGCGCGAAGAGACTTGAACTCCCGACCTCATCAATGTGAGTGATGCGCTCTAACCAACTGAGCTACGCGCCCGAAAGCAAGGCGATTATAGCCGGG
>CAIKOL010000038.1 GCA_903829085.1 uncultured Anaerolineales bacterium | reverse complement strand
CATGCCCGAAGGAGCGGCGGTGAAATTGTCGTTACCGAGCAGGACCGGTTGTTGACCACCGATCAGCAGATTGGCAGCCACCCAGCCCATCAAAGGCATGATCGAATCCAACAAGGCAATATCGATGAACTGGCCCTCGCCTGTATGCTCTCGGTAGTACAGGGCAGCCATTATAGCGAAGGCTGCGTTCATTCCGCCGACCGTATCGCAAACTGGAAAACCGCAACGCAAAGGGTTTAATCGCTCGTCACCGTTAATCGCCATGACGCCTGAAAGACCCTGGATGATCTGGTCATAGGCGGGCTTTAAGGAATCTGGTCCAGTCTGACCGAAGCCGGAGATGGCACAGTAGATGATATTGGGATTGATCTCGCACAATTCTTCGTAGGAAAGCCCCAGCCGGGCCATGACCCCTGGACGAAAGTTTTCCACCACCACGTCCGCAGTCTTAACCAACTTACAGAAGATCTCCTTGCCTTCCCCTGCCTTCAAGTTGAGGGTCAGTGATTTCTTGTTGGCATTTTGAGCCAAAAAACTGGTGCCCAGCAGTTCCTTGTTGTATTTGGGTACGTTTCCAAGTTTACGGGCCAGATCGCCGTCTTCGGGGTTCTCAATTTTGATCACATCCGCACCCAACAGGGCAAGGTGCAGGGTGGCAAAAGGTCCCGAGAGAACATTGGTCAAATCCAGGACACGGACCCCTTCCAGCAATTTCATCCGTTACCTCCTCGGAAATCGACGATAGAGCCCGATTTCAAGATAAAACCAGGCAGTTCACGATCAAAAAATCTACCTACCTCGCTGGCCACACTAATCAGCACATCCAGCTTGATATCCTTCCTCAGTCCCATGCGTTGCAATGAGTGGACCAGATCCTCGGTGCTGACGTTCCCAGCAGGCAGCTTAGTGAACGGGCAGCCTCCCAATCCTCCAAAAGAACTCTCGAAATAGGTCACGCTGCTTTTCAGAGCGGCGTAGCAGTTGGCCAGTCCCAACCCGTAGGTGTTATGAAAATGACAGGCCAGCTCGACCGAAGAGTCAAGCCCCCGGATAGTGCCGAACAGCCCTTCGACCTGTTGAGGCTGGGCATGACCAGCCGTATCAGCCAGGCTGATGATACAGATGCCAGCGTTCAGATACTCTTCTACGATGTCCAGCACCTTCTGCGGATCGATCGGACCTTCGTACCCGCACCCGAACGCTGATTGAATCGAGGCCTGGACTTTCTTCCCAGCGGCTATGGCTTCTTTCGCCATTGGTATGGTACGTCTGAGGGCTTCGGAAGTGGTCATTCCTGTATTCTTCAGGCTGTGGGTCTCGCTGGCTGAAACGCCGAAGCAAAACATCTCCACCCCGCAGTTCATGCCACGCTCCAATCCCTTCTCGTTCAAGACCAGCCCTGAGAGCGTCACACCAGAAGGTTTATTTTTCATAAAATACCGGAAAAGGGAGTCGGTATCGACCATTTGGGGTACCTTCTCGGGATTAACGAATGACCCAAGTTGGATGATATCAATCCCTGCTGCGCATACACCTTCGATCCAGCTGACCTTTTCCGCCAGTGGAACAACCCTTTTCTCGACCTGCAGGCCATCGCGTGGCCCAACTTCGTGGATGTAAATCTTTTCCATGGGTTTCTATTCTTCAGGTAGTTTCCTTACAACTTTTCCGCAATGGCCTCGCCCATTTCAAGTGTGGTGTTCGACCCACCCATATCATAGGTTCTGACTTTGCCTTCCTTTATCACTTCTGATACAGCTTTTTCCACTGCGACGCCTTTCACGCTCTCCCCCAGCCAGTCGAGCATCATCTTGGCAGCAAGGATGGAGGCGATCGGATTCACCTTATACTGGCCGGCATATTTTGGCGCCGATCCATGACTGGGCTCAAAGACTGCCAACTTTTCACCGATGTTCCCAGAACACCCAAAACCGAGACCTCCCACCATTTGGGCGCAAAGGTCGGAGATGATATCTCCATACAGATTAGGCGCCACTAGGACATCATAATTATGAGGATTCTTCAAGAGCCACATGCAGATGGCATCCACATTCGCATCGTCCATCTGGATCTCGGGATATTCCCTGGCAATCTCCTTGGCGATGTCTAAGAACAGGCCGTCTGTGGCTCGTACCACATTGGCTTTGTGAACAACCGTTACTTTCTTGCGACCAAATTTTCTGGCGAATTCGAATGCTGCCCGTAGAATACGTTCGCACCCCTTTCGCGTATTTACCTTGATGGAGATGGCATACTGGTCACCCGGCAAATCCTTGAAGGGTGCAAATGGTTTTGATTCTTGCGCCAAAACCGCAGCCACACTGGCGGGAACCGGGTTGAATTCCACCCCGGCGTACAGGTCTTCGGTATTCTCGCGAAACACCACCAGGTCGATGTTTTCTTTAAAGTTTAAAGGGTTGTGTGGATAACCCTTGCATGGCCGCAGGCAAATATAGAGATCGAAAAGCTGGCGCATCCGTACAATGGGTGAACGGTAGATCAATCCTTTGCCTTTCAATTCCGGAACTAATTCGGCCTCAGCCGTCTTGACTGGTTTGGATGTGATGGCACCAAACATGGCGGCATCCACCTTCTTCAACAATTCAATCGTCCGGGCCGGGAAAGAATCCCCTTCCTTGCACCAGAATTCCCAACCGATATCGCCATGGATATAATCAGCATCTAGATTGACCTTATCAAGGACAATTTTCGTTGCATCGAGTACATCCACACCCACCCCATCCCCGGGAAGCCAGGCGATCTGATATTTGCCTTTTGTTTGGTATAACTTTTCGTTCATTGTCTGCTCCTGGTCGTATTGGAATGAATGATTCTGTGAATCCATCAAAAAACAATTGTAACAAGGAGGGTGTCAGGGCAAAAGTGACGGATGTCATAAATTAAAAACATATGCTATTATTTACACGGTTCCTGCAGGCATTGATGTCCAGGAGCACTGTGCAATGATAGCTTAGGGTATATCATGACCATTAACCTATGCGAAGTAATCCATGCTGAATAACCCAAGGAAGATAAATTCGTTCTGGGGAATACTTTCCGGCTTGACCGCAGCTGCCATCTGGGGTGGCATGTACGTGGTAAGCAAGGTGGTCATGAAAGTGATACCCCCCTTCTCGCTAATCGTGATACGCCTGATCCTGGGCATCCTCACACTGGCAATTATTGTCCTGGTTCGGAAGGGTTGGAAGGTGACCCATCGGCGATTCTGGCAGATTTTTGGTGTGGGAACGGTGGGATATGGCATTTCTCTCGGCTTTCAGTTTGTCGGCACAAACCTATCCACAGCCGCCAACGGATCGCTGGTTACCTCGACCACCCCGGCTTTTGTCCTCCTGTTTGCCGCCCTTCTGCTGGCGGAAAAGATCAACTTGAGACGCTTATTAGCCCTGGGTATTGCCACGGCAGGTGTGGTGGCGGTCATAGACCCCCGAACTGCAGGCCTCTCACCGTCGTTCTTTTGGGGCAACATTTGCCTGGTGGCAGCTGCCTTGACTTGGGCACTTTATTCTGTCCTCATCCGCAAAGTTACTCAGGAAACCGATGTTCTGACAACCACACTGATCGCCTTCATCGGCGGTCTGCCGGTTTGCCTGCCCCTTAGCGGCTGGGAAACGATGACACAGCATTTCGGAACCATCAGCCTGGAAGTGGGGTTTGGTATCCTGTTTCTTGGGATTATCTCCACAGCCCTGGCAATGTACCTATGGAACACCGCTTTTGCCGTGCTCGATGCCGGAATTGCCTCGCTGACTTTCTTCGCTCAACCTGTGGTCGGGACTCTGCTCAGCGTACTTTTTTTGAATGAACGTATCACTCCCCTGTTCGTTATTGGCGGGGTTCTTATCGGGATCGCCCTGCTCCTCTCCAGTAAAGTCTGATCCGAAATCTACCCAGCAGAGTAAATACCTCGAATGAAACTGATAATATAAAATATGCCTTCCGAGAATATTCGGAGGGCATATTCGGCAATCACACGTGAAACCTGGTCATGAAGACCGACTCATGGTCAAGTTCAAATTTTACGAATATCTAAGATCTTCCCGACAACAGGCTTGAGCACTTCCATCACTTTATTCTTCGAGAGGTCCTGCACCTTCATGGTCATCTCCCAACTTTCATTTGGAGCCTCGGAGACTTCATCGAAACCCAAGCCAACGATATTCCCGCCTGCGTTGGAAATTGCTGTAGTGATCTTTGAAAAGGTTCCCTTGGCGCCGGAGATGGAAGCAGACACACGCACGCCTGGCCGCAACCCTCCAAACAGTGAAACGAATACTTTGAAGAGATCGGTTTCAGTGATGATACCTACTAACACCTTTTCACGTAGGACAGGTAGACCGCCGATTTTCTTCTCAACCATGATGCGGGCAGCTTCTTCTACTGGTGTATCTTCAGTGACAGTAATAACCTTACGGGTCATCACTTTTTCCACTTTAAGCTTCGCCAGTAACGTATGCATTTCCCAGACATTTAAGGTGGTCGCAGGGGAAGGTGATGCGTATAAAAGATCTCCCTCCGAGACGATGCCAGCCAACTTTCCATTTGAATCGAGCACTGGCAGACGATGAACTTTCTTCTCGTGCATTAAATCCAATGCATCTGATACAGACATATCGGTTCTGGCCGTGACGGGTTTCTTGGTCATTTTTTGTGAGACAAGCATGGATTCCTCCTTTTCGATAGACAGGGGTTTTGGAAATAGTATATCACGAACAGCTGGAACTTCAGCACGTTTTATAAGCACCCGATTCTCGGAAAATATCATCTTCTGGATGCAAGAATCTGATTCAAAAAACGCCCTTTCAGGCGTCTTCAAGTTGCGGGGGCTGAACTCGAACCAGCGACCTCCGGGTTATAAACCTGACGAGTTGCCACTGCTCCACCCGGCTACGGACGATCATCCGGCATTTTCAAAAACAGCAAAGAGAAGTAACAAAAACGAGTCTAATCCTTGCCTACGATCCGGTTTCGGGAATATGATCCGGATTTAGCATGTGTGCGGCGAAGCAGCACACATTCTAAATCTGTACTTTTTCTGTATTTCGGATAGATATTTACTGTTTCACGTGCAGCTCGATCGCCGGCGGCAGGCCGTCGACGATGCTGAAGCTGCCATCGGTTCTCCGCAGCACGTAAAAGTCGAAATCTCCATTGCGGTGGGAGCAATAATTGGCGGCTGGAACGTTCTTGCACAACGGCCATGCGGCCAGCTCCCCGTTCGACCCGGCAAAGGTGACCGTGAAGCGGTAAAGGTTGTCCCACACCTGGGCAAAGTAAATAACATCCTTGACCGGCATGCAGGGGAATGTAGGGTCTTCGCAGAGCTGTTTCAGCAAACCCACGGTGTCGGTAAGATCCAGCGCCGGAAACAGGCTTTGCAGGTAGTCAGGTGGATAATTTTGAGATATGAGAGCGTTGGCTCCGAACTCCGCGGTGGCGTCGGAAAAACGTAGGTACATTTGCGCGGCGTCCTGGTAATCTCCATTCGAAAGGAGATCAAAATAACGGTGCAGGGCCTGGTTGGCCGGACCCTGGAGCGGACCGGCGAATCCCCACACCTGGGTCTTGAGAGTTCCATAATCAAAACGAATGGCCAGCAATTGGGTCCCATCCAGTGAAAAGACCAGGGAACGGCTGCCGAGAGGACTCCGCCAATCCATGGCGTTATTTGGATCCAGGTGGAGAGTATAAGACTGCCACGAGGCGATGTCCCAAACGTTCACGGCCAACGAGTCCGTGTTGGTAAATGTGAACAGCGTACTGCGATCGGGGGAAAGGAAATAGGGGGTTGTGGATTGACCGCTCGGGAACAAGATGTGGTGGATCACCTTTCCGCTGGTCAGGTCAATGATGTCATATTCATAGGAGACGTCCAGGATGATCGTCTTGCTGTCGTTGAGATAGTCGTATGTGGTCAGCGAGGACTGGTAGGGAACGTTGGGGATCAATTTGAGCCTGGCGCCGCTTGCCAGGTCGTAGAGCACGATCGTCTTGTCATGGCGGTTGTTGAGCAGGATCTGGGTGTCATCCGGGCTAAGGCGGAAGCGGCCGAAGCTATCTGCCTGTTTTACTAAGCGGGCATGGACGGGATCGAGCACGTCCCACCAGGCCACGAACGATTGGGAATTGCAAGCGCTGGTGACATCTGCCACCAGGTAGTGCCCGTCGGCGGACATCTCCAGGTTCATATCCGTGCAGGTGATCATGCCCGTCTCGATCGTGGCCAACTTCTCCCCTGTCCGGGCATTATAAACGCGGATGACATGGTCCCCGTCTCCAGCGTAGCGGTCATAGACTACCGATGTGAACACGGTGGAACTATCGGGGCTGAAGGCAAAATCGAGCACGTGGGAGGTGTAGCCCGTGAACTCAGCGATGACCTTGCCGGTCTGGGTGCTCACCAGCCAGGCACGTGGCAGGTCGCAGATGGTATCCATTTCGCCGTAAATATACAGGCTGATATCGCAGCCTGCGACCGCCAGGAGCGAGCCGTCGGGGCTGAAAGCCAGAACCTGGATGGCCGGGGACAGGTATTCGAGGTCCATGAGCTTCTGGCCGGTGTTGAGATCGAACAGGCTGAAATACGTTTTCATGTGACATTGAGAATCGGCCTCCAACTGGCAGCCCGCCATGGCGGCCAGGTGTGCCTCTTGATTTATGGCATGGGAAAACATCTTTATATTAATATCGAAATTTTGGTAATCCCTGACGATCTGCAGGCTGGCGGCATTGGCATAGCTGATCGGCTGCGGCACAGGTGTGGGCATGGCTGTCGGGGAAGGCGTGGCCGTCGGGGTGGGGTTGGGTACGGTGGGCGTGGCGCTCGTGGTCGGAATCTGCAATGCGGGCGTAAGGGTCGCAGTAACGCCCTGGTCCGCTGGAAGCGTAGTGTCGGGCCGAGGCGAGGCCGGCTGCAGGGTCGATGGGGTGACTGAAGGCGAGCAGGCTGCCAGGCTGACGGCGAAGATCAGAATGACGAGCGGATATACATTTCGTAATTTACGTTTTTTCATTGACTTCCATCCAGTTTCCAGTGACTCGGATCGCTTTTTCTGCGCCGGTCCCAGCTTTGCTCCGGCCCGGCAAGAACTTATGCGCGGCCCGGGCAAACCATCCAGTGGGATTGTCGGCTGATTTGCTATTTATAACATAGAATTTCTCCTAATAACTCATCCAATATTTGTAGAGCTTAAAAAAAGTGACCTACCAGATATAGGTCAGGTTGTCGAAGACCAATCCAAACCGGGATAAGTTGTGAAAAAGCATATCACAAAACCGAAGCAAGCGAACTTTAATTTTACACTCAAGAAATGCAACAAATCCCACCTTTCAAATCCACGCTCTGCAGTTGGGCAGCAGTTTTGGAAGGCGCTCACGGTATGCAACTTATGAGTGACCGTCATTTAACCGGAGTAGCAGTACCAGTTGTTGAATTATCGATACAGGCGGAAGGACTGCTAAAACTGTTGCCAAAGAACCCGGGAGGCCAGCAGGAAGCGGCAAAGGCATTCGTTGTGTCGCTGCCCAGCAAGCGGTTGAGGATGTCGCGGTATTGCGCTACACCCGGTATGGGATGAGCGTATCCTTCTGTAGAAATCTGACCTCGGTCGGATTGATATAACTTGTCCAGCTCGATAAGGCTGAGAGCCAGGTCTTTCAATTGGAAACCGTTTTGCGTGCAGAGTTCGGAGATCAACCATCCACCACAGTCGCCGGGAGCAAGCGGGTCGCGGTAGGAACAGAATCCGGCGGGATCAAGGATCCCGATGGCATAAGGTGGGATTGGTACAACGAGATTGTGAAAAAACTCCACTTTATAATCCTGGAAATTCCCTGCATTCCCAGAGATCCTCCCAAAAAATATTGTGTGCATGTATTCGTGAAGAGGAAAATATTGCCCATCCAGCCTGGTCGCCATTTGGATCTTCTCCTCGAGCGTGGGGTAATACCCGGGGCCGTCGGTACAGGTGAATGCTTGATGCACATGAGCATAGATATAGGCATGCCCGTAGGGGTAATCAGCGCAAATACTGTCTTCGAATACCAAATGCATGTCCACTGGCTGCAATTCGGTCAGGGTATCAATTCCGGTCAACTCTATCAACCTGGCATGTGCGACACGGAAGCCGGCATATTCTGCGTAGATGTATTGCAGATCAAGCGGGCAGGGTACCTGGCATACGAATCGGAACGGATCGCCAGGGATTTGGTATGCATTGTAAGGCACTCCCTCAATTTGGATTAAGCTGACCGGGATGGGTACGTTCGCATTGGGCATAGTTGTGACTTCGCCTGTCGCTTCGACCGTCTGGTCGATGATTTGCACATCAGTGGTCGGAGTGAAGGTTATGCCTCCACCGATGGCTCCAGGCAGATTACAGCCAGCCAGCCCAACCATCAGTAAAATTGATGCAAAAAAATGCGGGTCATGGTTCCTCCTTGATTGGAACTTAACAGAGTGTAGTCTATGTTGTGGAGCTGCAGTCCGCACAACCCGTGTACCAGCAAATTGTATAACAGCATATGGGCGATTCGCATAAAACCCAATTGCAAGGGCGTTTATAAGGCGAAGGAGCAAAACTTGAACGGGGATAAGTATCCTTACATATCACGAAGGCGATCTTGTATTTACTATATAACAAATATGGGAATGAAGTCAACCAGCTTTTGCCCAACTATCCCCGGCTCGTTTTTTTTCACAACACTTTCCTCAAACGGTCTGGCTGATTTGTGAGCCGCCGGGCGGGTGCGCTAACATCCAATTGAAATGTGCCAGGGGGCATGAGATCGCTGGGATCACCATCACCCTTTTCTAGTCGGGTAAAAGTGTGAATGGCTCCCGCGTCAATGGAAAAGATTCCCCAGGGTAAAAACAAAGCGGGCGGTTTGCATGGTTGTCAGATCCATTCATCAATTACGGCCTAACGAACACCCGTGCCCCCAAAGGGGAAATTTTCACAAATTTCCCATGAAATCCCCCCCGGCTGGATATTCCCAGCAGTACCCGCGTGGGTAAAACGAAGACCGCAAGGTTGCCCGATTTTCGGTAGCCTTGCGGTCTAAGATTGCCTTCAAGTTGCGGGGGCTGGACTCGAACCAGCGACCTCCAGGTTATGAGCCTGACGAGCTGCCACTGCTCTACCCCGCGACGGGTCGAACGAGCGGCTATTGTATCACCCCCCCTGGGGCAAGTCAAGGATTGAGGTAAACTTCCCGGCTATACAGATACATCGTACCGCCAATACGGTCATCCGCCTGGCTGACAGACAGCCGTGCCCAGGTACCGATGGAAATGGAATAAGGCAGAATGACTTGAAAAGGCACAAAGCTGTCATCGCTGGCAGGTGTCATCGCCGCTGCTTGGGAGGCGAGAAGATTGCCACTCCGGTCAACTAATTGAACCACCAGCGGTTGATTATTTACAGGGCGCATTTCCCCGGTGACCGCCAGAGTTCCACCAGCGATACGGCGACCAGCTTCTGGTTGTTGGATGACACAGCGCTCTTCGATATTACCTGGCGCATTTACGACTGAATACCCTTCGGAGAGCAAAATAAGATGCACCGAATACACGGAAACAAGTCGTCCATACTCATCTTGAGTGCTCATCGACAACCGAGCCAATTCACCGGCACCTTGTATTTCAAAATCCAGTTCCCAGTAAAAATACGCCCAAGTAAAAGCAGTGTTCAGCTGTAGTACCTCAGAATCCAGCAGGCTTCCATCTTCCCCGACCAGAGATAAGCGCCCAACATTATTAAAACCGGGAATGGCATACCCGTATGCCACGACCGGTGAAACGAGCTCCGAAAGTGGCCCCGGTTCGTAGAACTGGATCGCGCTCGAACCGACTGATGGTTTCGGGAGGCTGGTCGCGATTTGTGTTGGGGGTATGTTGAGAGTTGGAAGCGGTGGGGTGGTCGCAGTAATGGTAGGCTCGAGAGTGAAAGTAGTTTCAATGGTCGGGGTTGTCTCAGAGGTCGGGGTGGCCTGCGCGGTAGGAGAGGCAACCTCGACGCTTGGGGTGATGGGTATAGGCTCGGTGGAGAGTTTGGTGTGCTGGGCTGTGTTGGTCGATACCAGGGTTGGGGTCGGGGAAAGAGGCATCGCTGTCGCTGAAGTACAGGCAGCAATAGAGACAAGCAGGATGCAGGTCAGGAATATTCGGCGTTGCATGCTGAAATTATACTCGCAAACAAGAGACGCTCCGTTTGGAGCGTCTTGAAGACCTTACAGGTTATAGATCTCGGTATATTTCTTAGTGAGGTAGCGTTCATAGGGCGCCGGGTCTATCTTGGAACCGGTAACCTTCTGCACCAGTTCCTGCGGGTCGAACTTGGATCCGTGCCGATGAATCTTCTCGCGCAGCCAACCAAGTAACATCTCGAATTTGCCTTGGCGGATTTGCTCGACCAGGTCTGGAATATCCTGATTGATTTTCTCCCAAAGCTGAACGGAGATGAGGTTGCCGAGGGCATAGGTGGAGAAATATCCTATCGCGCCACCGGACCAGTGAATATCCTGCAAAACACCTTTTGCATCACTGGATGGGGTAACACCAAGGTATTCCCGCATTTTTTCATTCCATATGGCGGGTATATCTTTGACCGCCACCTTTCCTTCGAGCAGGGCAATTTCTAATTCAAGGCGTAGCATGATGTGCAAATTGTAGGTGGCTTCGTCGGCTTCGACACGGATGAGAGATGGCTGAACCTTGTTGATACCTTTGTAAAATTTTTCCAGCGGTACCCCTGACAATTGTGGGAAAGTTTCTTGCAGGCGCGGGTAGAAACACTGCCAGAATGGGAATGAGCGCCCAACCAGGTTTTCCCACAGGCGACTTTGGGATTCGTGGACAGCCAATGATGCACCCCCTTCCAAACCGGTACGCTCCAGCTCAGGGGCAACCCCCATTCCATAAAGGGCATGACCGCATTCGTGTAAAGTGCCAAACAGCATCGTATTGAGGAAGTCTGGCGCCACGCGTGTGGTGATGCGCACATCATTTATTCCGAAGCTGGTGGTGAATGGATGAGGCGCCTTGTCCTCCCGGCCGCGGTTCCAGTCATAGCCAAACCTGGTAATGACTTGCTTGCCAAAATCCCATTGCTTATTTTCATCAAATGGTTGGTGTAAGAAGGAATCATCCACCTGTGCTTTACCTGCAATTGCCTTGATCAACTCCACCTGCCTGGGGCGCAGGCCATCAAAAATGGCTTTAACGTCGGCAGTTTTCATATTTGGTTCGAAATCATCCAGCAACGTGTCGTATGGATGATCGAAATTTTGAAAAAAGGTTGCATATTCCTGACGCAGGGCAACAATTCGCTCCAGATGCGGGCGGAAGATGGAGAAATCGGATTTAGCCCTGGCCTCCATCCAAGCCTGTTGGCCTAGGGTGGATGCCTGTGAAAACTCCACAACGTGTCTGCCTGGTACTCGCACGGCTTTCTCGTACGCGCGCCTGGTCACTTTGACCATCCTGGCATCGTCTGAATCCGGGTCAAGGCTATCAGCGTACGGTTGAAGAACATCAAGGATTTTTCCCAATTCAGCCGAAGTGGCACGTTCGTGCACCAAGTGTCGGAGCAACGCCATTTGATTGCCGCGCCCTTTTGCTCCCCCCACCGGCATATAGGTTTGCTGGTCCCAATCAAGCAGGGCTGCTGTATAACTCAGGTCGGCGATATCCGCTAGGAGGGCTCTGAGTTGTTTTATCTTCTCTTCCATGAATTACTCCTTGGAGCGATGGTTTCTTTGGTATTTTCCCCCTGTTTTCTTATTCCCAACTTGGGGGCGATAGTGCCTATTATACTCGGGCTAGTGATGGTTGGGACATACGTTTCCAGTGATCAGCGTGGTGTGGAAACCAAAATAAATGCTGGGTGGGTTTTAGCCACCCAGCATCGGTGTTTTCTCATTCTTGGGTAGACCACCGGATCTGAGGAACCACCAGCTATCACTTTCTTAAGTACTACGTCTTAGCTTATGTTAACTTGGTATAGTACCCAAAGTTAATGCCGTTCACTGAAGCTCCTGCGGCAACTGTCACAGTCTGGGGCGATGTTCCGCTGCCATATGGAGGCGGATTAACATCCACGCAATAGGTTCCAGGACTAACTGAAAGCGTATACATCCCAGCACCATTGGTGGAGGCTGTGGCAACAACAGCTCCCGCGCTCCCGCAGTCGCCAGAACGGGCTCTCACATTTTGACCTGAAAGGGGAGCAGATGTGGGACCCAGTACTGTGCCCCCATTTATCCCGTTATAGTAGACCTCACCTGAGATTGTTCCTGAATTGGGACCGGGCACATTCGGGACCGGTGGGGCCGGAACAGGGCAGATTCCCGGCTCACTTCCGGTCGGAGTAAATCCCACCGCCCAGCGGCAGGTATTATCCAGCTCAGCCAGCGCTTTGATCGGGTAATACTGGGTCATTTCAATGAGCGGTGACCCGGCTTCAGCAGCAGTAAAATGATCGTTGTAATCAAACCATGCCGGGTTGAACATGCTCGCGTTCATCGCCCAAACGCCCCAGGTGAAATGTCCACTATCATTAATCAAAGTACGTTTGAAAGCAATCTGGACACTTTTCGGATCGGAGGGAGAGACACGCGTCCAGGCAGCATCGGGGTCATTCCCCACCCCTTGGTCAAAAACCAGCGTCTCGTAACCGTCACTGCTCGCTGGTGCATCAGATAAGATTGGATGTGCGCCGCCAACATCATGATTATTATCCACCCACACCTGCACTCCGCCTGTGGACCAGTTTGCATCGGGTTTTGTCGCCATCAATAGCATGTCCCCACGACCATCCACGTTCAGGTCCAATTCCACACCATAATCTCCGGGCAGCCCGCCGGCGGAGTTCTGCCCAACCAGATAGACGGTCACATATACCCATTGGGCATCACGCAGTAATTTCGCGCCGGTGATATCCAGGTCTGGAAAGTATGTATCCATTGTGTTGGCGTTAAACGGTCGTTCGTATAAATTTGTAGAGAAACTATCACCGCCACCTGCCCTTTTTTGAGGGGCAAACGCGGATGAATCCCGGTCCGTGATCTCGCTCAGGGAACTTGCTGGTAGTTCTCCCGGAACCAGCGTATGGATGATCGGGGCGGTTGTTGGAACCTCTGTGCTGACCATCTGAGGCGGAGTTTCCGTCGGTAGGTTGGTTTGACCACTTGTTGCTGTGGGCAGGTTTGCTTGTGGACTTTCATTGGCAGGCAGGGTGTTTTGTTCACTGCCCTGAGTGGCCGGAGTAACAGCAGTTGAAACATTGCATGCTAGGATGGCAGCTATTAAGGTTGTTACTGCCAGCCAAAGGGTTAAACGACGTAAATTTCTGTATCTCATATTGATCTTCTCCTCGTTTTGGGTGAAATTGAAAGGTGACGATCCGTTTGTCTGATATTCTACTCTCACACAGGAAATAAGCATATCACCCACAAGTGCTGGTTTTAGGGGGATGGTCCTGAATCGTTAGCCTTTAATTTAAATCCAGGTACCAGTTCAACATCACTTCCTGCGCGACAGCCGGAACCGCGATATAGCCGAAGCGCCTGATCTCCCCCAATTGACAACCCATACGCTGATAGAAGCGGCAGGCTGGAACGTTGACGTTTTGTGTTTCCACTTTCATCTGCCGGCAACCGCACCTTTTGGACCATTCAGACGCAACCTTAAAGAGCGGAATTCCTGCACCTCGGTAAGCGGGACTTGAACGAATGTCCCACAAAACAGCCAGATCATTTCGGTCTTCGAGCATGAACACCCCGGAGGTATCAAACGCCACGGCTGCAGCGCCTACTGTTCTTTCGCCATCCTTCGCCAGGAAAAAGCCCCAGTTGGTAACGGTAAATAATTTCGGCCAATCGGTGGGGAGTTCGCCATACGAATCGTAATCCTTGATATAAGGTCGCTCCACCGAAACCTGGCGAAAAAGCATACCGCCGAGACCGCCATCCAATAAATCGATTTGCAATATGGATGTCACTTCGAATCTGCTTGGTACACAGGCATAATCTGCAAGACGCTCCGGCCCGATTTCGATAATTTTCACAGGCATGTCAGCTCCTTCAAGGCCCTCTATGGATTTTCAAATAATGATCTTTGGCTGAAAAGAAAATTATTCGTAGCGTAACGCTTCCACCGGTTCAAGACTGGCAGCCCGGTTGGCAGGGTAAATTCCAAAGAAAAGGCCCACTGCTGCTGAGAAGAGCGTTGCCAGCAGGATGGCATTCAGGCTGATGGCTGGATTAAAAGGATTACCGGAGGCCGCAGCAATCCGGCCAACAATAAAACCTAGGAACCAACCCAGCAGGATGCCGATCACTCCGCCTATCAAGCTTAACATGGAACTTTCGATCAGGAACTGGATAAGGATGTCACGCTTGCGAGCCCCCAATGCCTTGCGCAATCCAATTTCGCGTGTCCGCTCGGTCACGGACACCAGCATGATGTTCATGATCCCGATTCCTCCCACCAGCAGGGAAATTCCAGCAATTCCACCAAGGAAAATGGTGAACACACCCGTGACAGTTGTGGCTATGGTAAGGAAATCCGCTTGCGAGAAAACTGAAAAATCGTCCACTCCCACCGGGGTGCGGTGGCGTTGACGCAATATCTGTTTTACCTCATCTGTGGCAAACGGAACTGCCCGTGCGCTGGCAGCTTGAACATAAAGTTCATCTACCTCATTCAAAACCGAGCGATGGATGAGACGTGTCTGCGCAGTCGTGAACGGGACGATGACCTGGTTATCCTGGCTGCCAAACATCCCACCGCCCTTTGATTGCAGAAGGCCAACAATATGAAAAGGCTGACCATTGATCCGTATGGTCTCTCCTACAACTCCGTTTCGGCGGCTAAATAACTTGTCCGCTACGCCCGGGCCGATAACTACCGCCGAGGCATTTCCCTGAAGGTTATCCTGGGTCAGGAAATCGCCTTCGATCAGGGAATAATTCTGCATGACAAAATAAACGGGTGTGGTCCCGGTCACGCTCACTCTCATAGTCTGGCCATCGGCAGTAACATCTCCACTCCCCTGAATGATTGGCGCAACTGCCAGTACGTCAGGGGCAGCAAATGGGTCTGTGATCGCTTGGGCGTCGCTCAGAGTCAGGGGCTTGGGGTTGCGAACATCCTGTACCTGGTTACCCGAGGAAACAAAAAGCAGGTTGGTTCCAATACCGCTGATCGCACCGGTAATGGTATTTTGAGCGCCCTGGCCTATCGCCAGCATGGCAATTACCGCACCCACACCAATAACGATACCAAGAATGGTTAACCCGGAACGCAGTTTGTTTCCATTCAAGGTCTCCAATGCTTCAAGCATGGACTGTCCGATGTTCATTTTTTCTCCTCGACAAGCCCATCCCTCAAGCGAATGATGCGTTGAGTTTGAGTCGCAATAACTGGATCATGGGTGACAATGATTAATGTGGTTCCTTTATCGCGGTTAAGAGCAAGCAGAAGATCCAGGATTTCCTTCCCAACTTTGGAATCCAGGTTCCCGGTTGGCTCATCAGCCATGATGATGGCAGGATTATTGATCAGTGCGCGCGCGATCGCAACGCGTTGCTGTTGACCTCCGGAGAGCTCCGTTGGGCGATGCGAAATACGGTCGCCCAATCCAACTGACTCAAGCGCCGCGCGTGCCCGTTCTCTTCGATCTGGGATTTTACCGGCATAGCGGAGTGGCAGTTCAACATTTGCCAGCGCAGTCGTACGTGAGAGTAGGTTAAAAGATTGGAAGATGAAACCAACTTTACGATTGCGAATATTGGCCAGTTGGTCGTCATTGAGGGTTTCAACCACCTCTCCATCAAGGACATATCTCCCGGAAGTGGGCAGGTCAAGACAGCCAAGGATATTCATCAGCGTGGATTTACCAGAGCCGGATGGCCCCATTATTGCCACCACTTCACCGCGTTCGATGCTTAACGATACTCCTGCTAATGCATTCACCTCCACCTGCCCCATTTGATAAACTTTCATCAAATCTTCGGCGAGGATCACCAGATCTTTTGTCATGCTTTCATCCCCCAAACGGGCCACGGCTACCACCCTGGCCTGGTGTGAAGTTCGCCGGGGGATTCAAAACCAGCACATCGCCTGCCGCAAGATCACCGGAGGTAATTTCGCTATTGGTATCATCTGAAGCGCCCAATTCGATTGGGATTTCAAGCAACTGGGCGTTTCGTAGCACATATACCACTCGTTGACCATTCACCAGATGAACGGCTCGGTTTGGAACCAGAAGCACGTTCTCCAAAGATCGGATGGTAATGGTCACCGACGCAGTCATACCTGGCTTTACATCTGTATCAGGATCGGTCAACTCTACAGTTACATTAAAATTGACAACGCTCTGAACTGACGTCCCCACCCGCGATACATCAACCACTTTCCCATGATAATCGCGTCCAAGCACGGCATCAAATGTCACCACCGCTGGTTGACCGATTGCTACATTATTGATATCCACTTCCGAGACTTGTACATCGACTAGAAGGTGTGAAAGATCGTCAACGCGGAATCCCGAAGCACCGGGAGAAACCTGGTCCCCAACTATAAGATCAGATTCGGTAACTGTCCCGGTGATTGGAGCCATTAAATGGGAGAAATTAAGCGTGGCCTGGGCAGCGTCTACCCGCGCCTGGGCTGCAGCCACATCACTTGGATCCGGGCCATCTTTCAATCGGTCCCATTCCCGCTGCGCATCTTCCAATTGTGCCTGCGCCAAAGCCAATTTTGCTCGCGCAATATCAATATCGCTTCCACTGGGAACCAGCGTAAAGTAATTCAGGTTATCCTGTGCACGGATTAATGCTTGTTTGGCATTAAAGAGGGCAGTATATGCCTGGGCTTTAACCACGTCGGTATCCGCCCGATCTTTGAGCCTGTCGTACATGGAATTTGCTTGATCATAAGAATTCTGTGCGATCGTTAACTGTGCTCCAGCATTTTGAATATCAGCCGATGTGCCCCCATGGTTGCTTGCCAGCATGCTGTTCAGTGTGGAATTTGCACTATTGAAACTTTTTTGCGCATTAACCAGGTCTAGTTGCGCCTGGGCTCGTTGGGTGCTTGAATGGAGAATGCCATCCAGGTTCCGTTGGGCAGTCACCAGGTCGGCCCGGGCCAGGACTACGTTCTGAGTGAGAGAGGTGGTCGCAAGAGAAGCCAGAGTATCTCCGGCCAGAACCTGGTCGCCCACCTTTGCAATGATGGTTTCAACGGTACCGCTCGTTTGCCATGAGATGAGTGCTGTCTGGTTTGCATGTACATTTCCGGTTGCACCAATTGTCGCATTTAGCGTACCGCGTTCGATTGTGGTAGTTTGGTATGCGCTGGCGGCATTTTCACGCGCCTTGACAATATAAAACCCTGTGATCGCTGCTACTGCCAGGAGAATGGGGCCAATAACCCACCAGATTATTGCTTTTCTACTCCTGCTTCCCTTATGATTTTTCGCCTTGTCCTCAACGTTCTTTTCTTTTCCAACCATTTCATTCCTCCAGAAATATTTTCCTTTTTAGCGTTTTCACACAAACCCGCTTGAATTTAATAAATCGTATCTATCCGCTGGTGTGTAAAATATAGAATTGCCGGATGATTTTACTCTGCATTTGTTAAAGCTGGAAGCGTAATATCCCGCTGTAAATCGGGATTTGGTATGTTTTACATTGTGATTATCGTCGCAGCCAATGGTGACATATAAGCCTGTATGCACAGCCCAAGAATGAGTATGATACATATCAAATTAGTGTAAGTTTGTCGGTATTGGCAGGAGTAAGGTATGCAAACTATCCCAAGTGAATTTTTAGAAATTGACCGCAAGGCGCGTGTCTACATGCCTTATCAGGATTTGTCGCTGCGGCCGCCAACAGAACGCGTATGCGATTTTGGTGATGTGGTTATCCCGCTTGATTCTGACCGCGCTATATTGGAAGCCTCCCGCTGCATCCACTGCCCCGATCCAGCCCCTTGCATGCTGGCTTGCCCTTGTCACAATGATATCCCCTCCGCCTTCTGGTTGATTGAGCAGGGGCGCTATGTGGAAGCCGCCCAACTCTACCGACAGACCTCCTCGCTGCCTGAGATATGCTCTCGCGTTTGCCCGCACGAACAACTCTGTCAGGGTTCTTGTGTGCTGAACAAAACTCATGAACCAGTTCTGTGTGGCCCGTTGGAAACCTTCGTGACCTGCTACGAACGTAAAACTGCAGGAGTTGCTATACCCGTTGGAAAACCGACCGGTAAAAAAGTCGCCATTGTCGGTGCCGGACCCGCCGGTCTGGGCTGCGCGGAGATATTACTTCAACAAGGACATGCAGTTACATTTATCGACTCAAAGCCTGCCCCTGGCGGTCTGTTGGTCTACGGAATCCCAAATTTCAAACTCGCCAAGGAAGTGTTCTTCTGTCGCTGGGGTGATTTTGAAAAAGCTGGCGCTAAATTTGTCGGCAATACCACCATCGGGCAGGAAAAAACCATTGATGATTTATTCACAGATGGCTTCAATGCCGTCTTTATCGGAGTCGGCACCGGAATTGATGCAAAGATGGAAACTCCCGGCGAAGATTTGCCCGGAGTTTATGAAGGCACCGATTTCCTGATGCGCGCCAATACTGAACTTAACCTGCTCCCTGAGAATAAACGCGAGCGTCCGGTCCTGGGCAAACGGGTTGTAGTCATCGGTGGAGGCGACACAGCCTCTGACTGTTTGCGTTCCGCCTTGCGCCTGGGTGCAGAGGAAGTGACCTGCGTGTATCGCCGCACTGAAAAGGAAATGCCGGGTGGTCGCAAAGACCGCAAAATGGCAAAAGAAGAAGGCGCCAAATATCGTTTCCTCACCCAACCAGTCAAATTCATTTCTGGCGAGGATGGACGCCTGACCGCCATGGAATGTATCGAAATGAAACTCGGCGAACCGGATGCCAAAGGACGTCGCAGACCAGTCCCGCTGGAAGGGTCAAATTTCTCCATTGCAGTGGATACAGCCATCAAAGCTCTTGGCTATTGGCCGGATCCAGTGATTGGCAAGACTACTCCTGGATTGGATGTCCACGATTACGGGTTGATCACAGTGACTGATAAAGAGACTGGTGCAACCAGTCGCGACGGTGTTTTTGCAGCCGGCGACGGTGTCACTGGTCCTGACCTGGTGGTCACCGCCATGGTCGGAGGACGTAAAGCGGCTGCAGCGATAAATGAATTTCTGAATTCAAAATAAGGCACTTAGACTCCGGCAAAGAAAGCCGGAGTTTTTCTTGTGGTTTTATGGAGTCAGTCTGTAAAGCTTGTAGGCACTGTCTTCATAAACTTCCATCATTTCAGGACAGGCCAATGCATAGTCAGAGGGTAAAACAACCTGTGTCACTCCCTGGTCAGAGATTTTAGCCAGTAAATCGCAGTTTGCCTTCTGATAAAAATAGCTCGCCATTCGATAGCGATAGTCCCATTCGACTACATCGGCAGCCTGATATGGGATCGCGAGAAAATCCACATAAATTGGGACACCTGCCTCCAATCTAAAATCGTCCAGTTTGGGTGGAATTAGATATATTTGGCCTGGCTGGCGATGAGTTGCTATATATGCCTCTAGTGGTCTGAAGGGGATCCCATTTGACTCATTGCTTTCAAGAAAAGTCCGAGTGATTCCGGCAGCCACTGCCACAGCGATCAAGGCAAAACCTGCCATTCTGACTGTCCGTTCACTGGAAACAGGGACCTTTGGTGCTACCATGGTCGTCAGCTTTGCAACAATCAGACCGACCGAAACAGGCACAAGCCACGTGGAAAGGCGCCATGGGAATATAAGAGCGAGAGCATTATTCTTAATAATAACTTGAATTATCGTCAACCCAATTGATAGGATAAGCGGTACAAGCAGTAACCCAAATAGACGCTGCCGGCGAACCAGAAATAGGCCGAACCCCAGAAAAAGAAGCTTGACAACGACTGTTGCATTGAACCATTCTGAGACGATCGCGTGCGGAGGGATGCGAATATTAACCAAAATATCATCCGCGGTCGCTGTAAGTGTAGGACTGGCCCCCCCAAACCTTGTATAGGTATATACCAAAATTGGGGAAACCGTCACAAGAGCCAGTAGGCCCACTCGAACTGCCGGCCAAATTTTTCTCTGTCTCCGAAGTGTGTCGATCATATAGGCAACAGTTAATGCAGCCGCGCTGAGTAAATAAGTTGGGTGGAATGTCGCTGCCAGGACCGCGCTGAACACTGCCAGATATTGTCTATCCTTGAGATAGAAATAAATGGATAATAGCAGGAATACGCCGAATGTACTGGGCTGAAACACAACCCCCAGGAGGCGTTGACCTGCAAAACCCCCTTCAAAAAGATAGGGCCAGTCTCCGCCAAACCAACGCAAGAATAGGAAACGCAATGCTGTTGAGTGAATCAGAATGATCGCAACTATAAATATGTGAGTTGTCAGCTTCGAAGAGCGCAACGAATAAACATGATCAATAATTCCAAATAGACTAAAAATGTAGACGCCCATCAACAGCGCGTAATATACGAAGAAAAGGACTTCACTGTGAAAGAAGCGGATTGTCAACGCCACCAGGGAACTGAATACCGGGGTTGGATCAGCAGTATTCGCCAGCCAATCCTCAGATAGCGTCCCATACCCGGCCTGGGCATATCCATGCAGAAAATATTGGTTTTGGTTGGATGTATACAGCGGAGCCTGGTTGTACGCCAGTGCGAAGAGAGACGTGATTACCACAAACCACGCCAACATCAGAAGATATCGCCTGATTCTTCCTCCATTTGAAGAGAAAGAAGCTGCCAATGATCCTGTCAATTTTTGCAGGTACATTTTTATGTCTCAAACACTACCCAGAAATCCAAGCCGCGAAGAGCAAAGGAGAAACAGGCTCGGGTTCCTTTGCGCCTCGCGGCTGATCATGTGTTGTCGCAACTGAATACCTGCAGAGTGCCCGGCTCATGGCATCGGATTATTACTACTCCAATCAGAACCCAGGGCAACAACAATATCTTCTGGAGCGTTCGGGTTAAAATCCACGATGATTTGACTGCTGCTGTTGAACTTCATTAGGGACAACAGGTATTGCATGGCGTATGGCTTGCCCGCGTGGACAATAAGGATCGTCCGGCTGGGAAACGGGGAGTAATACTTGTCAGGATAATCGGTTGTATTTCCAAAACCTGTCACGTTCATCCCCTGGGTTTTCAAGTAGTCATTGGTCTGGGAAGCCATCCCATCCACGCCGGACCCATTAATAACCACGACACGCGCCGCTTCTGACTGCATTTTTTCTTCCAACGTACCAGTCGCCAATGGTTGCATGGTTCCGCTGCCAAAGATTTGATCGACCAGTTCGCGGATTTTATCAGGATAAGGCCGCAGGATGGCTGCTTGGATTCCATCAAGCAGAGTGGTGCCGTCCTGCATCATGGTGTAATCGATCACGCCATGTTGAATATTGTCCAGTGAAATATCCTTTGCCAACACAACCAATCGCAAGGCGTCTGTGGTAGGTAAATTGGTATTTATACCTCCCGAAAGTTCTGTATACAATGGGTACGCTTTAGCCATCACGTTGACGAAATTTCCCAACACTTGGTCACGGATTGCCAGGATAATATCCTGCTGGTGTTGGGCACGCTCTACATCACCGTTGGCAATGCCCTGGCTTACATCCCTGGCACGCGCATACCCCAAAGCGACTTTTCCAGACAGGCATTGATAACCTGGCTTTAAAGTAACTCCACTTTCATAGAGTACGCCTACAGTGATCTCGGTTGGTATATCCAGGCAAACTCCCCCGATGGTATCGATCATCTTCTCAAAAACAGTGAAATCGATCAAAGCATAATACTGGATGGGGATCCCCAGCAAATTCTCAACAGTTTTCACCGCCAGGACAGGCCCACCCCCTGGCAGTTTATACAAGTCGCCCAGATACAGCGCTGCATTGATCTTGTTGTAAATATTGAAACCTGGAATATTGACATACATATCCCTCGGGATTGATAGCATGCCTGCCGTCTTGGTAACCGGATCGATGGTAAGCACAATCATCGTATCGCTCCGGCAGGGGCAGGCACGGTCGGAATTCCAATCCCCGAAATCGTAGCCCATTACCAGGATGTTCACCCGGCTGGCGCCATCCCAGGGCGGCGGCAATTCAATTTGAGGGACGCTGGTATTGGGCGTTCCAGTGGCTGTACCGGCCACGGGTGTTCCAGGTGTTCCCTCTGCAGTTGTCACTGGAGCCGTTATTTGTTCGGCGCAACTTGCCGGCGGAATCCCAGCCAAGGCTGTCAGCCGCCAGCACGATGTAAAACCTCGCAGAAAGATAAATAAGGCAATAGCGATAACCAGTCCCGCCCCCATCCAGATGAATTGGCCAGTCGTAGGACGTTTCAGTTTCTTAACTTGCTTCAGGAAATCAAACTTCTTATCAACCATCTCACTTCATGGGTGGCGGTACGGGCAAGTCTTTTTCTGCCACTTCGACCCACTTATCTCCTTCTTCAATCAGCATCACCGGAATATCATCCACAATTGGGTACTTGCGCCCGCAATCCTGGCAGATCAACCATGTTTCTGCATGGACTTTCAGCAGACCATCTTTTACCCGTACACAAGCTGGGCACCGTAGGATTTCGAGCAATTCTTTGTTTATCATGCTTTTCTCCAATGTACAGCAAACCTGAAGAATTCGCCGTTCCAGGAACAACAAACGGCAATTTTACCATGCCTAGTGGCATAAACCTTGTGCGACAAGTGCTTGTGGGTTTTCCGTACCCGGGCCATATTGGTAGACTGCCTGCCATGGTTCGTATAAAGTTTGGATGTAGTCTGGTTTGAACACCAATTGCCCGGAGGTGTCATAAACCGAGCGTGTCACGGTGATATCTGCGCCGTCAGCGGAGTAGTCCACCTGTTTGCAGGTACCTGCCGGGAGGTCCGCGTTTTCTTCGAAAAGCGGCTCCGGTGCCGGAACAACATTCTGCAAACCTTGGTTTTGCCACTGCACCGTTCTTCCATCGTTTGTCGAATAGAATTTCCACTCCAGGCTGTTATTTTCTGGGTGGAAATAAGTCTCCATCAACAGCCAGGTGGAGCGGTCGTTGGTAAATTTCAGATCCACCAGGGGGAAGTAAACAGTGGCATCCAATCCTGCCAAAGAGCTGTCATAACCTGCAGCAGTCTGCTCGTAATAGAGCACACGGAAAGCATGAGCATGCCGTTCAACGATCGGGTAGCCAGCAAAGAACGCCGCCCGGAAGAGCGTAGTACTCACCTGACAGACGCCACCACCCACTCCAGTGATTGTATGCCCGTTGTAAATAATCAATGCCTCGGCATAGTTATTGTCCAGCGAGATATCCCCTATCGCCTCGCCCATTGAAAATATAGTATCAGGTGGGATTAGCAAACCATAGAACTGTTTTGCAGCCGTCTTAATATTTTGAAGCCGCGCATCGCTGGAACCACGGAAATAAGTGGTTTCATCATACACAAGTTCCGTAATACCAAGCGATTGCGCCGAGGCGTCATTTCCCGCTTCTGGCATGGTAGTGTTTATAATGAGTGGGATTGTGTGTTCACCGGCCAGCAGACTGGTTTGAATCGCTGAGACTGTGGCAGCAATATCCAGCGTACGCCCTATGGTTGCCGACTGCCAAAGCACAAGTTGTCTCGATGGATCATCAAAATAAAAGCGGGCGTTCTTCGAGTTCTGGTTCACAAGAGGGGTTATCTGTCCCAGGAACTGCTCCAATCCCTGGGAATTGACTGACACCTGGTATTGCCATCCCGCATCGGTCTGTACGCGGCCAACTGTCACCAAAGCTGCCAGTTCGGTTGGCTCGATCGTCCACGGGCCGGGATCGCCAGTCTGGGTATTGGGTATATTCAGTGTCAGGGCAGCGCTCAGGAACTTTCGTAGGGCTTCAGCTTGCGCAGAGGCATCCAGGATTAACGGAGACTGTTCCTCGACAACCAGTTGCACTTCCCCATCCTGGAAAGCTGATAGTTGTGTCACCAAATTTACAAGGGTGGCATCCACATTCAGTAATCGCCCGGTCTGACCCTGTGTGTAGACAACTTCAGTGCCATTCAAGTGCAGGTCGGTTTCAACCACGGGCTGGTCAATTTGGGCGGCGATGTTCTGGAGATATGCCTGGGCCAGGTGCTCGTCCAATACAATGATCGGTTTCAATTCCAGCCCGCCCTGCCAGGCATTGAGTTGTCCTGCCAGTCTGGCTAGCCATGCACCCTGGCGTCCGACATCGTAAGCGCGCTGAATACTGTTCCTGGCGTCAAAAGCCATCCCTAACTGGGCAGGCGTCGTAGTCCATACCCGGTCTTCATAGCGGAAAACAACCTTACCGATCGTTGGATATGTCAAACGCTGTTGGATGGCAGTTGTGGCTTGTTCCGGCGTCATACTGGTCAGGTCCACCCCAGCCATGTTGATGCCCGGGAAAACCCGCCCGGCATAAAGGAGCTGGTATCCACCGGTTACCAATCCGATCACGAGTAAGAATAGAAAAAAACCACCAAATAAAACCGTTGCGATTTGGAGGAGGATGGGAGAGCGCGAGGGATGTGGAACGGATACGAATGACATTGCCGGTGATTATACTATTAAGACGATTCGCGGCGGTTTTTGTTCCCTTTTATGAGTGGGATGAACATGGGTGTGACCGCACAGTAATCTGCATAGTCCTGCCCAAACTCACGCAGCAGCTTGCGCTCTTCAAAGGATGCTCCAATTGCAACGTAAATCGTCAGGGCTATGTTAATCGCCAGGATGTTTGTGGTCATCAAAGGCACCAGCCAGATGAAGACTAATCCAGCAGTATAGAGTGGGTGACGGACAATCCGGTATAATCCGGAAGTTGTCAATTGGGATGGACAGTCTCCCTTTTCTATTTGTTGAATGCCAATGAATTCCCATGCGTTTGTCTGTCGGAATCCAATGAGCAGCGTGACCGCTGCCAGGATTTCTCCTGCAACCATAAAAAGCGACCAGGGCAACGGAACGAGATAAAGGGGGTGATCAGGAACGAAAAACAATAACGCCAGTACCGCTAGGAAACTAATCCCAGCGAAGAAGTTATATACCAATCTGTAAAATCTGATTAATTGCAGGCCAAAAGCCTGCTGCGACCATTCTTTTACCCTGAGGGAAGCCAGGAATGAGTGAAGGAAGCCCCAAAGTAGCACCGCTACAATAATCCAGAACATGATTATCCTCTCAGCATCTTTATCGGAAACAAATTTTTATAAAGCATTACAAAGCAGGTGCTTTTCCTGTCCTGCAACATTCATGGCTTGGCTTGGTAGTATATCTTCTGGAACTCAGTTAAATATAGCGCGGCCACAGTTGCGCTGTGAATGATCACCACATTTTCATCATTGCTCGTTTCTGCACTCGCGGAGAAGTTATAGGAGCCGGTAATCACAATCTTCTTATCAACGATGATCACCTTGTGGTGCATCAAGCCGGCATTGCCATCCGTCCTAACGTTCATCCCTGCCTGCAGGAATGGGTCGTATTCTGTACCCAGGTTTGAATTGACCTGGTCATCATCCATTACCCCGGCCACTGTAAGTCCGGCTGCCGCACGCTCTCGGATGGCGGCGCCAAGATCATTGGCGGTAAAGGAATAGGCCATAAAATAAATGCTTTCCTGTGCTGTCTCAAGGAGGCTCATGATTTTCGCGGCGACGCCGTCATCAGGAGAGAAATAGATTTCAACAGGCGTACCATCGATTGATAAATTGGTGTTGGGGGTCGCTGAAAGGATGTCTGGGCCAAATAAGTTTTCTTCAAACATTTCATTGAACTCAGTGGTGTAATCTTCGGCAACTTTTGTGGATCGAATTCTGATCAGGTTATTGTTGTCCTTGTACGTGCCGCTGGTGGTGAAATTCATCGAACCTGTCCAGACCTCTGAACGATCGATCACAACGAATTTATCGTGCATTAATCCTTCACGCTGGTCACCAAGAATGGGAATTCCGGCATCGAGGATTTCCTGGACTTCCTGGTTATCCATGTTATCGCTTTCCATCACCAGGCGCACTACCACTCCGCGTTGATTGGCATGGATCAGTGCGTCCCGTATACTCCACAAGTTGAGACTATAAGCTGCCATATCCACGGAAAGGTGTGCCTGGTCCATGGCATCGGCCAGCGCTTGGTCCGGCCCACCTTCATAATCTGCTGCATGCGGCGCAGCTGGATCTGTAAAGTATACATGCAGCCAGTCGGATGGAACATCGCCAACAGTTGACACCCTGGTAGCGAAAGGAGTCACTTGCAGAGAAATACTTGGAGTGCAGGATGATAAAACCAGTGTCAGGCACAATAAGGATATTCTATAACGGCTACGCGCAAATAAACTAATTTTCATATTCAGAATCCTCCAAGCATTTGGATTGTCTCCATTATACCCAAGTGAAGCTTGCTCCCCATCAAGGTTGATATCCTGCTCCAGCTAGTTCGCTTGAAAGTCCCCTGGGGTATAATCTTCGTTCGTGAACAAATCTTCCTCTCAAGCCAACCGCCAGATCGCCCGTGCAGCCAGTACCGTGATGGTTGCCTTCACCCTCAGCCAGATCGCCGGGTTGGTAAGGCAGGTTTTGGCAACCCGCGCCTTCGGTACAAGCGGTCCGATGGATGCCTTTAATTACGCCATCGTATTCCCAAATTTACTTTTCAACCTTCTGGCAGGTGGCGCTTTGGCCTCCGCATTTGTACCGACCTTTACAGCCTTCCTCGTTAAAGACGACCAACCTTCTGCCTGGAAACTTGCTTCGGCGATCATCAACCTGATCGTTCTGACCCTGACAACGCTTAGTTTCATTTCATTCCTCTTTGCACCTCAAATCGCCCGGCTGCTTGCCCACGGTGCAACTCCCGACCAGCAATTACTGACCGCCCAAATACTTAGGATTCTGTTGATCACATCTACGATCTTCGGCGCCAGCGGTCTCCTTTCAGGTATTCTTAATGCCCACCAGCGTTTCTGGCTGCCGTCACTTGCTTCAGCCATCTATTGGGTCGGAATCATCTTCGGGCTGATATTTTTTGTTCCATCCTTGGGTATCTTTGGGTTGGCCTGGGGTGTTGTTTTGGGTGCCTGCTTGCATCTATGCATCCAATTGCCTGACCTGTTCCGCTTGCCAAATCGTCAATATACTCCCACCCTCGGAATTGGAAATCCCTCCGTGCGGGAAGTTGTGGTTCTGATGGGACCGCGTTTGATCAGTGTGGCAACTCTGTATATAAACTTTGTTGTCACTACTATCATCGCCAGCGGGTTGCCCACCGGCTCCATATCTGCAATTAACTATGCCTTTCCGATCATGACCGTGCCGCTCGTAGTCATCGGATCCGGGATTGGCATCGCCACCTTGCCAACTTTCTCAGCGCAGGTCGCACGTGGCGAGATGAGCGAATTACGAAATTCTCTAACCGCTGCACTTCGAGGCGTTACAA
This sequence comes from uncultured Anaerolineales bacterium, assembly GCA_903829085.1. Lineage (GTDB taxonomy): Bacteria > Chloroflexota > Anaerolineae > Anaerolineales > Villigracilaceae > UBA877. The sequence continues at coordinate 1,388 of CAIKOL010000038.1, read as the reverse complement.
TCCTTGCTCTTCCAGCCACCCTTGGGCTAATCCTCCTCCGTCAGCCCTTGGTTTCCTTGTTTCAGCGTGGCAATTTCACCTTACTTTCAACTGACATGACCGCTTGGGCGCTGCTTTGGTACACCGTAGGTTTAATCTTTCACTGTGTGCTGGAAATATTGGTACGCGCCTTCTTCTCGTTGCGGGATACAAAGACCCCTGCATTTGTCAGTGCGGGGGCCATGGGTCTGAATATCATATTCTGCATTGGCTTCACTGCCTGGTTTAGCAAAATTGGCTGGATGCCACTGGGTGGATTGGCGTTGGCAATCTCGCTTTCAACCGCGATCGAAACTACAACGCTTTTCTTCCTGCTGCGGAAACGTTTGAAGGGCATTCAAGGTCCGGAGTTATCGCGAGGTTTCGGAGTTGCCATGCTCGGGACCCTGGGTATGGTAGTCGCACTTGTTTTATGGATGAATTTTATGAAGCTCCAAACCGCCACCTTGACACCCTTTCTTGCTTCTTTATTGACAACGTCAGGCGGAGTAGTCATTGGTGGGGGTATCTATGCGCTGGTTTTGGTCTTGTTGCGCGTCCCGGAAATCCATAGTCTTTTTCAGATGGTTAAAAGACGCTTACAGCAATAATAAAGGGAAGGATTGATCACGAGAAAAGTAACTCCACCAGTAAACAAACCCTGGCTCCTTGTGAATCTCCGTGAAGCAGGGAAAGAGATGGGGTGTTGGGCAAGCTGCCCCCGCCCAACACCCCCTGTATCCTGTCTCACTACGCTAATACCCAAAGAACCCAAACCCTACTCCAGGCTCGTGCAAGATACACTAGAATTGAGTAAACTTAAACAAGGAGGATCCTATGAATAAGAACATCCTTATTCTGAAAGGCAGCCCGCGCGAAAAAGGCAACAGCGCTGCACTCGCTGACCAGGCTGCGAAAGGCGCACGGGACGCTGGGGCCCAGGTGGAAAGCATCTACCTGCATGGGTTGGACATCCGTCCATGTGATGGTTGTGACCTGTGCGATGCTGGAGAATGTGTCATCGAAGACGATATGCAATCGCTTTACCCCAAGCTGGCTGCCGCGCATGCCATCGTTCTGGCCTCTCCGATCTATTGGTTTACGTACACTGCCCAACTCAAACTCTGTGTCGATCGCTGGTATGGTTTCCAATCCCATCACTGGCAGGAGCTGTCTCATAAACCTTATGGGATCATTCTGACCTATGGTGACACAGACCTTTACACATCAGGAGCCATTAATGCCATCCACACCTTTGAGACCATGTGCCGTTTCCTGAAAAGCGAGATCGTCGGCATTGTTCATGGGTCTCTAACGGATGTAGGCGATGCTGAAAAACATCCCGAATTGCTTCAGCAGGCCTATGATCT
>CAIKOL010000037.1 GCA_903829085.1 uncultured Anaerolineales bacterium | reverse complement strand
CTGGATGTGCTGGGGGCTGGGAATGAATGCCTGCCCGTTGAAAACGGAGGCGTGTGCCTCTCCTTCCCAGCCATCCGGTTCTACTTTAAGAAAGACCGCCCTGCGGGAGCGGCAGGCCTGGTCCACCGCCGGCCAGAAATCCGGGCCGGGCACGGAAGCGCTCACGGGTCCTTTGGGCAGGTAGGCGAAGGTGAATCCCAGCGGCAGAGGTCGGAAAAGGATCTGCGCCCCGCTCTCCCCTGCCAGGATGTGGACGGCCTCCCATCCGAAAGCGGACTTCAGTTCACCCCATTCGCCCGACTGGAGCAGATGGGCGGTGGAGTGTTTTGCCAGAAAGAGATTCCATTCGGAGAGACTGATCTCGGGCATGGGGCCAGGTTCCGGTGCTCAGCTGAGCGGATCCAGTACAGGCAGCGGAGTGCCGTGCACATTTCCATCCGGAATGGCCTCATCCAGCAGGTCCAGGATGGCGGAAGGCTCGTTAGCACGCGCCAGGTGGTCCAGTTCGTCAACGATACCCGACAGGTTGGCCGGAACGTTGGACTCCTCGGCCTCGACGCGGAAGATATCCGGGTGGGAGGTCTTCTGGTATTCGGTGCCTTCCTCCCACAGGTCTTCGCTCAATTTCTCCCCGGGACGGATGCCGGAGAAGACGATCTCGATATCCTTGCCCGGCTCGAGGCCCGAAAGGCGGATGAGGTCCTCTGCCAGGTCCAGGATGCGGATCTGCTGGCCCATGTTGAGCAGGAAGACCTCGCCGCCCTGCCCCAGGGCCGAGGCCTGCAGCACCAGGTGGACGGCTTCCGGGATGGTCATAAAGTAACGTTTCATGTCGGGATGCGTAACCGTGATCGGGCCGCCATGCGCGATCTGGCGCTTGAACAACGGCACCACGCTGCCGCGGCTGCCGAGCACATTCCCAAAGCGCACCACCGAGAAAGCCCGCCCGGTACGGTGGGCGGTATCCAGCACGATCATTTCAGCGATGCGCTTGGTGGCACCCATCACATTGGCCGGGCGGACGGCTTTATCAGTGGAGATCAGCACCAGGCGCTCCGCATTGGCCGTGCAGGCTGCCTGGCAAACGTTGCGTGTCCCGACCACGTTGTTGGAAATGGCTTCCTCCACGTTGCTCTCCATCAAGGGCACATGCTTGTGGGCCGCGGTATGGAAGACCACCTGCGGACGGAAACTGTTGAAGATATTTTCGAGGCGGGGCAGGTCGCGAATATCGGCGATCACCGGCTGGAGCGGCAGGGAGGGGAAATCCTCCTGTAATTCCAGCATGGCTTCGAAGATGCTGTTTTCGCCATGCCCCAGCAGGATGAGCATCTGCGGCCCCCAGCGGGCGATCTGGCGGCAGATCTCGCGCCCGATCGAGCCGCCGGCGCCGGTGATGAGCACCCTTTTCCCGGTCAAGGTGGCGCTGACCAGTTCATTCTGGATCTGGACCGGTTCACGCCGCAGCAGGTCGGTGATATCCACTTCACGCAGGCGGTTGACGCTGACCTTGCCGCCGATCAGTTCGTACAGCCCCGGCATGGTGCGGAAGGGCACGCCTTTCAGGCGGCAGATATCTGCCACCATGCGCACCACCTTGCCACCCGCGCTGGGGATGGCGATGATGACTTCGTCCACCCGGCGGCGGTCGAGGGCGCGCCCCAGGTCATTCAACTTGCCCACCACCGGCACACCGTGGATCTGGTGGCGCAGCTTGGTGGCGTCATCGTCCAGGTAGCCCACCGGGTGCAGGCCAAGCTGGGGGTTCCGCTGCATTTCACGCACCACCAGGGCACCGGCGTCGCCGGCACCCACCACCATCACGTTGCTGATATAGCGGGATAACGGCTTGGCACTGGCATTGCGGGCCTCGGCCACCAGGCGCAGGGAGAAGCGGAACCCGCCGATCGCCACCAGCGAGAGCAGCCAGTCGATGGGGGGCACCAGCCGCGGGACGTTCAGCAGTTGCAGGGCATCGAGGATCATGAGGATGATCGCTACTACCGCCGATGCGACCGAGACTGCCAGGCTGATAACCTTCATTTCATTCATGCTGGCGTAAGCCCACAGGCGGCGATACAGCCCGAACAAGTAGTAGATGGCAGGCTTTACCAGCAAGGAGATCAGGATCACCCAGAGCATCACGGGCAGGTAAATGCGGAACAGATCATCCAGGCGCAGGGCAAATGCGCCCACCACGGCTGCCACCGTCAGGAAGATGTCCACCAGGATCAGGTACTGGTTGCGGAGCTGGAAACGGGTCCTGGTTTTCATCGGCTTTTCATCCACGCGACGGTTTGAGCCAGGCCTTCTGCCAGACTGGTTTCTGCCCGGAAGCCCAGTAACCCGGCTGCTTTTTCGGGATTCCCCGCTGACCGGTAGATATCGCCTGTACGAGGGGCTTCAAAGCGCACCTCGGGCTGGCG
>CAIKOL010000036.1 GCA_903829085.1 uncultured Anaerolineales bacterium | reverse complement strand
CCAGCTCTTGAAACAGGCCTATGAGGCCCTGCAGCGTGGCGACAAGCAAGCCGCCCGCCGTTGGGCGCAGCTTGCGGCGCAGAGGTCACCGGACTTGGAAGAGCCCTGGTTGATCCTGGCGGCGGTGGCCAGGCCCAAGGTGAGCATTGCCTACCTGGAACGGGCGCTGGCGATCAACCCGCACAGCGAACGCGCCCGTAAAGGCCTAGAGTGGGCCCGAACCCAGCTGAGGGCGCAGACGACACCGGCGCGGCTGATTGAGAAGGCTGCTTCCGTCCAGGCTGAGATCCCGGTCGTAACCCAGCCCGCCGCCGGGAGGAGAGAGCTGCCGGTGCGTGCTTCCACGCAGGCCAGGCCGGTCTCCCGGTTTTTCACGCTGCTGCTGGTGCTGCTATTGCTGGCGTTGGTAGGCGCGGCCTGGGTCTTCTGGCCCAGTATTGGCTCCTCTGCTGCGGCGGTCTTTCACAACTTCCCGGCTGCCGGGCGGGGCGATCCCGGTTCCAGCCTGGGGCAGGACAACCCGGCCCTGGCCTGGGTGCAGGCAGCCCTGAAGATACCCACCCACACCCCTTACCCCACGGCAACCTACACGCCAACGGCGACCGCCTCGCTGACTCCCAGCCCGAGCGCCACAGCCACTCTCACACCCACCTTCACGCCCACGCCGTTGCCGACGGAAACGCCCACGCCACCGGACTGGCTGATGGAGGGTGAATTCATGGCCCAGCCATTCCCGCAGGGGGGCGAGAAACTGATCGTGATCTCCATCTCCGAACAGCACCTGTGGGCCTACCAGGGCGGGGAGCTGGTATTCAGTTTCATCGCCTCGACGGGCATGGAAAACGCCACGCGGGCGGGCACCTACCACGTGCTGGACAAAATCCCCGACGCGTATGCCTCCACCTGGAACCTGTGGATGCCGTGGTGGCTGGGGATCTACCCTGCCGGGAACCTGGAGAACGGCATCCACGGCCTGCCGATCATGTCGAACGGAAGGCGCCTGTGGGCGGGGGTGCTGGGCGCGCCGATCTCCTACGGCTGCATTGTGCTGGGGGTGGAGGAGAGCCACGCGCTCTACGATTGGGCGGAGGTGGGGGTGACGGTGCAGATCAACTATTGAGGTACTTCCCGGCATGGGGGACAGGGGGAGTTGTCGGGTGACCGGCTGGAAATGGGGGCGGTGGTTTCAAGCGCCAGCAGCAATGCCAGGGGGTTACCGATGACCAATAGAAAGATGCGCACCGGAGTGTTAATTCTCATTTCAGTCTCCTTGAATGAACTTTTGGATACCCTTCAATTTCACGCTTTCCGCGATCAGTATGCTGGCAAAGCCGGTCAGGAGGATCAGCAGCGATTCCCAGCTGTTAAGCGGTGCGAATTTGAAAAGGTCGCGCAGGAACGGGATGGTTAGAACCAGTGCCAGGAAGAGCGCGGCACCGCCCGTCACCCACCAGAGGGCCTGGTTGGGGATGCGGAGTGTTTGCAGGATGGAGAGTTTCCACGAGCGATTGGCAAAGATCAGTCCCAGGTTGCCGATGACCATGCAGACAAAGGCCAGCATGCGGGCTACGCTTTCGCCATAACCGCGCGTCAGGGTTACTGCATAGATGGTCAGCACCACTGCCAGGATGCCCAGTCCCTGGATCAGGCCGGAAAGGAGCATGGCACGCCCGAAAAGTGGTTCTTCCAGCCGGCGCGGCGGGCGCTGCATGATATCCGGCTCGTCCTGCTCGGCTTCGAAGACCACGCTGCAGGCCGGATCAATGATCAGTTCCAGAAACAGGATGTGCACCGGCAGCAAGGCCAACGGCCAGTTCAGGAGCACCGGGATGAGCGACATGCCGGCGATGGGCAGGTGGACCGAGAAGATAAAGGCCATGGCCTTCTTGAGATTGTCGTAAATGCGCCGCCCGGCGCGCACCGCCTGTACAATGGAGGCAAAGTTGTCGTCGAGCAGCACCAGGGCGGCAGACTCGCGGGCCACGTCGGTGCCGCGCCCGCCCATGGCAATGCCGATATGGGCGGCTTTGAGGGCGGGGGCGTCATTGACCCCGTCCCCGGTCATGGCCACCACTTCGCCATTGGCTTTCAGGGCGTTTACAATGCGCAGTTTCTGCTCGGGCACGGCCCGGGCAAAGATGCAGACGGTCCGGATGCGCGCCTGCAATTCTTCATCATCCATTTCATCTAGCTCGCTGCCGGTGATGATCTGGTCGTCCGGCTTCAGGCCGATCTGCCGGGCAATGGCGCGGGCGGTGCCGGGATAATCCCCGGTGATCATGATGATGCGCATGCCGGCGGTATAACATTCCTGGACTGCCCCGGCTACCTCGGGCCGTACAGGGTCGGCCAACCCGATCAGGCCGATGAATTTGAAATCGAAGTCATGCTGGCCTTCCGGCAGGGTTCCCGCCTGAAAGCCGGCCTGCGCCACGCCGATCACCCGCAGGCCGTCCTCAGCCATGGCGTTGATCTCGTTTCGCAATGATTCCATCTGCACAGGGGAGAAATGGCACAGATCGGCGATGGCCTCAGGGGAGCCCTTGGTTGCAATCACAAAATCGCGCCCTTCCGGCGAGCACCAGACATGCGACATGGCCAGCATGTTTTCAGAGAGCGGGTACTCGCGGCTCAGTTCCCAATCCTTGTGGATATGCCCGGTGTGCATGAGCGTGCGCCCGCCCAATTCCTTCATGGCTTTTTCCATCGGGTCGAACGGGTCGGCGGGGCTGGCCAGGAGGCTGTATTCGACGATCTGGTGGAACGCCTCGGGCAGCGAACTCTGTTTTCCATCCACCTCCAGTGTTTTTCCGCCCACCGATAACCTGGTGACGGTCATGCGGTTGAGGGTGAGCGTGCCGGTCTTATCCACGCACAGGACAGTTGCCGCGCCCAGCATCTCCACGGCTTGCACCCGGCGGGTGAGCACATGCTGTTTTGAAATGCGCCAGGCGCCGAGGGCCAGGAAGATGGTCAGCACCACCGGGAATTCTTCCGGCAGGGTGGCCATTGCCAGGGTGATGCCAGCCAGGAAACCGTTCAGCCAGTCGCCGCGGGTCAGGGCGAAGACGACCACCACGACTGCACACAGGCTTAATCCAACGATGGCAAAATTGCGCACGATGCGGCTGGTCTGTCTTTGCAGATTAGTATCCTCAGGTTCGAGGATCTGCAAAGCCTTGCCGATCTTGCCGATCTCGGTGCGCACACCCGTGCTGCGCACTTCGGCGATGCCCTGCCCCTTGACCACCAGGGTGCCCGAATACACAAACGGCAGGTCGTCGCCGCCGGGGCGGCCCATGCTGGGCATTTCGAGCCGCCCATTCCAGGGACGCTTGCGCACCGGCACGGATTCACCTGTCAGCAGGGACTCGTCCACACTGATGTTGTTTCCTGAAAGCAGGATGGAATCCGCCGGGACCCGGTCGCCTTCGGAGAGCAGGAGGATGTCTTCCCTGACGACCTCGCGGCCGGCGATGCGCTGCTGCCTGCCATCCCGGATCACCAGGGCGCGCGGGCTGGAGAGATCGCGCAAGGCTTCCAGCGCCCGTTCGGTCTTCTGTTCCTGGTAGAAAGTGATGCCGATGATGACGACCACAAAGCCCATCAGCATCAGGGCTTCGGCCCGGTCGCCCAGGAACAGGTAGAGCAAGCCACAGGCGATCAACATCAGGAACATGGGCTCGCGCACCACTTCCAGCAGGATGTGCAGGAAGGTGCGTTGCTTGGAAGAGGGGAGTTCGTTATACCCATCTTCTGCCAGGATTTCCAGGGCTTCCTGTTCGGTCAGGCCCTGGAGGTTGGTTTCATTTAAATTTTCTGACATTGGTTACTCCATAACTATCCGCTGTCCCCAAAAAATGGTAACAACCTGGATGTGCCGGGTTGACGCTCCGGGTAGCAAAATGAATGCCAATGTGTAAATCGCAAAAGCGTAATTACGACTTTAGTCGTTTGGGTAAAGAGCGATTTGCGTTGCCACAGCAACAATCATTTTATGAAATACTGAGATCGCACAATCGTCTGGCAGAGAGTTTATCCATGCTGGACGTGCTTCACGCCTTCTTCGAATAAGGAAATGATGTGCTCGTCTTCAATGCGGTAGAAAACCTCTTTGCCTTCGCGGCGGGCCACCACGAGTTCCATCTGGCGCAGGCTGCGCAGGTGATGCGAGACGGCTGACTCGCTGATGCCCACCAAGCCTGCGAGCGTGTTCACGTTCATTTCCTGCGTGGTGAGTGCAAACAGAATGCGCACCCGGCTGGTATCGCTGAAAGCGCGGAAGAGTTCCGCCACATGGGCGGCGGTGTGCTCATCCAGGACCGAGTCCGAAGTGGAGGTTGAATTCATATAACACCTGAATATATGTTCATATATTGAGTATAACCGGAATTGATCTGCATGTCAATTGACCCCCCGGGATCCTCTTTCCTCCGCTTTTGAGCGGGGGTACAGGGGGCGGGTATCATCATATTTTTTGGACTTTGAGAAAGACGCACCCCAAACCCAGAGATCAACAACGCCAGAGAAAAAATATTTGCGACTGATCCCCCCTTTCTTCCCAATTCCCAATGCTTTCCAAGGTCAGGGTGTGTGCCCATGCCGGTGATGCAGGTCCGGGGCATGCGCGTGCTCGTGTTCCAGCCTCTCATGACGATGCTCATGCGTGTGCGAGCCGTTCACCAGCGGTATCTGCTCGTGATCAACATGGTCATGATGCTCGTCAGGATGGGAATGGCGATGGTTGTGTACCAGTACCTGGTGGATGTGAGCGTGGCGGTGGCGTTCGGTCAACATCAGCCAGGCTCCAACCAGCATGACCGGCAAGGCTGCCCAGAACAAGGGCTGCGGCATTTCCCGCAGGAGAAGCAAGGCGAGGACAACCCCGACAAAAGGAGCAATTCCAAACAGGGTGCTGGTACGGGCCGCTCCCATCGCACGCATGGCAATAATGAATAATTGTATGCTGACCCCATAACTGATGGATCCCAGCGCCATAGCCAGCAGGATGATATTCAATCCGGGGATCGGTTGCTTGAGCAGCAGGCAAAGAACCAGTGAAAACGTGCCTGCTCCCAACCCCTTGATGCATACGATCATGAGCGGGTTTTTGGCCGAGATGTGCCGGGTGAAATTGTTATCCAACCCCCAGAGAAAACAAGCGCCGGCAATCCCCAGCGCGCCAAGCGAAAATCCCCACCTGCCGCCCGTCCAGGTAAGCAGGATACTGGCCAGTGTCACCAAACTGGTGGCCCAGGCGATGCGAGGACCAATCGATTCTTTGAAAAAGGATATGGCGATCAAGGTGGTGGCAACGCTCTCGAAATTGAGCAGGAGCGAAGCAGTGGAGGCAGGGGTACGCTCCAGGCCCAGGAGCAGGAGAATTGGCGCCCCGACACCACCAGCCAGCAGCGCCCCTGCCAGCCAGGGGAGATCAGCGCGGCTGAGACGAGCCTCGACCGCCTGGCCCCCGTTGCGGAAGTGTTGGAAAAGAAGCAGAAGGAAAGCTCCTGCGCCGCTCCCAAGGTACAGGAAGGCAGCCAGGGGAATGGCTTGTACTTCGCCAAGCAGGAGCTTGGAAAGAGGCGCCGAGGCGCCGAAGAGTACAGCAGCCAACAACGCTTGAAGGGCGGGGGTAATTTTGCGGCGCATGTGTATAAAAAAAGCTATTTTTTCTCTGCAGCCACATCCAGCCGGCACCAGGCGTACAGTGCGTCGTAGAGCTCGAACTGGCCTTCCAGGTTCTCCAGGTCGTCCGGGAAGCGCAGACTGTAGCCGCTGGCAATCGCCTCCAGGCCGCGAGCGATGGGGTCGCTGTCAATATCTTCCGAGACATCCGCGGCGTGGACGATCTTTGCCAGGCGCAACAGGCCGGGTTCTTTCAGCCCATACTTCAGGATGATGGACTCGAACGAGCACCGTCCTTCATGATGGCCCAACTCTGCACCGGGCGCATCGAAGGGGATGGCGCCGGTCTCCAGGGCCACTTTCTCGATCTGCGTGCCTGGAACGAACAGGAACTCGGCATCGCTATCCACGAAACGGGTGATCAACCAGGGGCAGGCGACACGGTCAACGTGGACGTGGGAACGGGTGATCCATTGCATGGTTTTCTCCTTATGAATGTGGAATAAATTGAGTGGATTGTATCAGTTCTTCGAACTGCCAGACGTACTCCAGGCATGGTTCTCTGGGAATCACCGGAGTGATAGGAGAAATAGGGGGTGTTGACGGGTTGCTTTGCAACCCGCCAACACCCCAAACCCCAACTTTGAGAAAAGCCTGGGCTTTTAGCCTCAATCCCTGTTAAACCTAAATCTCTTGACAAATAGTTTATATACATGTATAGTATATATATATGAACCAATATCGTAGAACAATGATTGTGAATGTTAGGAAATAAACATGTCATCTTCCCATTCATCTGAGCTGGATATCCACAAGCATTTCGAAATCTTCATGCAACGATCCCTGCGAGGGATCATGGGGTCCATGAAGCAAGACGGCCTGTCAATGCCACAAATTTATACGCTGATGTATCTGTATCATGAGGGGGAAGCCCGAATTTCAGAGATTGGCGTGTTGATGGAGGTGGGTAAAGCTGCAGCCAGCCAGTTGGTGGAGCGCCTGGTGCAGCAGGGACTGGTGGAAAGAGTTGAAGTTGCCAGTGACCGGAGGGCAAAGAAAATCAGGCTGCTGCCAAAAAGCCTGGCACTGATCGAAAAAGGGTTGGAAGTTCAACGCCAGGTAATGGGAGGGGTCCTGGCGCAGCTCTCTCCCGAGAAACTAGCCAGCGTGCAAAATGCATTCCTGTATCTCATTGAAGCAATCCATGAGGTCGATCTACCTGACTAAAGTACAACCAGGTTTACGAATTACTGCTTCTTGCATAAATAACTGAATTGAAAATGCCATAAAGCAGTGGAATATAGCCGGCATAAGTTCAATTATTTATGCAGTACTCT
>CAIKOL010000035.1 GCA_903829085.1 uncultured Anaerolineales bacterium | reverse complement strand
GCTTTCTCCAGCTTCCACAGCCTGGGCCGCTGCTAACCGTTCCGATCTTGTATATTTTGTCATAAAAAACTGCACCTCCATTCGTTGAATTGTGTCCAACTTATGGGGTGCAGTTCACCTTGCAGACTCGTTTTTTTTCAGAGGCGTCGACGGGATTTGCATCGTCCCGCCTGCCGGGAAACCCGTGGTGTAAGCCTGGCAGAACATCAACATCATTGTTATCTAGAGGCGCCGACGGGATTTGCATCGTCCCGCCCGTCGGGGAACCCGGGATGCCAGCCTCACAGGCATTTGCTTTTCTACAACCTAGAGGCGTCGACGGGATTTGAACCCGTGATGAGGGTTTTGCAGACCCTTGCCTTGCCGCTTGGCCACGACGCCATTCACTACTTGATTATAAATTGAGGATTGCTGATTGACAACCTGCAATCCTCAATCTGCAATCCTCAAGTTTGAGAGCGGGCGATGGGATTCGAACCCACGACCTTCTCCTTGGCAAGGAGACGTACTACCACTGTACTACGCCCGCAGGTGGCCTTGCGATCAGGCCGAGAGTGCCGAGAGCCAGGATCGAACTGGCGACACCACAATTTTCAGTCGTGTGCTCTACCAACTGAGCTATCTCGGCCTGGTAACCTTCCTTCAATTGAGCGGGTGAGATTTTACACGCAGAGAGGAAGATTGTCAAGCAAAGGTTAAAACGCGTTTTACATCTATTTTACATCCAGACCATATGCCGGTTACCTCGCAGGCCTACAATGCAACCATCCAATCCAAACAACCAAGGAGAAACCACATGTTCAAGCTTATCCCATTCATTAAGAAATTTGCCCTGTCAGCCCTGGTGCTTGCCATCGGCTTGGCAGCCCTGCCCTCCACTGGCGCCTCGGCAGCCGGTTTGTCAGATCAGACCACCCCACCCGCCATCCAGGTTGCAGATAACCCGCGTCTGGAACTGGCCTGGGCGCGTGCCCAGGCGCTCTACCAGCGTGAGGATACCCGGCTCGCCAGGTCCAGCGATTTTATCAACAAGGCCCAGGTCCTGATTGATAAAGCCGATCAAAAAGGCTGGGACACTTCCGCCGTCCAGGCTGCACTCGATGCGCTCGCTTCCGTCATCCCGGCTGTGCAAGCTGCCCATGCTCCCGGTGCTGCCATCCTCGCCAGTCATGCTGGTTTTGACGAGAACGGCCATGTGACCGACCGCAGCGCAGCCATCGAAACCCTTAAAGCGCTCGCCCAGGTGCTCAAGGATACCCGCACCGCCATGGAGGATACCGGTCGTGCCTTGCGTGAAGCGGTACGAGCCTTCCGCACAGCCCATCACCCCACTACCCCGTAATTGCCCATTCATCTCATCTGCAGGGACACGGCACGCTTTTCACAAAGTTGGGGTGTTGGCGGGTTGCAAAGCGACCCGCCAACACCCCAAGATTCTCTTCTAGCCGAGGCAGCTTCAACGCCATGAGGCGTCGAAGCCATCGCCTTGGGACGGGGGTGCAGGGTGAGGACCGCCTGGCTTTCTTACTTTGTAAAAGCCGTGAGGACCATGGCGAATCGCCGTGTCCCTGTTTTATGGAGATGATACAATCTACAGGGTACTGTGTAAATAATTGAACTCATGCCAGCTATATTCCACCGCTTTATGGCATTATCAATTCAGTTGTTTATGCAAGAAGCAGTAAGTAACTCATTCAAGGAGAGACATATATGGAAAAAAACGTTATCACCAGCGATAAGGCTCCTAAGGCCATTGGCCCTTATTCCGTCGCCATCCAGGCCGGAAATCTGGTCTTCACTTCCGGTCAACTCGGTCTGGAGCCAGTCTCCGGCAACCTCGTCCCGGGCGGCATCGAAGCCGAAACCCGCCAGGCGTTGACCAATATCCGCAACGTATTGGCAGCCGCCGGGTCGGGGTTGGAGCAGGTGGTTAAAACGATCGTCTTCCTGAAAGACATGGCAGAGTTTTCAAAGATGAATGCCGTCTATGCCGAGTTCTTCACCGAAAACCCGCCCGCCCGCAGCACCGTCCAGGTGGCAGCTTTGCCCAAGGGCGGAGCCGTTGAGATCGAAGCGGTTGCCATCCTCAAATGACCTCCGAACTGATCCTGCTGGTTGACGATGAACCCTCCATCGTTCAACTGGCTCGCATGTACCTGGAACGCGAGAATTTCAGGGTGGAAGCAGCCGGGGATGGCCAGGCTGCTTTGGAAGCGGTTAACCGTCTGAACCCGGCTCTGGTTGTGCTCGATGTGATGCTCCCCAAATTGGATGGGTTTGAAGTTTGCCGGCGCCTGCGCCTGGGGAAAAATCCGGTTGCCATTATCATGCTCACCGCTCGTGACGAGGATATTGATAAGATCCTGGGTCTCGAACTGGGTGCTGACGATTACCTGACCAAGCCCTTCAACCCGCGCGAGTTGGTAGCCCGCGTCAAGGCCATCCTGCGCAGGGCAGAACGCAGCCTCCAGGCAGGCGCGTTCATCCACATAGGTGACCTGACCATCGATTCAACCCGTCGTGAGGTGACCAGCGGGGAACGGACCCTTGACCTGCGCACCCAGGAATTTGAACTGTTGCTGCTCCTGGCCGGGCAACCGGGCCGCGTCTTCACCCGTGAACAGTTGCTCCAGCAGGCCTGGGGCTTCGACTTCTACGGCCAGACCCGTACCGTGGATGTACACATTGCCCACTTGCGCAAGAAATTGGCCGGCAGTTCGGTCAATATCGAGACGGTGACTGGCATCGGTTATAAACTGGTGAATTAATGTTCTCCTCCCTGCGCCTCCGCCTGTGGTTCAGTTATGCCCTCGTCACTGCTGCCGCCCTGGCGGTGGTGGCGACCGTTCTCTTGATTTATATCATCAGGAACCCGGCCACCTACCGCCAGGCCAACGCAAGGTTGACGGTCGTGGCTGCCCTCTTGCGCAAGAATGAGCCGGGTTGGGCTAATCTCTCCAGCGCTGATATCCAGGCACGCTTCGAACAGGTTGATCAGGCCTATACCACCCGCCTCATCCTCTACAGCGCCGATCGCCAGGTGCTCAACGACTCGCAGGCAGCTCTGCAGCCTGCGCTCCAGATGCCTCGCTTCCCCCGCCTGCAATCGTATTCTATTAGTAGAGATCAGAATGGCCAGGTCTGGCTTTACCTGATCCGCCATTTGGACGATGGGCGCTGGCTCATGCTGGCAGTCCCGCGCCCGCCCGTTCCCTTGTTGACCATCCTGGGTGATGAATTAATGCTGCCGGTGCTGGGAGCGGGCCTGATGGCGCTGGTCATCTCCCTCTTGGTGGCTTTCTGGCTGGCGCGGTGGATCGGCGATCCGCTTCAAAAGGTGGTGGTCGCTTCTCGGCATATGCCCTCGCCAGAGACAACGCCCGTGGTGCCTCACGGCCCGCACGAGGTGCAGGAACTGGCGCGCGCCTTCAACGAGATGAACACGCGCGTCCAGACCAGTCAACTTTCGCAGCGCGCTTTTGTCGCCAATGTCAGCCACGAATTAAAGACACCCCTGACTTCGGTGCAGGGTTTCGCCCAGGCTTTGTTGGATGGTACGGCCAGTTCGCCTGAAGCTCAGAAACAGGCCGCCCAGGTGATTTACGATGAATCCGGACGCATGCACCGCATGGTGCTCGACCTGCTCGACCTGGCACGCCTGGACGCCGGCACGCTCGAACTCCAGCGCGCCCCGGTGGACTTGCCTGCTTTGCTCTACAATATTGCCGAGAAGTTTACCCCCCAGGCCCGCGCTGGCAACGTGGGAATCCGCGTGGAAGCCTCACCCGCTCTGCCGGCCATCACCGGGGACGGTGACCGGCTGGCACAGGTCTTCACCAACTTGCTGGATAATGCCCTGAAATTCACGCCTCCCGGGGGTTGCGTGGTGCTGCGCACTGCCCAGGCTGGTATGGATGTCCAGGTGGAGGTGGCTGACAGCGGCGCGGGGATTTCGCCCCAGGCTCTGCCGCACATCTTCGACCGCTTCTTTCAGGCCGATCCCTCCCGTCCAGGCGGTCAGAAACACGGAGCCGGGCTGGGGTTGGCTATCGTCAAGGAGATTGTAAAGGCGCATGGTGGTAAAATAAGCGTTCGCAGCCAGCCAGGCACGGGCAGCACCTTCACCGTCAGCCTGCCGTTGGCAATACCCGGGGCAAGTACTGCTGCCTCCAAGCGGAAAGCGTAGAAACGATTTTTTTGTGACTACAAAATCCAGCATGCCTTCTGTCTCCATTATCATCCCCTGTTATAACGAGCAAACCACCATTTGCAAACTGCTCGAGGCCATCTACGCGCAGACCTTTGCGCGCCCAGACCTTGAAGTGGTCATCGCCGATGGCATGTCCACTGATGGGACGCGCACCCAGATCGCCCTCTTTTCAGATTCCCATCCGGACTTGCATATTGCCGTGGTGGATAACCCCAGGCGTCAAATTCCGTCCGGGTTGAACTGCGCCTTGAAGGAAGCCCAGGGGGAGATCATCGTCCGCCTGGATGCCCATTCGATGCCTTATCCCGACTACATCGAGCGCTGTGTCTTGGATCTGGAAGCCGGCCTGGGGGAGAATGTGGGCGGGGTATGGGAGATCCGCCCTGGCGCGCAGACGTGGATGGCAAGCGCCATCGCCGTGGCTGCCGCTCATCCGCTGGGGGTTGGCGATGCGCTTTATCGTCACGCCGTGAAACCCGCCCAGGTGGAGACCGTGCCATTCGGCGCCTTCAAACGGGAGATCCTGGCGCTGGTGGGTTTCTTCGATGAGAACCTGCTGACCAACGAGGATTACGAGTTCAACACCCGTATCCGCAAGTCGGGCGGGAAAGTCTGGCTGGACCCGTCCATCCGTTGCGTGTATTTCGCCCGGGCCTCGCTCCCGGGGCTGGCAAAACAATATTTCCGTTACGGCTTCTGGAAGTGGCGCATGTTGCGCCGCTATCCCGAAACCCTGCGCTGGAGACAGGGACTCCCGCCCTTGTTTGTGTTCAGCTTGTTGGTGCTGGGGATCCTGGGGCTTTTCCTGCCCCTGTTCAGGCTCCTGCTGGCTGCTGAGACCATCCTCTATCTGCTGATTATGACCGGGGCAGGGTTCCAGGCAGGCTTCAAGCACAAGCAACTTTCCCTGGTTCTCGGCCTGCCGTTGGCAATTGCCTGCATGCATATTTCCTGGGGCGCCGGCTTTTTATGGAGTATGATTAAGGGAATGTTCACCAACCACCTCCCGGAGAAGAATTGATGCCACCGCTTTCACGCCCCAAAACCAACCGCTGGCGGGTCCGCCCCGCTGAACAACGGGCCATCCTGTTGACCGGAGACCTGTTTGTCTCGGTGCTGGCTCTTTTGGGCGGTTTATATTTCTGGGCGCAAAAAGATGCCTGGCTGCAGAAGTTCTCGCTGGATTTCCTTTCACAACGGGTTGAGTTCTGGTTCTTCCTGCTGCCGCTGATCTGGATGGTATTCCTGGTCGAACTCTACGACCTGCACCGCGCCAAGAACCTGCGCCAGACAACCGTTGGGATCGCTTTGGCAGCCTTGGCTGGAGTATTGTTCTACGCCCTCATCTACCTGGTCTCTCCGAAAAACTCACTGCCGCGCTGGGGTATCGGCTTTTTCCTGCTCTTTGCCTCCATCCTGACTTTTTTCTGGCGGCTGGTCTATATCCAGATCTTCACCGCTCAGGCTTTCCTGCGCCGGGTGCTGGTCATCGGTGCAGGCAGCGCCGGGGAAACCATTGCCCAGGCTTATAAAGACTTGGTTCCCCAGCCTTTCCTGCTGGTCGGTTTCATGGATGATGACCCGCTCAAGGCTGGAAAAGAAGTGCTTGGATTTCCCATCCTGGCAGCGAACGACCGCCTGCTTGAAATGATCGAGACCGAAGCCATCACCGAGATCATTATCGCTGTGTCAGGCAGGATGCAAGGCGCCACGTTCCAGGCCATCCTGGATGCCCAGGAGCGTGGCGTGGAAGTGGTACCCATGCCCAGCATGTACGAGGAGCTGCTCGGCCGCGTTCCCATCCACCACCTGGAATCGGATTGGCTCATCCGTTCCTTTTTGGACCAGGCCCGCGCGGGCGGTATTTATGAAGCCAGCAAACGTCTGTTTGATATTCTGTGCGGGTTGATCGGACTGGCAATTTGCCTTCTCATCTACCCGGTAGTGGCTGTCTTGATCCTGCTGGAAAGCGGTCGCCCGGTCATGTACCGGCAGGTCCGTTCCGGTAAGGGATACAAGCCCTATCTGATTATTAAGTTCCGCACCATGCACCAGGATGCCGAAAAGGATGGCAAGGTGCAGATCACGCAGGAAAAGGACAGCCGCATCACCCGCTTTGGCAATTTCCTGCGCCGCACCCACATTGACGAACTGCCGCAGTTCTGGAATGTTCTGAATGGCGAGATGAGCGTGGTGGGGCCGCGCGCCGAACGCCCGGAACTGATCGCTGAATATCAGAAGGAAATCCCCTTCTACCGGGCGCGCCTGCTGGTCAAGCCGGGCATCACCGGTTGGGCGCAGGTTAATTATGGGTATTCCGCCACCGTTGAGCAGACCAACATTAAGATCGAATTTGACCTGTATTACATCAAGCACCGCAATTTCCTGATGGACCTTCTCATCATTCTGCGCACCATGACACAGATCATTGGATTCCGAGGCAGATAGCCCATGCACACACTCGTTACCGGCGGAGCCGGGTTTATCGGCTCGCATCTCGTGGAGGCACTCCTGCAGCGCGGCGATAGCGTGCGCGTGCTGGATAATTTCTCCTCAGGCTCGCGTGAAAACCTGGCAGCCTTGCCGGGACATTTGGAAATACTGGAGGGCGACCTGCGGGATGCGGAGACCGTCAGGCTGGCTGTTCAGGATGTGGACCTGGTTTTTCACCTGGCAGCCTTCATCTCTGTACCGCAATCCATGACAGACCCGGAAACTTGTTTTGCCATTAATGTGGGCGGTACGGTCACCCTGCTGGAAGCCTCCCGCCGGGCGGGCGTCCGCAAGGCGGTGCTCTCCTCCAGCACCGCGGTCTATGGGGATACCGATAGCTTCCCAACCAGTGAGGCGACACCTGTCCGCCCCCTTTCCCCCTATGCCTTGTCCAAACAGGTGAACGAACTGTATGCCCGCCTGTACACGCACGTGCTGGGACTGCCGGTCACAGCCCTGCGCTATTTTAATGTCTATGGGCCGCGCCAGCGCCCCGATTCAGCCTACGCCGCCGCCATCCCCATCTTTGTCCGGCGGCTGGTGGCAGGTGAACCCATCACCATCTACGGCGATGGCAAACAAAGCCGCGATTTTATCTTTGTCAAAGATGTTGCGCGTGCCAACCTGCTGGCAGCCGAGTCGGATTCTGCCGGCGAGGTGTTCAACATTTGCACCGGGCACGAGACAAACCTGCTCGACTTGCTGGAGGAATTGAGCGAGATCTCGCCACGCCAGCCCGAGGTGCGCTTTGAAGCCCCTCGTACAGGCGATATCTACCGGTCAGCGGGGAATCCCGAAAAAGCAGCCGGGTTACTGGGCTTCCGGGCAGAAACCAGTCTGGCAGAAGGCCTGGCTCAAACCGTCGCGTGG
>CAIKOL010000034.1 GCA_903829085.1 uncultured Anaerolineales bacterium | reverse complement strand
TCCGACGAGACCATGGTGGCCCCGAGCGGGGACTGGGGGGTGCACTGCCTGCCGAAGGCCGGGCACTCGCTGGGCTTCCTGCGCCCCTGCAGCACCAGCCCGCTGATGCACAGCGGCGACTCCCTGGTCTCGATGGCCTGCACCTCGGGGAAGCGCAACTCAGCGTCGAAGGCAGCCAACTCGGGGCGCAGGCGGTAGCCTGACATGGGGATCACGCCGATGCCGCGCCAGGCGCGGTCGGTTATTTCAAAGACCTGCCGGATGACGGCCTGGGCGGGCTGGTTGCCTTCCCGGCTGACGGAGCGCTCGTAGGCATTCTCCACCGTGTGCGTGCCGGCTTCCAACTGCCGAACGCACTTGAGGATGCCATGCATCAGGTCGACCGGCTCGAAGCCGGTCACCACGATGGGGATCCGGTATTTCTCAGCCAGGGGCTCGTATTCCCAGAAGCCCATGACCGTGCAGACGTGACCGGCCGCCAGGAAGCCGTCCACCTGGACGTCGGGGGAGTCCATCAGGGCGCGGATGGCAGCCGGGACGGTGACGTGCGAGACCAGCACGGCGAAGTTGGTCAGCCCGCGGCTCCTGGCTTGCAGGACAGCCATGGCGTTGGCCGGGGCGGTGGTCTCGAAACCGATGGCGAAGAAGACCACGGTCCTGGCGGGGTTGTCGGCGGCAACTTTCAGGGCGTCGAGCGGCGAGTAGACGATGCGCACGTCGCCCCCGGCGGCTTTGACCGCGAACAGGTCGCGGCCGGAGCCGGGCACGCGCAGCATGTCGCCATAGGAGCAGAAGATCACCCCGGGCAGGGAGGCTAGGGCGATGGCCTTGTCCACCTGCTGGAGCGGGGTGACGCAGACCGGGCAGCCCGGCCCGTGCACCAGGGTCAGTTCGGGCGGCAGCATCCGGTCGAGGCCGGAGCGGATGATGGAATGCGTCTGCCCGCCGCAGACTTCCATGAGCGTCCACGGGCGGGTGATGGTCTTACGGAGTTCGGCGAGCAGCTTGCGGGTGAGATCTGCGTCGCGGTATTCATCAAGATATTTCATTGGGTGGGTTAGATCATCAAGAGGCGAATGGTGGAGAGGTTTTCCGGGCGGTTAATTGGGGGTCTCGAGCTCGCCGACGGCCTCGATCTGGCGGAGCAGTTCCATCGTTTCCATGGCTTCCTGCTCATCCAGGATGGACAGGCCGAAGCCGACATGGATGATGGTGTAGTCGCCGAGCTTGACCTCGGGCAGGTATTCCATGCAGACTTCCTTTAGCGCGCCGCCGAAGTCCACCCGGGCCATTTTCATGCCGTTGGCTTCGTAGAGTTCGATCACCTTTGCGGGAATGCCGAGACACATGCTGCACCTCTAAGTTAATGGTTGTATACGAGACTGACTTTCAATGTAGAACAGCAGTATACCTTAATTTCGCAGGCACTCAATGAGGATGGGAACGGGGGTAGCGTTACGGGTGCTGCGTGAAAGTGATTACTTAGAAGGCCTATGCCTTCGACACCTGCACCCCTGGCACCGCCCGCCAGGGGTGCAGGTGTGCACCGAACGCACATCGTCCCGATGGTCTTTCGGGAGTGCGGTGCAAGTGTCGTGGAGAATCCCTTCTGCTCTCTGCTCTCTGCCTGTGGGTCAAGGACGGTTATAATTTGTGCAACTCAACCCACCAGCAGGGGTTATTTCTTCTAAATCATTCTTCCAGGAGGCAGTATGGCAATTGCAGTAGAAGCACCCAAGGTCAACGACAAGCGTGAGATCTTCGGCTGGGCGATGTACGACTGGGCCAACTCGGCTTTCAGCACCACCATCGGGACCGTGTTCCTGGGCCCGTACCTGGCCACGCTGGCTGAGAAGGCGGTCATCACCAGCCAGGACGGGGTGGCACGCATCCTGGGGGTCCCGATCGCCCCGGATTCATTTTTCCCATACTGCATCTCCATCTCCGTGGGCATGCAGGTGCTGTTCCTGCCCATCCTGGGCGCGATCGCAGATTATTCCCACCGCCGCAAGCAGATGATGCAGATATTCGCCACCATCGGCGCCATCGCCACCATGCTGATGTTCTTCACCACCGCCCCGGTCTGGTGGCTGGGGGGGGTGCTGTTCATCGTTGCCAACCTGGCCTTCGGGGCCTCGATCGTGTTCTACAACTCCTATCTGCCCGATATCGCCAGCGATGACCAGCGCGACCGGGTGTCCTCCTATGGTTGGGCGATGGGCTACCTGGGAGACGGGATCCTGCTGCTGCTCAACCTGGGCTTTTACATGTTCAGCGACAAGCTGGGGGTGCCCAAGGACCTGGCGGTACGCATCAACCTGGCCTCGGCAGGCGTGTGGTGGATGAGCTTCTCCTTCTTCACCTGGCAGCGCCTGCGCACCCGCCAGGCTGCCAAGAAACTGCCCAAGGGTGAGACCTATGCCCGGGCGGGTTTCAAACAGTTGTGGGGTACCCTGAAGGAGTTGAAGAATTTCCCCGAAACGCTCAAATTCCTGCTGGCCTACTTCCTGTATAACGATGGCATCCAGACGGTGATCGCGGTCTCTTCCACCTTCGCGGCCGCGCCGATCCTGCGCGGCGGAGTGGGGATGAGCCAGACCATGCTGATCGTGGTGATCCTGATGATCCAGTTCATGGCATTTTTCGGGGCCCTGCTGTGGGGCAAGCTGGCGACCTGGGTGGGCGCCAAGCGCTCGATCATTGTCAGCCTGGTCATCTGGGCGGGCGTGGTGATCTATGCTTATTTCGGGTTGAACGGGTCGGGGCGGGTGCTCCAATTCTTCATCCTGGGCGTGTTCATTGCGATCGTGCTGGGCGGTTCGCAGGCCATCAGCCGCAGCCTGTTCGCCCAGATCATCCCGGCTGGCAAGCAGGCGGAATATTTCTCGTTCTACGAGATCAGCGATAAAGGCACCTCGTGGTTCGGCCCGCTGCTGTTCGGGCTGGTGAACCAGATCTTTGGCAGCCTGCGCCCGGCCATCCTTTCGTTGATCTTCTTCTTTGTGGTGGGGCTGGCGATCCTGCCGTTCGTGAATGTGAAGAAAGCCGAGCGGGATGCCAGGGCGTTTGAGGCCCCGTCGAACGCGTAGGGCAAGAGAACCTGAGCATTCATGGAAAGCAAAGCAGGCTGGAGGAAAGCATCGTCCAGCCTGCTTTTTGAAAGCGAGTTCTCAAACTTAAGGGTTACAACGCCTTGAACCAGGCGGCGATCTTTTCCAGCCCCTGCTCGATGTTCTGCAGCGAGACGGCGTACACCAGCCGGATATAGCCTTCGCCCCCGGCGCCGAAGTCGGTTCCCGCCAAAATAGCCACCCCGGCTTCGCTGATCAGGCGGGTGGCAATTTCCTTTGAACTCAAGCCATATGATTTGACATTGGCGAAGATATAGAACGCCCCCTGCGGTTTCTGCGCATGCACGCCGGGGATGGCGTTAACCAGTTCCAGCATCCGGTCGCGGCGGTGGCGGTATTCGGTGACCATTTCAGCCACAAAATCCTGCGGCCCGTTCAGGGCTTCCATCCCGGCGTACTGGGTGAAGGCGGCGCTGCAGCCCGTGGCGTGGGTGAGCAGCAGTTCCAGGCGCTCTGCCAGGAGGAGCGGGGCGATCATATAGCCCAGACGCCAGCCGGTCATCGAGTAGGTCTTCGAGAACCCATCCACAATGACGGTGCGCTCGAGCATGCCATCCACCTCGGCGATGCTGTGAGCCAGGATGCCATCGTAGACCAGTTGGGTATAAATTTCATCCGAGAGCACCCAGCAATTGTGCTGGCGGGCTTTTTCAGCGACATGTTTCAGGTCTTCAAGAGGGATGACGCCGCCGGTGGGGTTGCCGGGGGAATTCAGCACGATGAGCTTGGTGCGGTCTGAAACCCGGGCGTCGAAGACCTCCAGGTCGAAGGAGAATTGATTCTCCTCCCGCAAGGGGACCGGCACCGGGATGCCGCCCGCCACGCGGATCATGGCCTCGTAGGTGGGGAAGCCGGGATCGGGATAGAGCACTTCGTCACCCGGGTTGACCAGGGCCAGGGTGGGGAAGAACAGCCCCGGCTTGGAGCCGGTACCGACCACCACCTGGGCGGGGTCAATATTCAGCCCGCGCTGGCGCCCGGCAGCTTCTGCAATCAGCTCACGGAACAGGGGGATCCCGGCTGGAGGCGTATATTTGGTCTTGCCGAGGTGGATGGCGGCGATGCCGGCTTCGCTGACATTGGCAGGCGTGGGAAAGTCGGGTTGGCCGATCTCGAGGTGGATGATCCTGCGTCCCTGGGCTTCAAGGGCCTGGGCCTGGGCCAGGACGGCATAGGCGCCCTCGGGGCGGAGAGAGGTGACACGGTCGGTGAAGGGGGTGGGTGTTTGAACTGTTGGCATATGCGGATACCTCCCGGATATTATAAGTCGTAACCTGCTGGCACGGCGTCAGGCCGGCCGGTTCTTTTTATCAAGCTTGAACAGCCCGGCTGCGTTGGATCCCAGCAACCCGGCTTGCAAGCTGCGCCCGTCCACGGCGGCAAGGCCGGTGATCATCTCAGCGGTAATGAGCGGATGGACACGGTAGCGGTCCATGCCGGTGGACAACGTTTCCAGGCCAGTGTCGCTGACCATCCAGTCCAACCGGTCGAAGACCTTCAGGTTGATCGGGCCGCGGTAAGCGACCAGGGTCTTTTCGCCGGCAGAGTTGAAGAAGTCTTCGAAGTACGACATGACCAGTTCGCGCAGGCTGCGGTAGACCGGTTCACGGTAGCGCAGGCCGGTAAAATTCGACTGCGCCACGGCGCCCCAGTGCTGCCGTTGCTTGAAGAGCGCCAGGAGATGGTCGTCATCGTGGGCGTTGGGGATGAGTTCCAAGATCAGGGGCGGGTACCCGAGGCGGCGGAGTGCCATGGCGGCGAACAAGGCACCATCAAAGCAATGCGCCTTGCGCTCCCGGAGCACGCGCAGCGGGCAGCGGTAGAATTCATCTTCGCTATAGGGGATGGCATTCAGGAAGGTCTGGATCTGGAGGGGGCTGTTCAGACTTTCCAGCAACTTCCATTCAGGGGAGATGCGTTGAGAGGCAAGGTTATTGGGCATGGCTTTATTTCACCACAAACATGACCCGGGTCAATTTTCCCGGCTGAATATCAACCCATTTCTCATACAAGACACCCGCCCACTGGAACGTGACCCGGTACGACCCGGCGGGTTGGTCGCCAAGAGCAGCAATCTCGCCCCAGGGGTCGCGGGGGTTGACAGTTTCCAGCGCATAGGCATCCACCTGGAAGTGCTCGGCTTCAGGTTTGGTGCGGTCCGGATAGTACTGTACGTTGAAAGTTGGGAAAATCTTTGCCCCGGTTTGGTCAGTCGTGAGCAGGGCCAGGGTCCCGTTGCCGGGGTGGGGGATCAGCCAGAGTTCCGGGTTCAGTGCGGAACTGTAATCATCCGGGTCAACCCGGACCTCGAAATGGAGGTGACTGCCGGAAGCAGTGCCAGTCAGCCCGACCTCGCCTATTTTTTCCCCGGCGATCACCGATTGGCCGCTGGTGACATCCAGCTTCGACAGATGGGCATACAAAGTATACAGTATTTCGAAAGGAGCGCCTGAGAGGGGATGCTGGAGGACAACGATATTTCCATAAAACCCGGACCAGGGGCTAAACTTCCTGGTGGTATCATCCCCGGCGTAATACACCGTCCCGCCCGCGGCAGCCAGGACGGGGGTACCGGAAGCATTGTAAAACTCCACCCCGTGGTGCGGTTCGCGGGTCCCGCCCTCGGTGCTTCCAAAAGGGTAGCCACGGTCTATTCCATCGGTCCCGGGTGGGGAGATGGGGGGCTGGAAGATGAAGTAGCCATTCTCAAGGCAATAATCTGTCCCCGAAGGATCGCAGGGGATGGGTGTGGCGGTTGAGGTGGCGGTGGGGGGTAGCGGCGTGGGGGTGGAGGTGGAAGGGGAGGTGGGAAGGGGAGTACGGGTCAGTGTGGAAAGCGTGGCAGACGGAGAGGCAGGTGGAAGTGGAGATGAAACTGGCGTGGCGGCCTTACCACAGGCCGCCAGGATCAGACTGGCGGCCAGGATAACAAAGGCAACTGCTTTCCCGAGGGGGGGCGGGGAGGGTCGGACCGGCTTCATGCCAGCGAGAAGCCCCCGCGCTCCTGGATGAATTTATGGACATTTCTTTCAAGCCGGGCGGCCTTTCCTTCGAGGGTATGCAACTGGCTGATCAGTGTATCCCCGCTGGACCTATCAGCCAGGCTGTTGACATTGATGCGCACGTTATACCCGGCGGAGGTCAGGGCGGCGCGAGCCATGGCAGCCGCCGAGGCGCCGTCACTAATGGCGTTCAGGTTGCCCAGTTCCACGACCCGTTCGGCCAGGGCCATGACGCTGACGGATCTTTGCGCCACGTTGAGTGGAACCGATGCGGCGGACAGGGTGGCTTTCTCAATGGCCTGCGCGCGCACCAGCTGTTCTTCGGGCGTGTCTTTTGGCAGTTTGAAGGCGGCCAGCACGGCTTCGAAAGCAGCCGAATCCTCATCCACGGCGGCGGTCAGTTCGCGGCGCAGACGTTCAGCCTGGTTGAGGATCTCGGTCATCTGGGCGTCCACAGCCGCATATTTCTTCTTGCCAACCGTCAAACGGGCGACCATGGCAACCAGGGCGGCACCCATTGCGCCTGCATGGGCGGCAGCGGATCCGCCGCCGGGAGTAGGCGTGGCCGCGGCAAGGTCATCCAGGAAGGAATTTCCGGTTGCAGCCCCGGACTCGGCCGCGGCTGCGTACAGGCGCTGTTCCAGGATCTGGTCAGCATTGAAACCGTCCAATTGCAGGTACCAGACCGCCGAGTCGATCAACGCCTCCTGCGGGATCAGCCCGACCAGTTCGCTGTGGTGGATGCTGACGCCATAGCGGGCGGCCTCGCGGCGGACGGTCTCGACCACGCGGAAGACGGGCGTCTGGCGGAAATTGGTCAGGTTCATGGAGACCTGGGCCATGCCTTCCACCAGCATCCCGAGCGCCTTGACATAGCGGTAGCCTCCCGATGACTGGCGCAGCCCTTTGGCGATGGCCTTGGCAACTGCCAGGTCGTTGGTGTTGAGATAGACATTGTAGGCGACCAGCGGGTGGCGGGCCCCGATGACGGTTGCCCCGGCAGACCCGAGATGGGCCGGGCCGAAGTCCGGTTTGCGTTCCGGGTGGGTTTCGATCTCAAGCTTGAGGCCTTCATACTGTCCGTGGCGGATGTTCTCCAGGTTGACCCGCTCGGGCGTGGTGGCGGCTTCCTCGTACAGGTAGACCGGCAGGTTCAGCTCACGACCGACGCGTTCACCCAGGCGGCGAGCCATGGCTACGCAGTCTTCCATGCTGACGCCGGAGATCGGCACGAACGGGACCACGTCGGTGGCGCCGATGCGCGGGTGTGAACCGGTGTGCACGTCCAGGTTGATGAGTTCGGCAGCTTTGCGGATGCCCTGGAAGGCGGCTGCCTCGACCGCGGCCGGTGT